>NZ_NPDD01000180.1 GCF_002272245.1 Bacillus sp. 7884-1 | reverse complement strand
TATTCCTGCTCCAAAACATATTATTTCATCAGGTAAAATAGGTATCACAAATAAAATAAATAAAATACTTATCTCGTTTCTCGAAACATAACGTTTATACTGCTTAAATTGATGTTCTTTTACTAATTTTCTAATTAGCTTTTGTCCCCCAATTTTTGCTATGAAATATGCAATTATTATTCCTGAAAGTGTACCTACAAAGCTATTAATTGCTACAGGAAGAGAACCGAGTACAGCAGTACCAACTCCGATCGTTGCTGCTTCTGGAAAGGGTAACAAGATTGGTTGTAGGAAACAGATTGAAAAGAAAATAAAAGCAACCATAAGCTGATTTCCATGAAATAAATTCTCCATAAAATTCCCACCTCTTTTTCAATTTTGCTATGTCAATTATAAGAGGGAGATCTTATGATATTGGTATATACTTCCTTAAGATTTCCTTAATTTTATAGTAAGAGAATGATAGACAATACAAACATGATTCTAAAATTCTAAAGGGTTAATTTATAAGCAGGTTTTATGCCCTTATTTTTGATAAAAATTGTGCAGAAACAGTTTTACAATTAAGGAAAAGAAGTAAGAAAGTTAATAAGGGAAACACACGTTGTTTAATTTGTAGGTGCGATGTCCATGGAGGATAACGCACTATTTTTTTTAAAGTTATAATTCGCTAACGGGCTGTTTAATGGAAGAAGGTATGGCATTCTAAGCAAGAGAAGTATACTTAGTTCAATAAGAAAAATGATATAATCGATTCTGTTTTTATCAACATAAAATCAATTAATTTAGGAGAAAAAACTTTGAAAAATCTATCTATTACTAATAAAAAATGGTGGTTATCGGCACATATATTATTTTCTGCAATCTGGTTAGGAGTTACTGTTACCTTTTTAATCCTGTCCATTAGCGTTTTAATGACTAATGATAGTCAGGTAATAAAAGCCTATTATCAAAGTATACTCCAAATGGAACAAACTGCGGGTAGAGCTTCACTAATTGGAACGGTTATTACCGGTCTTATCCTTTCTCTCCTTACAAAATGGGGGTTATTTAAATTTTATTGGATAATTACAAAAGAAATCCTGACATTAATATGTTTAATTTTAGGATTTATCTTTATATATTATTGGACTATAAATGGTATTCAGCATTTAGAAGAATCTATAGGTGATCATTTCATGGCAAATCATTATCAACTCATGATTTGGATTATCATACAAGTAATCCTATTGGCAATATTATTTATTCTATCTGTATTCAAACCTTGGGGACAAAGACATAAAAGGCAATAAAAAAATAGAATGGGCTAGTTCTTTTTCTACATATCTTATTGATGCTACTGACCATCTATATAAGAACGATGGGAACTACTTTATTGCTGGACCGAAAGAAATGGTAGATGCCACTTCCGGTTATTTACAAAATAATCATATTTCAAAAAAGAATATCAAAAAGTATGCCTTTTATGGTATTAGTTAAGAATGAATTCGAATGAATCGAGAACATAATATTCTAGGAGGAATCAACATGGAGGTTTTTGAAGAATATTTAGCAGGAATCGATCACCCCGACCACCGCGAGAGAACAAAGGAGATTTTGGTGTGGGTTGCCAATAAATTCCCGAATTTGGAACCGGTATTCAAATGGAATACGCCAATGTTTTCTGACCACGGCACATTTATCATTGGCTTTTCTACAGCGAAGCAGCATTTGAGCGTTTCACCAGAGGTGGCAGGAATTGCGCAATTTGCTGATGACATAGCAAAAGCTGGCTATAGCGCTACCAAAGGCTTGTTTCGTATTTCGTGGAAAGAGCCAGTAAATTATGAATTGCTTGAGAACATGATTGAATTTAATATTTTGGATAAGGCAGACTATACAAATTTTTGGCGGAAATAAGAGCATTACGCCTGAACAACATCCAGCATGGAGATACTATCTGCGATTAATCCCACAATTAATACCTGTCGTCGGGATCGGTTGGTTATTATTTATTGTACCAACATTAAAGAATAATAATTCGATGATTATGGATGCGTTCGGTCTTTTCCCATCTGCGATGATTTTATTAGCAATCGTATTCATCATTGGATTGGTTCTTACCATTTTTAGAATCTATTATCGAATAAGATTAATTAGAAATTGAGATAGAGAAGAAAATGAATATCATTAAAAATAAACGCGATTAGCTCGGCTAACCGCGTTTTCCTTTTATATTTTCCTGTATTAAGCTCTCGATGATGTTTTCGTTTATTTTTGAAATCGAATAGAGAATGGCGCGATACTAGCATCAGGAAAATCACGACGGTTACGAATAGAATTCACATCCAGGGAAGCTGGGATAATTCAAGAAGGTTTAAAGCAGATTTTGTTGAATAATGTGAAACTTTTTATCATTAAAAACCGTATGATAGTAAAAAATGGAAGACTGTGGAAATGAGTAATAAGCCTTTTGGATAACTCTGACCATTATCTCACTATCTATTCTTTGTTAGCATAGTTTTCATTTATTTAATCTTTGGTCCGATATTCCCAATCAAATTACCATCCATTTTAGCCATGAAACACCAGATCAAAGGGGTCCTAAATATGTTAATAATGAACGAATAAAGTTATAAGGAAGTGTAGAGATTGAAGAAAGTATCTTTTGTTGTTTTGATCACCATATTTTTCATGATTTTTGCAGGTTGTTCTAATTCTCCTCAGAAATCTACTAGTTCGCCGGACACAAATAGAGCTTCATCTAATTCAGATCATGATGATGCAATTAATCCTCCTTCCAAAGAATCCCCTGCCAATGATTCGGGCGATATTTCGTCGGAAAATGGTGCAATAAAACAGGTTGATAAGCAAGATAAAGAAATACGAACCCAGTATTCTAGTGAACAAATTGAATACGCTCGAATTTGGCTTCATCTTGGACCCAATCAAGAGATTGATGAATTAAATGTTCTACATATTCCTGCAGGTACCATCAATCCCAATGATGACACCAGTTCTCATTATCCAGAGAATGTTATCCAGTTAGCCGGTTCCCGCTTAGTAGAAGGATCTGTAACATATAGTGGTAATGGGGATGGCACAATTAATGTATACAACGTTCCATTACGCTGGGATGGCACAATTAATGTATACAACATTCCATTACGCTGGGATGGCAATTATCCTGCCGGGGAAGAATTCTACACAGATATTATTAAAAATACCAAGTTAGTAACCGTTCAACAAGGTGACAATGAAAAAATCATAAAATTAATCCAATTGCTAAATGTACAATCATAAGATTGCAGATGGAGGCATCAATTTTGAAAGGAAAGGAATTGATAAAAATGGAAACGAATGACTTTAAAGTGGTTCCTGAAAATCTGGTAGGAAAAACAGTGGAAGAAGTTGCGATCGCTACACATGCTGTCGTGATAAAATTTATGGACGGTACATTTCTAGACATCTACTCTCAACAACCAATAAAAACATCAACCAACAAGCTGGAAGGTTAATAGTTTGAAATTATAGCTGGCGTTGATCCATGAAGGATTAACGCTGTTTTTTATAGAATTTTAATCTATAAATGGGAGAGTGAAAATAACTGCCACTAAAGGAAATGAAAAAGTTTGCGAGAGTGAAATTGGGGGATACGTATGTTTTTAGGTGCAAGAATCGAGACTGAGAGTATTTATACGGCGGTTAGTGAAAAAAAATTCTATCAGTATATTCCAGAGGAGATTCCTACTCGCGAGGATGTAGAAAAAATCATAAAATGGTCCATGGAACAAAATAAGAAAAATACCCATGAAAAATTTACAAATTTAATCTTTAATTATCCATAAGGAGGACAACAGAATCATAGGTTATTGCGGCCTAGGGAACGAGGTACAAGATAGACTGGATATAAAAAAAGGAAAAGGCGCATTTAGAGTTTTAATCCTATAATCGTTTTCCATTAAGTGTAATGGAGCAGCCATTATTGGCGGCTTTTC
>NZ_NPDD01000179.1 GCF_002272245.1 Bacillus sp. 7884-1 | reverse complement strand
GTAAAGGACTAACAAATCGAGGTTAGTCCTTAATTTCTAGCTATATTAATTTTCTCTCAATAATTTAATTACTATCATCCCTAGAGATTTTGAAATTTATTCAACGCTCTAAATCGTTTAATAAAATATTCTAATGCTTCACCTTCAGTTTGGAATTCTTTCTCTGAGATCGGATTTGCCCGCTCGTCTGAAGTATATACTTTCCATTTATTTGCTTTTTCGCTAATGCCAACTTCATTTGGTTTAATTTTATGGTCATCGAACCAATTTAAATTCTGTAATTTTTCACTTTGGATGATTTCTAAAGCATTCTCTCTTGTCAACGTATTCACACCTTATTTCATTTTTTCTATTAAGGCCTATACCTTCCAATAAATCTACTGGTAATGGCATTTCATACTGAATCCCGCCTCCGGTTGAACCAAGCACTGGAGCAATATTACCTTTTTGAATTTTTAAATCATCATAAGATAGGTCAAAAGCATCCATGAGTGTTGTTACTTTTTCCCTAAGGACAGCGTCTGGCGTATGATTAACATAAGATTCAATGTTATTGAAATCTCCCGTTATTTCTATACTGATGATATTTTGAAGGATCCTCGACAAAATGCAATGCCCGCTGATCATAATTATACGGTTTCCCATCTATAACAGGTGAAGTATATCTGCCATTTGCAGGTCCGTATCGGTCAATAACTTCTCCTTGTTCCGGATTATGAGTTTCTTTCATCGCATTTCCGTTTTCATCAAGTACGTAGCCGCCCGTTGGAACCTCATCCCAGTTGATGGTGCCGTCAGCATTTAATACGCCAGGGTCTTTCGGCACCTGAATATATTCAAGCCACAGTCTGGTTTCTGCATAATTTTCTGCAAGATCTTTATCTATCTTTTGCAAATAATTATTCAAATCGGTCGGGGAACAGTTTGTTTTTTTTATAATTGCATCGATACCATCAACAACTCTAACCCACCAGCTTCTTCAACTACCTTTACGCACTTCGTTAATTTTACCGCTTTATCGACGCCTTTTGTACCGCAACGACAAGGGCAGCTTCTCCAAAAGCGGGCGCAAACCCTTGGCCGAACATCTGTAGATGATTTAAATTCAATGTTTCACTAACCTATAGAAAGGAGGGTTTCTACCTTGTCAAAGTTTGATATTAAGGTAGGCAATGTTCAGGGACTGACCTATCTCACTAGGTAAATGATCAATTTGAATTAATATATTGTATTTGTTCGTTCATCACAATTGGACAACCAAAATAGTGTGAAAACGGCAAGAGTGGTGAGTATTATTAAGGAGTACCAAATTAAAGGTGCAATTCCCTCTGAAATGATATTTGATAAACTCTCGAACTTCATACAGTTGAAATTCGCTGGAAAAGTAAAAACGCATGGAAAAAGATTGTATATAGGGCACTATACGGTTAATGATTTAGTGAAATAAGCAAATGGTACGAAGAAACTGTACTCAATCAAATGGTGCAGCTTCTATTTTATTTTCATCCAAAAAAATCTAGTCATGGGACTTATCCCAAAAGACCGATGTCTTCTTTTTGATCATCCTTCAACTATACACCACCCTGTGCTAAACTATAAATATATCCATAATAAGGAAGGTTTATATGTTAATCTATAATTAACTCGTTCGAGGTAAAATACCTGTCATCATTCAAAATGCAGGGAAAGGCCACCGGATGAAACAGTTATTTAATACTGAGTACTTAAAGGAGTAAAAAATAAAAGAAGAAATAACTGAGTACATAGAGGCTAATAAACAGGCAATAGAAGAGCTCGTAGATGTATTGGAAATAATTCATTGTCTAGCAAAGGATCATGGAACTAATATGGAGGAAATTGAAAAAACCATAAAGCGGTGGAGTGGAAAAGTATAGAGAATATGACTTCTTTCCTAATTGAAGTGGATGATGAGTAAATCGGGTTTAAAGATGAGTCATAAGCTAAAGGTTAGTGAACTGAGAGAAGCTTACTTAACGGATGAGGAATTTTGGAGGATCTTCACCATTGTTTTATCTAGAAAATCTGTTGAGTCTTCAACTTATATAACGCACTGATAAATCCTTAATTGAAAATCTGTATTAAGTGAATGATCAGTTTGAACTTGCTTACGACCAAATCGCCAAACTTCTTTCCAAAGATATATTGGAATTTAATTGTTCACCATTTTAATAAACCAAAACAGCGGTAAAACAGCTCGAGTTGTGGCTATTATAAGTGAAGAATAAACAAAAAATGCGATCCCGTCTGAAATGATTTTTGATAAAATTCCAGACTCCATCCAAATCAAGCTCATGAAAAAAGTAAAAGCAATTATGAAAATAAATGTATATGGGGCATTATATGGGGACACAAGAGGATCATTTTATGCATTTGACCATAAAGAAGAAATTTTAAACTAAATCCTGCCGTACATAGCTTTATGCTAAATTATCAAAGGCTGATTGTTAACCTGACTAATTACCATATGGCTGCAATGATTGAAGAGTTTAATGAAGTACCAAGTATTAATTATCTTTTAGGAAAGGTAGAAAGCATCGCTAGGCGTTCGTCATTGCGGCCTTTTGAGAAAATATTATTAGATCACTCTGTGGCTGATTGCTTCTATTGTAAAAGGACTTTTATCTGGTAAAAAGAGAGAAACACATGTCGATCACTTTATCCCTTGGTCATTTGTCCAAGCTGACCAACTATGGAACCTGGTTTTATCCTGTAACAGCTGCAAAGTTCAAAAAGTGACAAGCTGCCGGTAAAATATTTCCTTGAATCACTTATTGATCGAAATGATGAGCTACGGGTTAGAAAAGATGATGACAAAATTAATGGGTTGATGACCAATTATAAACCTAAAAAAATTATTATGCTGTATGACTATTCGATAAAAAATGGGTATTACACGATTTGGTGTCCGTAATTAAATGGAGAATTTGATCCGTTCGTTTGGGTCAATTTTTTAAAGAAAGGAATGAATAATTAAATGGGCATTTCCTTGATTAAGGGTCAGAAGATCGATATTACAAAAAGTGATTCAGATAACAACTTGTTGAAAATTGCTTTTAAATGGAACTCTATTAACCATTTTGATATAGATATCTCTGCTTTTTTGCTAAATGCTGATGAAAAAATCGTTAGTTTAGAGGATTTTGTCTTTTACGGACAACCAGTTTCTAGTAACGGTTCTGTACTCCTTGAAGAGCCGACTACATCAACAGATAAGCAAAGTTTTTCTATTCATTTGCCTGAGATCCAAAATAAAGTGGAAAAAATTGTGTTCACTTTAACCATCTACGAATCAGAAAAAAACGGGCATACATTTTCTGAAGTGAATGATATTAAGTTAGTGATTCTCAATAAGAAGAGCCAGGAGGAAATAGCAAACTTTTTAATAGACTATACCTTTAGTATGGAAACGGCAATTGTCTTAGGTTCCTTATATCGATATTCAGGTGAATGGAAATTTAATGCTGTCGGTTCTGGGTTTTATGGAGGCCTTGCAGATTTATGTGAGCAATATGGAGTAGAGGTTGACAATGAAGAGAAAGAACCACCAATAGCAAGCACAGAGAAAGAAGAGAAAGAGTCACCAATAGCAGGTACAGAGAACGAAGAGAATGACCTACCAATATCAAACACAGAAAACGAAGAAAAAGAGTTACCATCAACCATCGAGAACCTACCAAGGAAACAAAACCTTCTAGAGCTATTGCTTGGGTTAAGGGCATCTTCCAGGCACTCTGTGGTGTCAGAGGGAGGATCAGATGAATTTCAAGAGAAGCTTTATATCGAAACGGAACTCGATGAATATTTAGAAAAAGCGCTTCAACAAGTTGGAGAAAAATGGGATTTAATTGTCCTTGGTGGGAATGCTGGAGATGGGAAAAGTGCCTTAATTCAAAAGGTGTACGCTAAACTTCCGGAAAATGTAAAAGAAAAAATAACCGTGAATTGGGATGCAACACATAGTGACGACCCTGATGAGAATCAGTTAGATATCTTAGGGACCTTCTTTTCTCCATTTTTGAATGCGAAAAATGGAACGAGACCGGATAAAACACATTTAATTGCGATGAATACGGGGATGATTGTTTCCTTCTTCGAGCAGGCAAAGGAGATGAAATCAGAGGGGCTAGAATTCGACCTTCTCCAAGAGGAATTGTACTATTATTTGGACTTGGTAGATAAGAAGGAAGATACAGGGTGGAGAATTTTGTTGATCAATCTGGATCAAAGAAACCTGCTTGCCTTTGACCAGAATGAACAGCCATCGATGTTTAGGCGAATGATGGAAAAGCTTAATATTCATAATGAAAACAGCTTTCTGTTTGAAGCATTTCAGGAGTACGAAAAAGATCATCATCCTTTAGATCCGATTTATTTCAATTTGAAAGCATTATCGCACCCTAAAGTCCAGGACCAAATTGAACGGTCGATTTATAAGACGATCATTACGCATGATCTTCATTTTACCCCAAGAGCGGCATGGGATCTGCTTTATCATTTAATTACAGCTGACGATATTTATATTTCTGGCTTTAAAGATAGTGATTTTAAAAAAATCGGGGAAAAGTTGTTTTTCCAGCATATGTTTTCCTACAGCGGAGACCACGATATCTTAAAGTTGATGTATCATTCAGATCCGTGTCTACTTTCTACACAAATCTTGGATTCGCATGTGATTCAGTTGTCCCTGCAGCCACAAGCGGATCATTTTGACCAGATTTCCTTCAATACGGAAATTCTGAAATCCATTCGTGATAGTGTGGGAGAAAAGGGTGGATTAACAGCAATGGATTATGCTTTATTCGCCAAAAGACGTGCTTATTTTTTCAATGAAGATGATGAGATTGAATCCTCTTTTAATGAAAAAGAACAGTTATTCTTAAATTATGAAAAAATGATTGAGGAATATATATCATACGGCATGATCAAACAATTTGACTTGGATATAGAATTTGACCCAGAACAATTGCAAGTAATGATCGAAAGCTTGAGAACCGCCATTGTGATTACATTTGGAGAATCGAATAAAAAGGACCTTTTCCAGGTTCAGGAATTAAAGAATTCAGGAAGATTCCGTGTATTAACTAAATTAGAGCTTCCTGATGAAAATCAAATGGAACCGAATATTGCATTGAAAAACCAGGATCCCGAGTATTATCGAGTTATCCATTTTGCTCCACGTGAGGTTGTGATTGCATTTATGGAGCAAAATGGTGAAATCCTGGGTGAGCTGGCGGTTGACTTTGGATTGTTTGAATTATTGGAGCATATCCGAAAGGGTTATAATCCATCAAGTGTGGATTTGAATCGCTACCACCATTTTAAGTTTTTCTGTAATCAGTTATTCACAAAGCTTGCGGAGTCATCGACATTGAATTCTGTATCGATTCATGATCGGATACAGGATGTATATATGAGTGTTAAACCTCCTCAGGGGCTTTTAAAAAAGAAGTTTGAGGTGGAAAAGGCATGAGCGTAAAAAATCTAATGATCGAGAAGATAAGGGAACATGGATTAGAAGGGATTGTTTCCATTCAGGATAACAAAATTCATTGGCCTGAACATGGCTGGGAATACCAAATTCCAAAAGCATTAGGTGACTTTCATCGGAGAATGCTTTCAGACATTTTTCCCTTTTCTCCATATGCGATTAAACGGGAAGAAATGTGGGCATCTGTCATTAGCGGGTTATTAGAACAATCTGCGGAAATTAAAATTGACAGCAAATTAATTGACAACCTATTGGATTCAAGAAGTATTTCCTTTAGAGGAGATAGTGCTGGGTTAAAGGATAATCTAAAGGCCATTTTTGAAGACCTATATTATATTGAATCAAAATCGGCTAGAAAGATTCCCTATATTCTTCCATTTCATTTGCAAGTGATTGGAAATTTAAAAACAAAGGAACCTCGGGGCTTTAATCATCTATTCAGATTGCTCCTGACAGATGAAACGGGTCAGTTTAATTATGAGCTATTTAATAATGTAGTAACCTTGTTTAATGATGAAGCAACATTGACACCGATCGATAAGCTTTTTATTGGCGCGTTGAAGGATCAAGATAAATATAAAAAGATTGAGCCAAAACTTAAGGAAAGTGACCCCATCACAGCAGACGGATATGATTTTGATAAAAAACAAGGTGAACTGTTTCGAAGAGATCTGAAGCGTATATTGGAAATGCAGGTTTCAAGGCTAGAGAAGGTAAGATATTTTTCCATTGTAATGGGTCTCCATTTCTCTATTTATGTAATGCGGATTAGTTATTATCTTGACTGGGAGCTTAAGGAGTTTCTAAAAGCTTTAGAGATTGAAAATCATGCATTTCCATCAACAAAAGACTATGATAGGACATTCCAATCCATGATTACCTTTACATTTGAAGAGGTTCGCACACCAAAGTCGAGTAAGCCTGTTGTAAATTGCAATGAAATGGCCCAGGTGGTTTACAGATCCTATATTCACATGGTACTCCTCAATACAATTAGAAATATGAGTCAAAATAAAAGCCTTAAGCTTTCGGAATTTGTAAAAATGTTAAAAGAGGACGGATTATTTAGTAAATGGATAAATCTCTGTTTTGATCTTCTCATGCTCGCCTATGTCGAGAAGGTAATTAAATTGGAAGATGCAGAGGAGATAAATGAATATCTTGCGGAACTGCCGGAGGGAAATACCTTTAAGCGTTACGAACATCTAGTAACGAAGCACTTTGCAAGTCAAAAGTCGGCAAATCGAACCCCAAGAACGGCCGGTATCCAATTTATCAAACAAAGCATGGGAGTGGGTTCTAGTTATAGCTTTATTGCTGGAAAGCCGGGGATTGGTGATTATTATGGAGTTGGAAAGGATTTAATCATTCTATTGGTTCACTTAACAATTGGTGTGAATGAAAGAAAAATCCGTTATAAGGATTTCCTTTCTAGAATTTCCACCTATGGGTTTAATCCAGACCAACACGCAGAGGAAGCTCTTCTTAAGAAGCTAGAGGAGACAGGACTTCTGCAAAAATTCTCTGATTCTGGGGAGGCAATTTATGTACGAACTATTTTCTAATTTAATGATCGAACAATTGAAAAAGCATATCGACTATTATCAAATTGATTCTGAAGGGGAAAAATGGTTGATCAGCTATTATGGTGATACATCCCTGAATCAGGCATTTGATAAAATTATTTCACTTTGTAATGACCAAATTCACCTAGATATTAATGGAAAAGCTTATCCATTTAAGGTTATACAATATGAGGATAAAACGGTCATTCCATGCCGCGTGAAAAATAAAGAGGGTGGAGCTTTCGAACATTTGACACCCAATTATTGCTCGAGAGAATTTAATGGAAAGCTAAGGGATTTCTTCTATTTCAATGAGGGGAAGCCTGTTTCGAATCGAATACTGCTCACCTTTGATAATGAGCCGGTGGAAACGCAAAAAGCGTCCAGAATCTTAACGGCACCACGTCAGCCTCTTCACTATAACCAATTGATAAAAGGGATTGAAGAAAATATAAGAAGTAATTTTTCAGGTCCTATACAAGAAGCAGCCCGTAATGTATTAAGTGTGTGGAAAAATGAAGTGGAGCTAATAGAGGAGAATGAACTTGAAAAAATTCTAACTACTTTAAATAAAACGGCAGAGGCTGCAGAGGATACCCAATTACATACACTCGGCCAGGAGCTGTCAAATCTAGATGTTTTTTTACCTGCTACGGGTATGAGTAAAGACTCATTTGCAAGTAATAAATTAAAGGAGAACATCAAACTTAAAAAAGAGATTGATAATATGTTTTCTCCTGAGGTTCTAGTTGAAAGGGAATTAGAGGAAAGCTATGAACCAGGATTTGCAGAAAAGTTGATTGAAGCTTATCGGTCCGAAGAAAAGAGCCTTTATGATTTCAAATTTGAGAATCTTATTGAACATAAATTGGTGAAGATTGACACAGAAGAAAGACTTAAAATTCTATCTGTTGAATTTGAGGATGCTAAACTTGTAAAAGAGCAAGCAGAAACACAAGGGACCAGCTATCTTTTAAAAGCAGGATCTCATCGCAGTTCTATAAAAGTAACAATAGAATTTAATCGTGACCTTACGAAGGAATCGATCCATGCTTCTACGGGTAATAGTGGAATCAAGATCAGTCCGAATAAAATGGTTGGAAAAATTAAGTCCCCTGAAAAAAACAATACAGCACAATTTAATGTAAGCATTGACTCCATTGGTGTAGGGCATTACGGCTTTTGTGCGATTGATGTTAAATCAGGAACTAGATCCACCTCAAAGTCGTTTAGTGAATTAAAGTTTGCGGTTGTGAAGGCAGAGGAAGAATATCCTGTTTTCTACGAACAAAGCCTTCAATTTGACGTTCAGTATCAGGCGTTTACGGCTTCAGGATTAGATGATGTGATTTGCTTACTTGAAAAGGAAGATCGCCAGCAAGAAGAAGTGCTGATGATATCGGATGTAAGTGAACCGATTAAATTTGAGGGCACACGCAGGCTGCGCTTTCAGGATATCGTTCATGAAGACGGAATTGAGGTGACGCTCAATCCTTCTTGGGAAGACCAGGAATTTTATCTCCCATTATGGTTGGAGCCAACCGGGAAGGAAGAGTCTGTTCAAGAGGTAAATAGTATCTTTGAAATTCTTCTAGAGGATCGAAAGCAATTTATTCGAGAACAAGGTGGAGATCAAAAATGGAGCCGCCCTGATCTTCGAGTAGATGGAGAAACCATCTTCTTTAGAGGTAGAAAACAGAGCTTGGGCGGGAAGTTTTCTAAGTACCTATCGATTGAAAAGGAAATGTTGGAGCATCCTGCTACCCTTATTTGGCAAGGAGAATTTGGCGTAGACAGTCGGACCGTTAGTATCACTGCGCATCCTATGTTAGACGATTTACCTGAATGGAACTTGAAGGCATTTCATCACTATATTCAATGTAGAGAATCCTTTTTTGTAAGATTACTGGAGAAGGGTGTAAATTCTCTCCTATTATCCTTCTTTGTCCGGGATGAGGAGCTTCTGGCGTTGGCAAACCAATACGTTGCTAGCTACGTACAGTTATGTAATGAAATTTCAATATATAACAAGGATGTAAAAGAGGAGTATCAATACTCTATCTATACAGATCTCATCGAACTTGATTCATATGAATCCGAAGAACTGTTAATTTCGCCTACTCACCCATTGCATGTTGCTTATTTAATAGAATTAGGAAATAAGGTGGAGCAATGGTTACAGGAAAAGGATCAAAAATTTGTTTTTGGCGAAAGAGACTTTCAACGATTAGGAACATCTGATTATATACCGCTAATCCAGTTTAAGCAAAAATGGTACAAGATCATTGAATCAGACTTTATAGCTTGGAATAGATATCAAGTTGCGGAAAGAAAATCAGAGGATCATCAGGTTGAATCCTATGTAGCAAGAGTTTTTTCAGACAAATTAATGCAGTTTATCGAATATCATCCGATTATTTTTGCACCGCGGACGGATATTACAACTCTTTATATCAATGTATTTAATCCTGGGGACGGAAAATTTGTATTGGATGCTCTTCGGGAATTTTATCGGCAGTCACGAAATAGAGAAAATACGCCAAAGCTTCATTTGAATCTCATTGGCTCAGGGAAGGTTGGAACCTTATTAGACTTAACGTTTTCGATAGAAGGCGTTCCAGAAGGATTTCCGCAAATAAATACAGAAAATGAAGTCTTTCAACACATTCGTGAACGGGTAAGTTATACGAAGCAAACCCATGAAGAATCACTACCATATGCTCATCTCACTTTTGTTATTAATGAATTTCAATCGGATGTCCGGGGAGAAGCATTATTAAATAGCTTCCAATCCTCTGTTTATGGGGAGGGCCTTATTCCAAAGGTAAGCCGAAAGGTGAAGGGAATAGAGAAAGACGATACAACCAAAACGTATTTGTCGGCTCTTTGGATCAATGAAGAAATGGAAAACAAAGAATATGGAACAATGGCTTACATCTCAAGAGTCCTACAAGAGCAATATCATAGCCTAGACGGAATCCTAAAGAAATATGAAGCGAGAATGCAGAAGGTCGATGTAAAACCATCCAAGCTAAAAGAGGAAATGTATAAAAAGTCCAGATGGGTGGTTCATCTGGATCGGGAAATCGGCCTGGAGGTATTCAAAAGTGAATTAATTGCTGGTCATGATCGGCCAATCATACTAGATTACAGCAATCAATATAATCCACAAAAAGCAGGATATGACGTAATTACGACAACCCTTCAAGTCAAGCCATACATCAGTAGAGTAAAACGGATATTAGATCTTTCAACGGAAGAGCAGGCCAACAAAGCGATTTCGATTCTAAATAATCTTTCTGGGCGCTGGGCACTAAACCTTGTCAGAACCAATGATACGAATGTAGCGGAACGGATCGGAAATGTCGTGACGTTCCAATACCTAAAGTTGATTGAAAAAGTCTTCGATCAAAGTGAAAATCATTTTTCTGTTATTGTCAGCCTAGAAGAGTTTCTCCGAGTAAATCGAAATATTGGACTCCCTACCGATAAAGGGTGGGTGAGAGATTTAGGCAGCTATGGGCAATATTCTGACGATTTGCTATTAGTTACACTTTATAGACCTAATGAGGGAGAAGACTTGAGAGTAGAGCTTAGAGTCATTGAAGTTAAATTTGGAAGCTCTAGCTTGAAAAAGGGCAAGGATCAGGTACATAAAACACATGATTTACTTGCTACTCGTTTTGGAAAAACGGGATTAACAGATGAAATGTTCAGAGCAATGGATTTTGCAAATTTAGTGTTAGATGGTATCGATAAAGCAATCATGTACGGGCTAATGGATCGGAATCAGCTTTCAGCCATGAAATTTGATGAGGAAATTTTCCCGAGACTGATTTCGAATCAATTCAAACTGTATACGAATGGAACCTTCAAAGGTGAGCGCTACAAAGGCGATGTAATCAATATAAGCAAAGAAGGTCAAAACTATTTGGCTGAATTCATGGATGGAGTACGAGTCATCACCATTCCGAACAAATACTTTATTCCGCTTCTTGAAGAAGACGGTGATCTATTAAACGAATTGACCAGTGAATTTGCGGTAAGAGTCATGGAGCATTCTACCTTTGGATTAGAGCCTGAGGTAACCAGTCAGTTGGGAAATGATCAAGATACCGAGGAGAATGAAGAGGAATCAGAAGAAGGTTTTGAGCCAGATGTTCCCGATCAACTTAATGAAGAAGAACATGTAGCACATTCTGAACCAGGTGATCTTCAGGATAATAATGAAGAACAACCGGTAGAAAATTCAGAGACAGAAGAAATTGATAACGAACAGGAGATTCTAGTTGAAGAGAAGATCAATTCTGAAGTAGCACTTCTCATTGGTGAACAAGTAGGAACAGATAAACCAATTTATTGGGATCATCGTAGAAAAATTTCCAATCCTTTAGCTAATCACAACATCATTATTACAGGTGATCCTGGAAAAGGGAAAACGCAAACAACAAAAGGATTAATTCATGAAATTCGATCAAATCATATACCATTACTTGCATTTGATTTTAAGGATGACTATATTGATGAAGAATTTTTAGAAGCGGAAAGGATGGAAAAATTCGATATTATGATTGACGGGCTTCCGTTCAATCCGCTTGTCCCTTATGTTGACCCAAATCAAGGATACTTCCTGGCGATCAATCAGATCATTCAAATTGAAGGGATCATCAAAAGGATTTACAGCTTGGGACCACAGCAATCAACCCAATTCCGAACAGCGATTATTGAGGCTTTCAAAAGGAAAAGAATAGAACCCAATTTGCCCAATTATCCTGATCGTATAGAAGAATATCCAACCTTCGTGGATGTACATAACATCCTTCTCGAAGATGAGAAAAAGCATGGAACGCTACTAGGTCGGATTGATCTGTTATTCCAATTGAATTTATTCCGTAATGAGTCGAAATTAACCTTTGAAGAATTAATGGCAGGAAGCTATACATTAAGGCTGTCGCAGCTGCCAATTAACGAAATTAAAGCAGCTATCGCTGAAATGATCATTCTCGCCATTCATAATTATCTATTGGCAAAAGAGCAGCCAAGAAGACTCACAAGGGCAGTAGTACTGGACGAAGCGCACAGGGTCAGCCAATCTAAAGCACTCCTAGAATTAATGAGGGAAGGAAGGGCATTTGGAATAGGGATGATGATTGCCACCCAATTTCCAACTGATATCGCACAGGATATATATGGATGTACTGAAACAAAACTTTTCCTATCTAACGACCAATTTAACCATGCGGAATCAGCAGCCAAACAAATCGAAGGCGGCAGCCCAAAACTAGAAATTAATGCACTTGCTGAAGAGATTCGAAATATGAAGCAGTTTAGAGCAGTATTGAGGAACTCGCAATATTCGAAGGTTTTTTTGGATATTGTTCCTTATTATAAACGCTAAATTCCGGTTTGAATTTTCTTGGGTTTTCACAAATGCTTAGAAATGAACATCGTTTGGAGAGTGGCTAAAATAGTCACTCTTTTTTATTTTTTAAATATTTTCAAATTGTATTATCGAAGGAATACATGGTAAGTTTTAGTAATTAAATATTTAATCTAATACAGATACTAAAATAAACAGCTTAGGAGGTAATCAATAATGAGATTACTTGGATTTGGACTAGTTCTTGTAATAGCACTTACAGGATGTAATGATAGTGGAACAACTCGACAACAAATCAATGATAATAACGCAGCTACTAACCGAACTAACGTATAAGATGTATCAAACCAAGCTAATAAAGGCAAAGCTATTTGTAAAGAATATGGTGGTAAGGGAACAGGGTATGGACAAGTTAAAAAGAGCCCACCAGGCAATGTAGTTCCACCTTTAATTGACATTAAAGAAGTCTTATCCAACTACCTAGTAAGTAAAGGTGGATATGCTTTAACGGATAGCAATTCACAAATGAAATGGTTGGATGAATATTCCTTAAATATGATGTTATGGGATGTTGACGCTGACTATCATAATCCTGCCAATGTTAACTATTTAATTATCATCAACAATCCTCAAGAAGTGGCAAAAGCAGTATCTGACGTTACTGGTAAAAATCATATGTTAAGTGCTTACGGTACTGATGTTGGTGGATATTCAGTGGGATTTTATGAATTACATTTATTGAAAATAAAGGTAGCCTAAACAGGTTAAAGTGTCATGTCACGACATTCTAGCCTATTTTTTATACAAATATAGATTCGAGTATACCTCAACAAAAAATGATCGCCCCAGTTAGATTTGATAAATTCAGAAGAGAACACTAAATGCAGAATATATTACTCATTCATTAAAGGAGCAGAAGAAACTTTATAAAATCTTTTTAAAGTGAAAGTGAAAGTGAATAAAGTACAAGCGATGGTAGGGTGCGAAAAATATTCTTTCAGTAAATAATGGTAATAATAATCCGAAAGAAGGGAAATTAGAGGGATTCGAGTTTTTATGGAGAAAGTTGTACTAAATGCTATCAAATACACCTTTGAAGCAAAATGTCTAAAAAAACACCAGATATTATGCGATAATAAATAATTGTAAAGATTTTAAATATAATGTTTTTTCTTACAGGGAGAAAGAGGTGGAACAACAGACCAAAACATTATCAGCAATAGCAAAGTGTCGAAATAGTAAGAACTACTGACTATTCAGGTGCAATCCAAGAAATAAACAATAAGGCGAAAAAAGAGATAAGCAGATTTTTATTTTCAGGAATAAAAGTATTCCTGCTCGCGGATGAAAAAGTCTCTTTTTCAGATGTACTAATCAAAGAAGAGGAAAAAGAATTTATAGAAAATTATTTTTTACAGATCTTTTTTCCAGATTCATATAACTACAATATTAAAAATGATATTACAATTTTAGATGGATCAGTTAAGTATCTCAATGTGCCTGAAGTAGCTAGAAATTATACATCCTATTATCTCGAACAATATATGATTGAACACTCATCGCCTAATCAGCATTTATCAATTACTCCTGGGGCAGGAACGGGAAAAACTACTGTAATAGTCCAGAGGTTTATGTATCTTTTCCAAAAAGTAAAGGCTTCTCCTAAAGAAATTGCAATGATTACATTTTCAAAAGAGTCAGCAAGCGAAATGCACCGACGGCTCCGAGAAGAATTATTTACCCGTTATAGACTGACAAAGCAGCAAAGATATTTATACTACAGTGAAGAATTAAAGAAAATGCGTATCAGTTCAATCCATTCTTTTGCCAAAATGCTCCTTAATGAAATAGGTTCATTGCTTGGTTATGGAAGAAATGTTGAGATTAGAACCTGACCCGACAGGTAGACATTGCCTTGAGGAAAAGCATTGCTAAAAACAAGATAACCCTTTTATGAAACTAGCAAATTCGTTTAATATATATTTGTGGATGAATTTCAGGACAGTGATGATGTACAGATCCGCTTGATTTTACAAATGCAGAGAGCTCTCAAGGTAACTATTTTTGTTGTAGGGGATATCAAACAGAGTATTTATCGTTTCCGTGGCGCCGATCATACTGCTTTTGACAGGTTAAAGGCAGAACTAAAAAACAACAGTCAGCAGGTAAAAACGATATAACTGCAAAGCAAGTTCTGGATGATATGTATCCATATTTCAGAAATTGGGCCAGCAACAATTGGCTACAGTGTGTATCCTCAAATAATGAGAAATCTGACCGGCTTATAGGTACTAGGAGCCTTCCTAATGGAATTCATCCTTCCAAGATAATTCACTCTGTGGTCGATAAGCCAAAGGTTGAGCTTGAGGAAGACGTAATATCTCTAATTACTAAAGCAATGGCCACGGTTACGAGTGATATTGAAACTAAAAAGGGTAAACGAAAAATTGCTTTATTAGTTCGGACAAATCTGGAAGCTGAGATGATCGATAAATGGTGTAAAAAACAAAAAGATATTCAGACTTACCTAAATATCGGAGGTACCTTCTTTACAAGTGATGCTGTTAAGCACTTTTCCATTCTTATAGAAGCATTGTTATTTCCAAGAAGGATTTCTAGTATAGTCAATCTTATTAATTCTCCTTATTCATCAAAAGGTGTTTACTGGATTTCATTTGCAGCTTTTAATGGAAATGAACCGGAGATTTATAAGTTTCTTGAAGTAAACTTTTTATTAAAAGATTTAACAAGAAGGAGTTTTGAAGTCATGATCAAAATTGAAACAATAGGTACAGTTTTAGAAGTCGCAATTGTTATACAAGAACTATTTAATCATATGGAAATAATAGTTACTGGTGAAGGGGAAGATGAAGTAAGTGAGAGTGTAATAAGAACATTAAAGGAATTTAAAGTTGCTTACTTAGAAGAAAAGAGAGAAGAGGGTCAATATATTAAGGTATATGATTGATCTTGATGTAAAGTAATGGCATGAGTACGATACAATTTGTATTCATGCCAAGAAAAATTTATTTTTTTGAAATTTCATTGATATTCGTTTTATTTATAATATTTCCACAAGTAAACAATTTATATAAAATTTCTGGGTTCAACTGTTTTTCTTGGTGAAGTTTTAGCAGTTAAAGCAGATCTTCTGCAGAAATTCCTGCCCCTTTTACACTGGTTTTGTTCTCTATTCTGCGCAAGTTCCTGACAAAGTTTTTGCTAAAACTGTCTGCAATATAAAGAAAGAAGTTTGCATTGTAAGCAGGGATATAGCCGCTGCCTTCTACAGATATCCGATTAAAATGGTCATTTGGTATACTATAACCGCTCTCATCCTTACAATCAATAATTACAGTTAATCCAGAGATGTCGATGACAACAACATCAAGAGATTTTCCTTCTTTTCCTGTCCATCTGGCATTTTTTTCTCCAAGCAATTCTTGAAAAATCTTTGTTGTTGTTATCTCAAAGTCCCTTCCAAAAGTTCTTCCTCCCTGGGAATACATAATGTATTGTTTGGAGAAGTAGTCCGAATGGTTTTTTTTAGCACATCATTTAAAACTCGAATTGCTACCTCTTCAGGAGTTCCGATGTTCTTCGCGATTTGATTTACAAAATTCTTATCAATCATTTCTATGATCATAGGGTTATTTTGAAATTATTCTGCAAGTAAAAGTTTTAACACTATTAATCACAAATTTTATAAAAATGCCGTAAACTCATTTAAAAATAAATATTGAGAGTAACTATTGATCATTAATAATAACATAAAATAACGCTGTCCTTCTAACTCCAAATCTGCTTGAGACCTACGTGGCAGGTCTGATGGATTCGATTCCCACGTAGTCCCGCCAACAATCACATCCATATTAATTAGATTCATTTAATTTCCCTCTTTATTATGAAAACATTAAAAGGTCTCAAAAGAGACCCCTTTTTTTACTTTTGGTTTTCTGCTTGGAATTCGTCAAATGTTCCAATATCACAAAAGTCAATTGAGTAATGTTTATCCGAATGTTTATATACATTAACAGAGTCAATACCTAGAATTTCAAGTTTTTCGAAAGTTAATAGTTCTCTTTCAGCTAAACCGAGAACCTTTCGTAACATCCATTCGCCTAAATCTCGATTTGGATTTGTCATTAGCGCTTTGCTGTTCTCTTGACATACCTTTGCAGATAAAAGTGATTTATCAGGAAGATTTAGCTGGAAGCTTTCATCACGAGGTGGGAAAAAGCTTGGAAAAACATCGTGTATCCATTTTGGAATAGGGATGTAAACCTCATCATGGTGTCTGGGTCTTCCGCTAGCATTCCATTGATTCAAACCGCTTTTTTCAGGCACATGTCGTTTATTTCCTCGGTCAGAGAATAGAGGGAGAATTACGAAATCTCTCGATTCAAACTTTCGCTTTGACTTTATTTGATATTGCTGTAGTGCCTCCATTAAGAATGAGCCACTTCCAGAAGAAGGTTCAATAACATTTGCAGTATTTTTGTTGTTTGTGAAGAAATCAAACTGTTCCATAATTGATTTTGACGTAAAGAATTGTGACTGCGGTTGAAAAGTATCAAACAACTTAGCCAACGAAACATATGGTTTTTCAAGTATGGAGACATTAATTTCCGTTAAAGGATCATCAGTAAAGAATCGCTTATACAGTGTGCTTTTAGTTAGGTTGAAGCTATATTCATTTTTACCATCATCAAAAGTAATGGTATTTTTGTTGCTTACGTCAATGTTTTTGATATTTGGGATATCAATTTGATCCATTGTTGATTCAAAGATAAGAATTTTCCCAGGTAATCTAGTTACACAGTGGTAAATCATGGAGTCAAGTCCATAAGTTCGCATCGTAAACTCAATTCGTTCATTACGTAAATTAGCTACAGTGTAAATTAACTCCTTTGGTTGAAGGTTTTTGTAAAGTACTGCATCTTTGTTAAATTCAGCCACCTTTTGAAGTGTTTTTCCGTTTCCATGAATGAATGTTTTTACTCCAATACCCACCCCGTTTAATGAGGCATCAGCAGAACAGTCAGATCGCCCTAAATTTTCTGCACCAAAAGCTTCGCAAAAAGCATTTTCAACGTTTCTTGAAACAATATAGGGTGCGTCGTTATCTGAAAATAGATTTGAAAGCGCGCCTGCTGACCGGAGCATTTGCTTATAAAGTTCTTGTAATTCTTTTGGTTGTTCATTAAATAACATTTTTTACTCCCCCTTTGGTTTCATTTCATCTGTTAGGCCTAATAAATAATCAGTAGATACATTTAGTTGAACAGCGATGTGTTTTAGAACCTCGACTGACGGTGTTCGTTTGTTGCTTTCGTACAATGACCACATACTTTTTGTAACATTACATAATTCACATGCTTCTTTTGCGCTTAGCTTTTTAATCTCTCGGGCATTTTGAATTCTATCGCCTAAAAACTCAACCATGAAAGTACCTCCTTGTTGAAATCATATTATCATTTGGAACTTGCAAATTAGTCGTAAGTTTGCTATAAGTAAACTATATGGTTTGCTTTAAGTTAACTTGTAATTTTGTTAGCAATAATATTTTGTTTAAAACTTGTCCGTTCTATGTTAAAATGACGATATTACTAATTTGGCAAACAGATGTTTGTAGGAGAGTTGACTTTGAAATGTTAAAGTTGGAAGTATGTTTGCTGGAATCGGTGGGCATGCTTGGGGTTTAAAACATGCTGGTGCTGAAATAGTTTGGGCAAATGAAATAGACAAAATGCATGTATTACATACAGGGGAAATTTTGGTGGTGATTACCTTGTAGAAGGAGATATAACTAAAATTGACATAACTACGATTCCACCTGGAACTCTGGATACTTACGATATGCTTAGAAATGTAGGTGTAGATTCTGTTATAGTAACAAAACTTGCAGAAGACTACTTTAGAATAGATTTCGCAGGATTAGGTTCCTTTGCTGATTTCGAAGAGGAATTTGAAAACTAGAAATTTTACTTAGGGGGCAGCCAGAATCGATTAAATGTGCTAAAATAAAGCACTAGAACATACATTCGATTCTAATGGGAGGTTTAAAATTATGCCGTATACAGTTGCATCACTATTCGCCGGTGTAGGTGGGATAGACAAAGGTTTTGAACAAGCAGGTGCCCGTATTATCTGGGCTAACGAAATGGATAAGAATGCTTGTATAACTTATCGTGAAAACTTTGACCATGAATTAGTAGAAGATGATATAAGAAATGTACCTGCAAATGCTATGCCGGATGTTAACATTTTAACTGCTGGATGGCCATGTGTGGCTTTTTCAGTTGCAGGACAACGACACGGTATGAAGTACCAATGTCATGATTGTAAACACGAGCATAGTGTTTCTTATGAAGAATATATTCATGGTCCTGTTTGCCCTGAATGTGGAGGACATACAGAGGCTAAAGACCCGCGTGGAACTTTATTTTTTGATGTAATTCGCTTTATCCGTGAAAAAAAGCCTCAAGCGATTTTTCTTGAAAATGTAAAGAACCTTAAGGGACACGATAATGGGAATACATTTCTTGTAATCGAACAAATGCTACGGGAAAGTGGATACCACATTGATAGTAAAGTAATGAATACAATGGAATATGGAAATATCCCACAAAACCGTGAAAGAATATTCATAGTTGGCTTTAGGAGTGACAAGGCTTTAAATAATTTTGTCTGGCCAGACAGAATTCCATTAACCAGAACTATTGATAATATTCTTGATCGTAATGAGCAACAAGACTCTACTTATTATTACACGGGAACTAGTCAGTATTACACTATGATTCAAGAGGCAATGAATCGTAGAGATACAGTTTATCAACTTCGAAGAGTATATATAAGAGAAAATCAAAGTAATGTATGCCCGACTCTTACTGCTAACATGGGAACCGGGGGGCATAATGTGCCTTTAATAATTGATAATTGGGGATATCGCAAACTAACTCCGAAAGAGGCACTTCGCTTCCAAGGTTTCCCTGTCGATGAAGACTATGTAATCCCTAAAGGAATGGCAAATAGTCATATATACAAACAAGCAGGTAATGCGGTATCAGTTCCGGTAATTAGAAGGCTTGCTAAAAATATAATAGCAGCACTTGATAGTGTAGACTTACAGAAAGACCCAGAATTAGAAGAAGTAACAGCATAGACCCTTATGGGTCTTTTTTTATGTCTATTTAGGAGTAAGAAAATTAAAGATAGTCTTTACTTTGGAGTATTTAGATTTGAATCAATCCGAGTTCATACTAGAGTAATATATTTTAACAGTCTTCAAAAGAATAATGTGATTCTAAGGTGCTTCGGGGAGGGATGGAACTTTGTTATTAAGAAGATTAATAGGTTTACATAGATTTGAAAATTTATACAACATTGTATAAGGCTATAATAAGCATTTGGGTTCTCTTTTTACATTTTCTTTTGCAAACATGATAAACTTGGATAGCTCCTTAATAACTTTTTCTAAGTCATTTTTCACTTCATGTTCCCAAATCCTTTTAATGTTCCAATTTTTATTCTTATAATATTCATTAACTTCTTTGTCCCGCTCAATATTTCGTACAAGTTTTTTTTTCCAGTAATCAGTATTGCTCTTTGGCATAGTAGCATGTAATGGACATTGGTGCCAAAAACAAGAATCGATAAAGATGACAACTTTATACTTCTTAATATAAAGGTCAGGTTTTCCAATTAGATCTTTTGAATTTCTTCTAAATCGAAACCCTTTCTTCCATAGCTCTTTAGAAACAATACTTTCGAGTTTTGATATGGATTTAATAGCCTGCATGTTTTTTCTTCGTTGTTCTTTTGTCATCATATCAGCCATAAAATTACTCCTCCCATTTAAAATTAGTTATTACCTTTTAATATTTCTTTATAACAAAAAAACGACAGAAACTAAATTGTAAAAATTATTAATTACGAAGATACACTTTTAATTAGAATCCTTTTAAATCACGCTACTCGATACATATTTTATTCACTAAAAAATTAAGTTATCGTTTTTTGATTTAATTCAACTAAACAAAATAGATATATGAGGAACTAACAATTGAACGTTTATTCGAAAATGAAGCGTTTTTATTATTACTTACCACTAACCAGATCATACAAAACTTTACTAAGATAACAGTTTAACTAAAATGACTACCAATTACAGCAATAAAAAATCCAATTCTATATTTAAAGAGAATGAATATTTTAGGACCTTAAACTAATAGCAAGTTTTTTTGAAGTATTGATAAATATTAGCTTTTTTATATTATAATAATTATGGTACTTCATGTTTTTAAACAATCAATACGGAGGCAGGGGAAAAATGCAAATTGGACAAATATTTGCCTATCGGAGGCCATATAGTGGCGCGATTCCTGTTATAGATGATTTAGAAAATTACTTTTTTATTACCTTTAAGGAGGGATATAATCTCCCTCTATTAGAATCAGGAATAAATAAAGTAGCAGCAATAAATGGCCCTGATGAAATAAGAACTCCGGCAATCCTTATTTCAAGCAGTCCACATAAAATAGGCTCATCAGACACACCTTGGCAGGACTATTTTGACCCTGATAATGGACATATTAGATACTATGGTGATAATAAGACTCCTGGTAAAAGTCCAGAGTTAGCAACAGGTAATAAACGGTTATTAGAAGCCTATGATGTGCAAAACTCCTTAGATATCTCAGTTCGCCAATCTGCAATACCTATATTATTTTTTAAAAGGGTAAATTATAAAGGACGAGCAAAAGGCAATGTAATGTTCCAAGGATATGGAATTGTTGAACGCGCAGAAAGGGTTACACAGTATGATCTGAAGACAAATAAATACTTTTCTAACTATGTTTTCGATTTTGCGGTATTTAGCTTGGAGTCTGAAGATGAGATTTTTAATTGGGATTGGATAAATAAAAGAAGAGATCCTAGTTTGTCGTTGGAAGAAACAATTAGTTCAGCTCCAAAGTCGTGGACAAACTGGATTAAAGCTGGCCAACCAGCTATTGAAAAGAACAGAAGACGTGTGTCAAAACTCCTTACTACTAAAGCTGAAATGCAAAAACCTACACATGGTTCACGTGAAGAAAAAGCTATTAAAGAAATATACAATTTCTATGAGGGAAAAAAAGCTCGTTTTGAAGGTCTAGCTGCAATTGTATCGCAAAAAATATTAAATGCTAATAGCGGTTCATATGTAGAGGGTTGGATCACCCCTTCTTCTTCGGATGGTGGTTCTGACTTTGTCGGAAGGTTGGATATCGGCACTGGTTTTTCTACAACAAAACTTGTTGTTCTTGGCCAGGCTAAATGTGAACAATTAGGTGTACCCACAAACGGAAATCATATAGCAAGAACTGTTGCCCGTCTAAAAAGGGGCTGGATTGGTATTTATGTAACTACCAGTTATTTTTCAGAGCCTGTTCAAAGAGAAGTTTTAGATGACGCATATCCTATCATTTTAGTAAATGGTTTAAGGCTTGCAGAGGTAGCTCTAGAAATGGTTTATGAACAAGGGTATAACAGCATGCTAGATTTCTTAGATTCTATTGATCGTGAGTATGAGGGTAAAATACAATCACGAAGACCTGAAGAGATATTACATTTATAAATTAATATTTCCTGTATTGAATAAGTATTTCTTCAACAAGTAAAGAAATACTATGAATAACATAATTTTGCCCTCGTTTGAGGGTTTAATTATTGATATAGGGGAGCAAAAAAATAAAACACAGTCAGGAAAAGCTGAAACACAAAGGAATCTGACCCAGTTTGAGGAGAAAATTTTAATTGGAAAATATTAACATGAATACTACTGCATTGGAAATTGCATACGAAAGTAATATTATACGTTAAAATGTTCTGGATTATTTCTTTAATAAATATTATAAAAGGATACACTACTCGTGTTATTATTTTATCTTGATAATTCTTTTTGTAATAGAATAAATTAAATAAAACTAACATCATCTAGTTAAAATGATTTAAAAGATC
>NZ_NPDD01000178.1 GCF_002272245.1 Bacillus sp. 7884-1 | reverse complement strand
ATCATCTAGTTAAAATGATTTAAAAGATCTATTCCGCAATAAATTTGGAATAAATGCACCATTTAATTAAGTAAATAAATTAATTAGTTAATATTAGAGAACAGGGGACAGGTCAATGCCAGAGAGAAGAGGAATAAGTGACTTAAACTCTTTAGAAATACTGGGTGGATTTAAAAGAAGTGAAATAGATAATAAAATTACTTTTTACCAATTAGAAAATAATGAGAAGGTAGTAATTAAATATTCAAAGTTGTATGAAAATGGAACTTCATATTGGTTTGGAGTAACTCCCAATGCAATAACATTATACCAATCCAAGGAAATATCACATATTATTTTAATTTTAGGGTACGAAGGAATATTAAAAATACCAATTGAAATCTTGTATAAATATCTCAAAAATGCAAACGTCACATATAATAAGGAAAATGGTTTAATAAAACGTCACCATATAACAATAAATTTTGATAGTAAGATAGTCTTGCACAATTCAGTAGATAAATTTATATTGGATGATTACTATTTATATGATGAAGATATTGTATGCAATGATTTAAACCAGAAAAGCAAAAAGGCAATTTTTAAAGAAGCTATGGAATTTACAGATTATAGCCAACAATACATTGAGAGTGAGCAAAAAACAAAAAAGAGAAAAGAAAGCAAAGCTCAAAAAGAGAGAATAGCAATATTAGAAGATCACACATGTCAGGTATGCGGTTTTAAGGAGGGATATTTAAATTTTAATAATAAAAAGTTATGGATAATTGAGGTAGACCATATTTTAGAGAAGTCAAAAGGTGGAGGAGAATCATTCGATAATCTTTGGGTTTTATGCCCTAACTGCCATGCAAAAAAAACAAGAGGAATTATTAAAATTGATCCTACTAAAAGGGAGGTTAAGGAAAGAGGGGTACATCTAATAATTCGTGATAATCATTTAGGTTGGTAATTTTCGAAACTTATTTATATATCATATAAGTCGATTAAAAGAGTCCTGAATAAATTTACAGGACTTTTTGCTATTCGTTTGTAGTAATCTTAAATAGATTATTTTTTCAGCATCTTGAGCGATCGCGGGTACAATTTATATTATTGTGATATTATCAATTATTTTGAAATACTTTATTATGGGAATAAATTTAGGTAAACGATCTAATTTGTACGAACTTCAAATTTATATCCTACTCCCCACACTGTAACAATCATACTCGCAGCCTCTTCAGATACACTATTTAATTTTTCCCTCAATCTTTTCACATGAGTATCCACAGTTCTTAGATCACCAAAAAAATCATAATGCCAAACGTCTCTTAGCAATATTTCCCTGTCAAAAACCTTGTCTGGTGTTTTAGCGAGATATAACAAGAGTTCATATTCTTTTGGAGTTAGATTAACATCAGTCCCATTGGCAGTAACACGGTGAGCATCGTTGTCAATTACTAGATGCGGGAATACTACAAGGTCTTTAGCTGCTGAAGATGTCTCTAAATAACTTGTCTGTGAAGATCTCCGTAATAAGGCTTTGATCCTTAATACAACTTCCCTTGGACTGAATGGTTTTACAATATAATCATCAGTTCCAACTTCAAAACCTTGGACTCTGTTACCTTCTTCTCCCTTTGCTGTCAACATGATAAGAGGGGTAGCCTTTTTTTCTCTAAGCTCACGACATACTTGAATTCCATCTTTCCCAGGCATCATTAGATCGAGCAGAATTAAATCATAATTATTTTCTAACGCCATTGTTAATGCAAGATCGCCATTTTCAGCCTCATCTATAAGATAACTTTCACGCTCTAAATACATTTTTAATAATCGACGAATTCTCTCTTCATCATCAACTACTAAAATTTTTACATTTTTATCCATTAAATAATCCCCCATACAGGTAATTAAATTACAATTGGGATAACGTTAAAATCAAAGAAATGCATATTAAATAATTAGTTTAAACATAATTTGATATTACCAAATAATAGTATTGATTTCTATCTATAATATTCCCAAAAACCCTTATAATGAGTCTTTGATCCTTTTTACAGTGGAGGCTAGTCATTTCATCGCATTTCGTAGATGATGATCCAGCTTATGTGTTTTTCGAATAGGTCTAGAAATAAAAGTGGTTAAATACCAAATAGATAAAACCAAATTTTACTAGGAAAATTCCATTTATTATGTAATTATAATATTATAAAATTATTAACTGTGTATTTAGTTGTGCAGGTTGATATTTTAAAATACAAAGCAATTCTATAAAAGAAATTGTAAAAAAAATAATTGGAAACGTTTAATCTATTATATTTTATTTTGATATGGTTAATATTAACGTTCGTAAAGTCTGGAGAAATAGTTTACGAACGTTCGTATATTAGTTTATACTTAAATGGACTTAGTTCGATAGCATTAGTGATATTAACCAAAATGAAGGTGATAACATGGATGTTCGAAGGTTTGGTTATATACGAATTAGCGATAAATATCAAAGTGATGGGCACCATTTGGACACATTTAAGAAAATACAATTAGACAAGCGTAATATTTTCATAGATAAACAATCTGGCAAAGACTTCAGTCGATTTCAATACAAGGTACTTAAAGGAATGTTGAGTCAAGGTGATGTCGTATATCTTCATTCTTTAAATTGCTTAGGCCAGAATAAGCAAGAAATCCTAAGCGAATGGACTGACATCACAAAGAAAATCCAGGCTGATATTGTTGTGTTAAATATGCCTTTAGTTAACACGACACAATTTAAAGATAGTTTAGAAAGCTATATTACGGATCTTGTGATACAGATTCTTTCTTGGACAGCTAGTGAAGAAAGTGAACCAATTCGAAAGAAACAGAGTGAAGGATTTATACTAGCAATGCAAAATGGTTCCTCATTTGGACGGCCAAAAGCAAAAATTACTGAAGAATTTGAGCATGTTTATAGAAAATGGAAGGCCGGAGAAATCAAGGCAGTAAGGGCAATGCAAGAAGCAGGTGTTGGGAAGACGACTTTTTATAAACTTGTAAAGGAATATGAAAATTCCTTAAAAATAGAATCAATTTAAAAAATAAGAAATGTGGGTGAAGAAGTGAAAACGGAAGTAGTACAGCCTGTCGTATCCAATTTTATTAAATCATTGCGCGATATTGGATATACATTCGAAGTAGCAGTTGCAGATGTGCTTGACAATAGTATTACCGCAAAGGCAAAAAACATTCAAATTTCTTGTTTTCCAGATCCGAAAACTATTTTTTCATTATTAGATGATGGGTTAGGGATGTCTAATAGTGAGTTGATTAACGCTATGCGTTTATCAGCCAATGATCCAGATTCACCTCGAGAAGGTTCTGATTTAGGGAAATTTGGTTTAGGGCTGAAGACAGCGTCTTTTTCACAGTGTAAAGACTTAACGGTTTTATCAAAAAAGGATGGAATAGTTTCCATTAAGCAATGGGATCTAGACTATATTTCACGTGAAAATGAATGGTTATTAATTACACCAGACATCAATAAGTACAAAAACATTCCTTTATTTGAGGAGTTTATGAACCAAGAGAGCGGAACATTAGTCGTATGGCGCGGGATTGATACATTTACGGAAGCCGACATTCCGCATAAATTAGATGTTTTACGAAGCCATTTATCGCTGGTCTTTCATTGCTTTTTAGAGGGAATTGTTCCTGGTAAGAAGGTATTGAAAATTTCAGTCAATGGTCAAACATTAGAACCGTTTAATCCATTTAATCCAAAGCATATTGCTACACAGCAATTGGTTCTTGAAAAAATTAAATACAAAAATTCAGAAATAACGGTGCAGCCTTATATCTTGCCGCATCATTCGAAGCTTTCGCAGAAGGAATTTGACAAATACGCGACGGAAGACGGCTACACCAAATCACAGGGATTTTATTTATATCGTGCCAACCGCCTTCTGATTCATGGTACATGGTGGGGTTTGCATCGAGCAAACGATGCTCATAAGCTGGTCCGGATTAAGATAGATATCCCAAACAATCAAGATCACGATTGGGGTATTGATATTAAAAAATCATCAGCCAATCCTGTAAGTGAGATTAAGAAGGATTTAAAACGTATTATTTCGCAGGTAACTCCAAAGGGTTCAAGACCTTTTACAGGAAGAGGCAAGAAGATTGAAGACAAAACAACCACCCGCTTTTGGGAGCTGGTTCCAGATAATAAGGAAATTCACTTTGCCATCAACCGGGAGCACCCGATTATCAAGAGCCTTGAAGATACTCTAACAGAAGACCAGCATCATTTGTTAAATGTTATTTTAATGGGATTAGAAAGTTATTTGCCGCTTGATGCGATTGTGGCTCAGCTGAATACGAATCCGTTAAAGGTCAACCAGGAATCATTAATAAATGAAAATGAGATAAAAATCCTTGTGGAAAATTGGCGTTCAAAGGGTATTAGTGAAGCATTCATAAAGGAATTACTGAAGACAGAAGTATACAAAAATAAGGAGGGTTATTTTGAAAATGCAAACCAACACTGAGATAAATCATCATGTCATGTATAAACTTGTTAAAGAAAAGATTTCAGGAACTCTTCAGGAACAAAGCAGTTTGCAGGAAGATACCATCCAGACCATTATTGACGAATGGAAAAAATTAATCGAAGGCACACCCCCAATGTTCCTAAAGACTATTCTTGGAATAGATGAAAAAAATATACGCCCATTAACGGAAACGGAATGGAACTATCTCCACAATGAACTAGAGCAATCCTTTAATGTCCGCATCACAACTGGGATTCTAGTAACAGGTGAAGAACAGAAGACACGAGACTTATCATGGTGGACAAGTAAGAAACAACTACAATCTGATAATTATTATCTGAATAATTATATGACGTATATGAAACGTGAAATGCCCCAAAAAGTATTGGATACGATAAATGAAGATACCGATGCGATTATGAATAACTTAGCAGATCCCGATTTAGAGGCATTTTCAAGATATGGCATGGTTGTCGGCCACGTCCAATCGGGAAAAACCTCCAACTATGCAGCGTTACTTTGTAAGGCGGCGGATGCAGGTTATCGTTTTATCGTCGTTATCGCAGGCGGACAAAATAACTTGCGGGACCAGACACAAGCGCGATTAGATGAAGTATTTGTTGGCGCAAACTACTCGGGTGTCGGGCAATTATCTGGATTTAAAAGAGAAAAAATGCCTGCCAGCTTAACAAACGCTAAAAATGACTTCAAAATTGAAACGGCCAGAGCTCAAGGAACAACAAACTTTGATAATATGCAGCAGCCAATTTTAGTCGTGATTAAAAAACATACGAAGACTTTAGATCATCTTTTAAAATGGTTAGATATTCATTATAAGAATCAAGTGGATAAAGCCATGCTTGTGATCGATGATGAATCGGACTATGCTTCGATTAATACCAAAAAAGAAGAAGATCCAACCGTTATAAACGAGAAAATCCGACTCCTTTTACAGAAATTCAAGAAGAGTGCGTATGTTGCTTATACGGCTACACCATATGCCAACATATTTATTGATCATACAGCTAAAAATGAGGGCGCGGGCAGAGATTTATTCCCAAGTGATTTTATTTACGCTTTAGAAGCACCATCCAATTATTTCGGTGCGGAAAAGATTTTTAATAAAGAGAATGATAAATACGTAGTTGAAATTCCGAATGATGAGGCTGTTTATGAGTTAGATGAAGAGATTGTCTATCCGCCTAATGAAATCCCATTTATCATCAAGCATAAAAAGGATTATGAAAGCGAGATAAAAAGACTGCCTGAAAGCTTAAAGGATGCCGTCCGTTTATTTGTAATCAATGTCGCGATTCGTAATTTGCGAAATCAACGGAAGCATAATAGTATGCTGATCCATATTTCGAGATTCACAGATGTTCATATTAAAATAATGAAGCTGGTAAAAAGCTATTATGAGGCAGTTAAATCCGAGATTAAAGCGTATGGAAATATACCTAATCCGTACCAATTTCCACATTTGAAAGCGATGAAAGAAACATTTTCTACAAGATTAAAAGATATCGAGTTTGATTTTGGTACTATTTTAAAAGAGATTTGCTTGGTAGTAGATTCGGTCCAAATCGTCGATGTACACCAAAAAGCAAAAACGCCATTAGAGTATCGAAAAGATACCCAAAACAATGTGATCGTTGTCGGCGGGTTAAGCTTGTCTCGTGGTTTTACGTTAGAGGGATTAAGTGTTAGTTATTTCTTAAGAACAACGATTTACTATGATACATTAATGCAAATGGGCCGCTGGTTCGGATACCGTATTGGTTATGAGGATATTTGCAGGGTGTACTTAACAGATGATATGAATAAGAAATTTGGTTTTATCATTGATGCTACGAATGAATTAGTCAGCCGTTTAAATGATATGCGCGAGGAAAATTTAACACCGGAAGACTTTGGATTGGCTGTTCAGCTGCATCCAGACAGTCTGCTCCAGGTTACAGCCCGCAATAAATCAAAATATACCGAAGATATGTTTTTAGAAATGAACCTTGATGGTCAGATTAAAGAAACAAGGTGGATCAGCAAGATTCCAGCAGATCTTGATGCCAATGAAACGCTTTTAAAAGAAACCATTCAAGCGTTACAAAATAGCGGTTATGATCACGCTGCCTCAGATAGTCATGTCTGGAAAAATGTCGACAAGACGATTGTGCAGCGTTTTGTGGAAAATTACTATTTATATAAGCATGACCCTTTGGGCTTAAAATCAAGAATGCCGATAGAATTTATTAAAGAATATATCGAAGCAGGTAAGTTAAACTGGGACGTGGTCTTATACAACGGTAAAAGCGAGACAACATTCCAGACTGACTCTGTACAAGTGCAGCGCCAATTCCGTACGGTGAAAGAAAAGCAGGGCTATTATGAAGTAGCCAATAGACAGCTTTCACGGGCGAACCCGGAAGCTATTATCATGCCGGCTGAATTTAAGAAATTAAAATCACATGAAATGCGCCGGAAATTGGTGAAACCCGTTTTATTCGTCCATGCTTTAGCGCTTGAGGATGAAAATAAGAATAAAATTAACGCTGTTGGCTTTAGTATCAGCTTCCCTATAGTAAAAGATTCTTTTGTAAACACAGTTAAAGTTCGAATTAATAGTGTTTATAAAAAGCAGCTGGAAGAAGCGTATAAAGATGAAGTTGGTGAAGAGGTTGTCTACGAAGATGAATAATCCCTGGTTACAATTAGATCGGCTCAGCCGCATAAGAGTGAAAGAATCGATCACCTATCATGCGTTTTGGATTGTGGATGCCTTAAATCAATATGGATTAATGATCCAATGCGACGAAGACTTTAAGCAGCCAATCCGCGAGATCAAGCTGAATGGAATTCAGATTCAGCTTGATCAATCTTCAACGCCGAACAAGCTTATTTTACTATTAAAAGATACGAAAGATTGGGAGATTTTCTTAATCCTTTGCAATGATTTAATCAGTGTGATGAAGGAACATGATGAAGATATCATTGTAAATGTCATGAAACGGCTGGAGCGGTGGCAGAAGCTGCTGCGCAAATCGACGTTTAAGATCATGTCAAAAGAAGAACAAATGGGTTTATATAGTGAATTAAAAATATTGCGCGATACTATCATTCCTGCCTATGGCGATAGTGCCGGAATTCACAGCTGGGTTGGTGCACTTGGAGATAAACAGGATTTCCTTTTGGAGTACTTAGCGATTGAGGTGAAATCCTTTCGAATGACTTCCGGTAATAGAGTTTGGATTTCTTCTAAAGAACAATTGAATTCCGAAAAAAATCCTTTGTATCTATTTGCCTGTGCTCTAAATGAAGCGGCAAGCGGGGAAACCATCGCAGACTTGGTAAAATCGATTATGGGAACTATTCAAAATGAAAATCTTTTAAGTGAGTTTATTGAGAAGGTTGAAGAGTATGGTTATTTTCCAGAAATACCGCAGGAAACGCTGTCAACGTTTCTTTTAGAGCAGGTGACAAGTTATGAAGTGAGAGAAGGATTCCCTAAAATCGCTATGGAACATGTTTCTCCACTGATACCAAACTTGAAATATAGCATTGATTTATCAGGCTGTTCACCATTTAAAGTGAGTATTAACTCAATTCTGTAGTAAAGGGAGATGTAAGGTTTGATAACCGTAGAAGAGTTCCATCAGGATTTCTTACAATCTATCCTTTCTGATTCTGAAAGCCGAGGTTTAATGAAGGCTCAATCATTTTTCGAATTAGTTTGTGAGGATCTTATGCGTGTAGGGGACCTGACCAATAATTACGAAATGGCGGAGTTTATTAAACCAGGCTGCGAAGTTTATGGATATGATTATGATGTAGACAGAAAAATATTTACACTGATTAATTTTCAATTCTTCCAGGAGGATACGATTGAAACATTAACAAGACAGCATATAACACAAAAATTTACCCGTTTGAAAAAATTTGCTTCCTTAAGCATGGATAGTTTATATCAAGATTTAGAAGAGACATCGGATGCTTATTCATTGGCTTTTAATTTATATCGAAATGCGCAAAATAAATTAATAGACAAATTTCGTTTTATTATTTTAACCGATGGTAAATTGACAAGCACGATTACAAGTATTCCAAACGAGTCGATTGAAGGAATTTCCTGTGAACATAAAATTATCGATATTAATTATTTATTTAGTATCTATATGTCTGAAAACGGTTCAGGATCATATGAAATTAACTTGAATATTCCCTATCTTGAAGTTCAGACCCAATCGGATGAATATCAATCCTATTTAGCGATTATGGACGGGGAAGAATTATTTAAAATATACGATGAATACGGGCAAAAACTACTTGAGGAAAATGTTCGTACCTTCTTACAATTTAGAGGCGGGGTAAACCAAGGAATCCGAAATACGATTCAGTATAAACCGGATATGTTTTTCGCCTATAATAATGGAATCACTGCAACGGCAACAAATGTGGAAACGAAAAATGGAAAAATCACGAAAATCACCGATTTCCAAATCGTGAACGGCGGGCAAACGACTTCTTCCATTTATGCGGCTAAAAAGAACTCAAAGATCGATATTTCAAAAATATCTGTTCAAATGAAATTATCAGTTGTGAATAATATTGAGAAAAAAGGCGAGTTTGTATCGAGCGTATCGCAGTTTGCCAACACTCAAAATAAAGTAAACAAATCTGATTTCTTCTCAAATAGTCCATTCCATAAAGAAATGAAGGATTATTCAAAACGGATTTGGGTTTCTACTCGTGATGGTTCTCAGAAACGTATTCATTGGTTTTATGAAAGAGTACGCGGAGAATATTTAAATGAGCAGGCTTATTTAACAAAAGCGAAGAAAAATCAATTCCAGCTGGAAAATCCTAAGGATAAGCTGATTGAAAAAACATTCTTGGCAAAGAGTGAAAATGCATGGGATCGAAAACCGCATATCGTTTCTAAAGGTGCACAATACAGCTTTGAAGAGTTTGCCAAATCGGTAACAGATACCTTAGAGAAGAACCATATGGCGATTACAGAAAAGTATTTTAGAGATGCTGTATCAAGGGTCATTCTATTCAGAAAGACTGAAAAAATTGTCTCGCAAGCTTCTTGGTATGAAAATGCCTTTAGAGCACAAACGGTTGCTTATTCCATCGCATTGCTCTCGCATGCTATTCATAAAAGGAAAGTATTCTTTGACTTCTCCAAAATATGGGAAGAACAGCAATTGCCAATTGAATTAATAGAATTAATGAAAGTTATTACAAAGAAAGTTTATGAAAGAATTACGAATCCGCCAGCTGGTTCCGCCAATATTGCACAATGGTGTAAAAAAGAGGCATGCTGGAAAGATGTCAGCACGATAGAATTCGATTTATCACCACTTAAGAAACTGGTTATCACTACTGATGAAGAAAAATTCGAACAAAAATCAGGAAAAAAAGAAAAAGAATTAGACAGCGGTATTGAAATCCAAGCGTTTGTCATTCGAACTAATTTTGAACATTGGATGCAGCTTCAAGGATACTATTTGAGTAATAATAACATGAAATCCTTAACCATCACACAAAGAGACATCTTAAAAAAATATACAGACGGCAAAATCCCTTTACCATCCGAGAAACAGGCAAAAGTGCTGTATGCTTTATATCAAAAAGCGTTAAAAGAAGGATGGGAAGTAATAACTGGTAGTAAATCAGGTTATCTATAACAGACAATTGCCAGTAGACTAACTAAAATAAATCTGATTACAGATTCCTATGGGGAATTTTCCTATAAAGATAAGTGCTTTAATTGTAGATATTAAAATTTTATACTGCCATAATAAGAGCTAAGTGGTATACTGGAGAGACCTAATTAAATAAGACAAAGGAAAAAGCACCCCCTGAAGCGTATTTAAATAATACGTAACTCAGGAGGTGTTTTCTTATGGGGAAAAAAATTGCATACTCAGATGAAGTTAAAAAGGCAGTTGTGGAGATGAAGTTAAGTGGTGAGTATTCTAATCGTGAAATTATGGACAAGTTCGGTATAACAAATGTTACACAGGTTAAAAGGTGGGTGCAGTGGTATCGTGAGGGGCAACAATATCGATTAGCACAAGGGATTGGTAAACAATACAGTTATGGGAAAGGTAGTGAGGAATTATCCGAAAATGAGCAATTAAAGAGAGAAAATGAGTACTTAAAGGCACAATTAGAAATTTTAAAAAAGTACCAAGAAATCGAGAGGAGTTGGTTCCAGAAGCTGTAATCGACTTAGTAGAAAAATTAAAAGATAAATATAGTGTAACTTTACTTTGTAAATGTTTAGATATACCTAGATCAACTTACTATAGGTGGAAAAATCAGAATCCAAAAGCTAAAACTGAACTTGAAGAACAAATTATTGAAATTTGTAAACGCAATAAATTTCTAATTGGCCATCGGACAGTCAGAGCCTGGCTAATACGTGATTATAAGAGGAAGGTCAATCGTAATACTGTACAACGGATTATGCAAAAATATAATCTGCAATGCAGGGTTAAGCCAAAACGTAAAAATAATATAGCTGGTGAAATGAAAGTTGTGGTCCCTAACCACTTAAATAGGAATTTTAAAGCTTCTAGACTAAATGAAAAATGGGTAACTGATATTACTTACCTTCCTTTCGGACAATCTATGTTGTATCTTAGCACTATCATGGATTTATATAATAATGAAATAATTGCATATCGAATTAGTGCCAGCCAAGAAGTGTCTTTAGTGATAGATACTTTAAAGGACGCTGCAGAAGGTCGGGAAACGAGTAATTTAATACTTCATAGCGATCAGGGAGCTCAATATACGTCATACTCATTTCAAAGAATAGCAAAAGAAAAAGGCATTACCACAAGCATGTCCCGGAAAGGCAATTGCTTGGATAATGCCGTAATTGAATCCTTCCACTCCACCATAAAGTCAGAAGAATTCTACTCTCAAGGAAGAGAGTTTCTTACGAATTCTATTGTAATCGAAAGAGTTGAAAAACTCATCAATCATTATAATAAAACACGACTTCAGGCAAAATTAAACTACCTGTCCCCTATTGAGTTTAGGGAACAGGCAGCATAATCGGTGCTTTTTCGATGTCTCATTTTAATAGGTCAGTTCAATACTACCTAGCTCTTTTATGTTTGAATACTTACCACCTAACACTGTTAGAAAAATTCAATAGCTTGGTTTTTATTGATTTTATTTTTTTGTAAAAACAGGATTAATTTTGGTTGAAGGGTTAACCCTTTTGCGAACAACTCTGTTTTTATTCAAAAATCCTTCTTCCTTAAAGCTGAGGTAATCTCCATTTGAATTAATAATAATGTGGTCAAGTAGCGGTATTTCTAAGATATTTCCTGCTTTTAATAATGTCTTAGTTACTTCAAAATCCTTTTCCGAAGGCAGTAGATGTGTTGAGGGATGATTGTGAGCCACTATTATAGCACTAGCATTGTTTAATATTCCCGCTTTAAATACGTCTCTAGGGGACATAATAGTTGCACTAAGTGAACCAATATGGCAACGGTGAACAGCTATTATATTGTGAAATGTATTTAAACATATTACTAAAAATACTTCCCTATCGTCATCCCCTATTAAATAATGAGCAGCTTTATTCACCTCGAAAGGACCATATACTCGATCGATCAACTCTTCATCTATTTCTTTAACTATTTGTTTGATTTTAATTACTTCATAAATTTTTTCCATTAAATTTACCTCATTCTGTCATAATA
>NZ_NPDD01000177.1 GCF_002272245.1 Bacillus sp. 7884-1 | reverse complement strand
TAAATTTTTTCCATTAAATTTACCTCATTCTGTCATAATATATTTAAATTTTAATATAAATTGAAGTTATTAATGTTAAATTTTTGAGTCTATTTGGATTTATGCAAATTTGTATAGACCAGATTCTCAATGCATATTATGAGTATAGTTTAAATTCTATTTTTGGTGTTTGATATAGCAAATGTCATATCAAATGAACAATGTAGTTATAATTTAGAAATGGATGCAGAAAAAATATTTTCAAGTGGATTACTTTAAAAACTTGGAACCTATATAACGAAACAACGTATTTATTAATCAAGCAGTTCATACAGAAGGAAAAGAATATCATGTTAAAAATTTACTATGGACAATCACATATTTGAATTAAAAAATAATTAATGGGTTAAAAAAGAATAGGCGGATATTAAGGTATGTAGCGTACCATTAGATAATGTTTATCTGAAGAAGTCTAAAACAAATCTGAAATAAAAATAAAGAAAACGTCCATTTTCTATGGACGCTTAGAACACAGTCACCACAAAAAGGGCATTTTATTCTTTTACATTAACATTTATCATAATTGTAGAAAACCCTTCAACATAGTGGGAATATGGAATGTTCTTGTAATGATGTTATCTAACTATTCTTTTTTTAAGACTTCTACTTATATTTTTCCTACGAATATTTTTATTATTAGCATTTTTCCTACGAGTTTTTTTTCTATTAGTAGTATATCTGTTAGTATTTTTCCAAGTTGCCACATCTTTAATTATATTCCAGTTCTCAAGGTATTGAGATAGTTCCTTTACATTTTTTCCATTTTCTTTTTCCTTGATGGTCAACCGATCTATTTCATTCATTGGGATTATGTAACAAAGGCCACATTGCTTATCTACAGCTACATATATATCACAATCCTTGGTAGTTATTATTTTTCCTTGATTCCTTTCGTGGGTATAATCAATACCTTGTCCACCTCTAGGTCTATCCTTAAAATATATTTTACTATCACCTGATATACCTTTAACTTGTACCTTTAACAAAGTGTCTTCATAATCAATTATGGTGTCGTATCGGCTGGACCTTACATCAACATTTGAACTGTTAAATCCAGCTAATATAGCGCGTGACACAAACATAAATTGAGAACTATCGCCTTCATTTGCTACAGTAACACCCTCGTTTAAGTTCATTAAGTTGGA
>NZ_NPDD01000176.1 GCF_002272245.1 Bacillus sp. 7884-1 | reverse complement strand
AACACCCTCGTTTAAGTTCATTAAGTTGGACTGAAAACCTCCAAGTTGAATAAGTATTAAAAATTTTTCGCTTATTTTTTTAAAGTCGGATTTTATATAATTGAAAGCTTTTTGGTCCGTTATCTTTTCACTTACTGTAGATTCTAATACTGATTTTAGGTAATTAATATCTAAATTGCTTAAAACATTACTATATATGTATGCAGAATAAAAGTCTGCAAGATGCGCTTTATAATAAACAAAATCATTAGCTATATTTTCTATTCTGGCTTTTACATATTTTTCTTGTCTGAGTCTTTCTATTAATTTATTGATAGTATCTTGGTGTTTTATATCTGATAAAAATTTCTGTTGTAAAAACCTCTTAATCTTACTTTGCTCACCTTTAAAGTCAGAAATTCTTTGATTTATAGCTTTGATATTTTTAGTAACAAACTCATCTGTAATCTTATTCATATTTTCCCCCATTTTGTCTCTCACCAACTTAAAATATTTTAATAGTAATGATATCATTAAAGCTATATAAGGTTAAAGTTTAATGTATATATTTTTTGATCGATACGAAAAAACTTGAATTGAACAACTGATAAGTTGTAAAAGACTTCTGAAGATTGTTGATTTGGATCTACACCCGAAAAAATGATATTCAAATGAAAATGCTGTAATTAAATTAATCCTAATTATAGAAATGAAAAGTAAGACATCAAAATAGATAAAAGAAAATATATCTATTGGACAACAGTTTGGTAAGTTAACCGTAATCAAATCAATTAAAGTAGATGAAAAAGGTATCAGAACCAAGTGGGAATGATTTGCAAGTGTGTAAACATCCGATTGCTAAGAGGACCCATTCTACAAAAAAGAGTCTCCCCCTCGTGTGGAAAATGTTTTAAGAGCCAAGATCTAACAGGAAGACGTTTCAAAGATTGCTCGTGTTAAATAGTGGTAAAGATGATGGTTATTGTAAGTGGGTTTGTGATTGTGATACCACGGCAACAGTACATTAAACCAATTTATTAAGAAGAGTTACAAAAAGTTATGGTTGCCTCACAATTGATCTGTTGTAGGAACTAGATTAAGTATCAGGAACACATCATATTACCAATAGTGGTTACATAATATCTGGGATACCATGAAAGCCCGTTGATATCGTAAGAACAGCAATTACTTCAAAAATTTCGGAGCCAAGGGAATAACTGTTTGTGATGAATGGAGAAATAGTTTTGAAAACTTTTATTAGAGGGGTTCTATCTTTTTTTACTGATTTTGACTACAATCTGATCATAAAGTTGTTTTTTAATATTCATTTAAACTTTTTGTTATTTATTTTTTTGATTTGATTTAATATAACTTTTTGTTTTTCTTTGACAGATAACTTACCAAAGACTGTAAATTATTTTAACATTAGTTATAATATAGCTGTAATTTCATTATTGGAGGAACCTAAAATGCCTATTCATAACAAACTAGTTCGTGATTTTATCCCAGAGGTGATTGAAAGTACCGGGAAAAAATTCACTACAAGAATACTAGACAATGAAGAATACATAATGGAACTAAAAAATAAAAGCTTTGAGGAACTTAATGAATACATAAATGCCAAAAGTGATAAAGAAGCGATTGAAGAGTTAGCTGACCTTTTGGAAATTATACATGCACTAGCTGAATACCATGGTGCGAAATTTGATAAGGTGGAACAGTTTCGGTTAGAAAAAGCTGAAAAGCGTGGTGGCTTTAAGGAGAAAATTTTTTTAATCGAGGTTGAAGATGAGTAAGGTCCAACTGATTACAAGAGACCTTGGTTTGCACTTAATTGACAAAATTGAAGGGGCTTTTACAGTCTGTGTTTTGTCTTCTTTTGTGATGAAATCAGGGGTCAGAATTATAAAGGAAGCTTTGAAAAAAGCTGCTCAAAATGGGGCGGATATTAAGATATGTACTGGTGACTATTTGTACATTACTCAGCCAGAGGCTCTAGAAGAACTGCTCTCAATTGATGAGAGTATTAGTATTCGACTATGGAAAAGTAATGGTGTTTCATTTCATCCAAAAGCATATCTTTTTCAATCCAATGAACATGATGTTCTCTTTATTGGTTCTTCCAATCTTTCAAATTCTGCTTTAAATCAAGGCATCGAATGGAATATTTCTGTGAGTGATGAAAAAGATGTTTTTAATGGAGCACTAATGGAGTTCCTTGATATTTTTTACTCTGATCATACTGTTTCACTAAATAAAGAAACTCTCGAAGCGTATCGAGCTAATTATTATGAATATCAGCGAAAACATCCAAATCTAGTTCGAAAATGGACTGAACTTGAGGAACAAGAATTAATGCTTCCAGCAAATAAGGACAGTCATGAAAAGCCTGATTTCGTATTAGAATCACCTGTTTCTTATGGAGAGATACTGCCTCGTTTTGCGCAAATTGAGGCACTTGAAGAGTTAAATAAAACTTTAGAAGAAGAGTACAATAAAGCTTTGGTTGTGATGGCTACTGGACTGGGAAAAACCTATTTGGCTGGATTTTTTGCACAAAACTTTACTAAGATTCTCTTTATTGCTCATCGTGAGGAAATTCTCCATCAAGCAAGAGATTCTTTTAAGAGAATTATGCCTGAAAAGCAGTATGGTATATACAATGGCAAGAGAAAAGAAGGTGGAGCAGATGCCATATTTGCTTCGATCTATACACTAAGTATTAAAAAACACCTTGAGCAGTTTACAGCGGATGAATTTGATTTAATTATTGTTGATGAATTCCATCATGCTGCAGCAGACTCATATAAACGTGCGTTAGATTATTTTCAGCCGAAATTTTTACTAGGGATAACAGCGACTCCAGATCGAAATGACAATAAGGATGTATATGCGCTTTGTGATGGGAACGTTGCATTCAGATTAGATTTCTTAGAAGCCATTAACCGCCAATGGTTAGCCCCCTTTACCTATTATGGGGTATATGACGACACAGACTATAGTCAAATAACATGGCTTGGAAATCGATATGCTGAAGAGGAATTACTGAAAGTTCAATTAAGAGAAGAATTAGCTCAAAAGATACTACAAGCGTGGAAAGATAAGAAGCAGACTAGAACACTGGGATTTTGTTCTTCCATTAGGCAAGCCGACTATTTATCAAAATATTTTAATAAACATGGCTATCATACCGTTAGTCTCCATTCTCAGCAGACTGGAATCAGTAGAAATCAGGCCATTTCGCAACTGGCAAAGGGTGAAATGGATATTATTTTCACGGTTGACCTTTTCAATGAAGGTGTAGATATTCCGGCCGTAGACACGCTTTTATTTGTCAGGCCGACTGAATCATTGACAGTTTTTACTCAACAAATTGGCCGTGGACTTCGACTGCATCCTCATAAGGAAAAGTGTGTAATTATTGACTTAATCGGAAATTATCGTAATGCAGATATTAAATTAGGATTATTTGATACACAACCTAATGAGGGTAAACCTAGAAACATCCAACCAACATTACCAGGCTTTTGTGAGGTTAATTTGGATGTTAATGTCATTGACCTTCTTAAAGAAATGATCAGAAAACGGCAACCGAGAAGAGAGAAGCTCTTCCAAGATTATATGGAATTAAAAAGGGATATAGGTAGAAGACCTATATATTTGGAATTACATTTAAAGGGAGCTTCGGATTCACCGCAATATCGACAGGAATTTAATTCATATTTTGGCTTTCTAAAGTGGGCTGAAGAATTAACGGAACGAGAGATTGAAATATTTGACCGTTATGAAAATTGGTTAATCGAAGTAGAAAAAACAGGGATGGCTAAAAGTTATAAAATGATTGTATTATTAGCCATGCTCGAATGTGGAAAATCGAACTGGTTCAAGCCTATAACTTCAAAAGATGTAGCGCCTTTCTTTCATCACTACCTTATGGAAAAAGAACATCGAAAAAGAATTGATTTTTCCGATAAAGGAACTAAGAAATTATGGGATTATGATGAAAAAGGTGTTAGTAAACTGATTGCTACCATGCCAATGACGAAATGGAGTGGTAGTTCTAAGAGATTGATATCCTATGAAATTGATGTGTTCCAATTAAACCTTGATGTATTAAAAGAACATGAGGATATTTTATTCCAATGGACAAAGGAAATTTGTGAGTATCGCTTACATTATCACTTTGAACGGAAGGCACGATCACCATATAGACTATAATATAGGTATCAAAAGGGCTGCTATAATAAGCGGCCCATTATGTATTTATATACATTTATTCTGCAAATGTTTATATACATATATCACCTAAAGTATCCGCTTCTAGGAGAAAGAGGAATTCATTGTAATGTACCTCTTTAAGGAGTAGGAAACGGCGAACAGCTGGATTTTATAAACACCAGCTGATAATCAATAAAGATAGGTAAAAACTGCAAACATATTTTTGACTAAACGTAAAAAACTATCCGATAACATCCTAAAAGTTTTTGTTATAGGACTAGGATTAGGATCTAACCGCACTCATAAAAGGAGAATGGAGAATAATTTATGCATGTTCCTATCACCATTAATAATAGAGATATCAAACTACAAAATGATGAATTTCAGTCTTTCACCTTTAAAGAGTTAGGTATTCAAGAATCAGATATAGAGGAGTTTCTTTCAGATAATTTACAACTCCTAGTCGATGAGGAAGAAACGTTATTACTGATTGGTCAGCAAATCCAAAATACCCAAAGAGGTAGAAGTGACTTGGTTGCAATTGATAATCAAGGTAACTTAGTTCTAATCGAAATAAAACGCGATATTGAAGATATACGTAATCGGAAAGAACCCTTTGAGTTTCAAGCTATTCGCTATGCAGCTAATTATGCAAAGATTAATGACATTGACGATGTGATTAATAAAATTTATGCCCCATATCTTGAAAAGAAAGGTAAAGTCACGCACGAGGCCTTAACATCTTCAGAACAGGCAAGGCGTATGATTAATGAGTTTTTAACCGATAATGACGCAATACGTAATTTTAATAAGAAACAACGAATTATTTTAGTAGCATCTCAGTTTGATGAGCAAACCTTATCTGCATGTGCTTGGCTGATCAATAATCATGTAGATATTACTTGTATTACCGTTGAGCCGAAAAAGTTTAAAGATCAATTCTTCCTAGAGGTTGATAGACTGCTACCAGTACCTTCTTTAGCTGATTTTTATGTAGAAGTCGGAAATACTGCTACACCAAGTCAGATGAGATTATCTACCTCTAAAATTTCGAATCGATCGTTGCCAAAAATGCCTCAGTTGTTTGAATGGGGCATTATGCAGGCAAATCAGGAAATCTATATTAAAAAATATCCTGAACAAAAGGCAAAAGTAGTAGATGAGAATACTGTCATTTATCAAAATGAAACGATGTCATACAATGATTTTGGTAAAAAGGTGACTGGATGGAGCTCATTATCTGTCTATGAATGGTTAGTTGTCGAGGGTCAAATGCAAACACTTCATGAGTTACGATTGGAAAAATTAGAAAAAATTAATCAATTAGAAAACCAAGGGTAAATTTATTCAATCATAATCTCCCCAAATCCATGTACACATAAAAGAAGGTGAATGGGTAGTTGAAAAGGATTATATTATGGTTTTAAAAGGGGAGAGGGATGGGGATTAACCTAAAGGGCACCTCCTAACCCCAAATTCCATTCTCTTTATAACCCCAACACAAAAAAATCTTTGGATGGAAGGATTTGAAATCGGAAAAGTTGGAATGTAAATCAAAACAAAAGGCGCACCCAATAATAAAGGGTGTGCCCTTTGTATTATCCATGGAAACTTGTATACCATGCAGGTCTACGGTTTGTAGAATTACTACCGTTTGGTGCATAAGAAAAATGAATGTTTTGTTCTTTTAACTTTGAAATAAACCCAGTTAATTCTGTATCTCCCAGGAGCCAAAAGGCGCCATTTTTATCTCGCATATCAATAACTTCATGTCCAAGGCTCTCTAAATATGTTTTCAATCCTGCGGTAGCAATGTTTATGTGTTTCTGATCTAACTTTTTCTTCGTTTCAGTTAAGGCAAGTTTTTTAGTTAGAACTGTAGACTGAATTATATGTTTTTTACTTGTCGCGGGCGAAATGGGTTGGTTAGAATCCTGTGACGAAAAATCAGTTTTTACTCGAGAATCACTGCGGTGCTCATTTTTTCTTGTAAGAGATATAGTCACCGTATTAGACTGTCTCTTTGGATCAATAGGACCAACTGGTTCGATTTGATAGTGTTTAAGCGTTTCCCATAGAGATTCTAGTGCTTTTTCTGGGTTGTAATAATATTCACTACCTCTAACTCTCCAGAATCTCCAACCACATCTCTCTAATATTCGTTGTCGATTCATATCATAGTCGTATCGATCAGGACCATGCCATTGATCGCCATCACATTCTACGGCAATTCTGCCTTTTTCTCCTTCAACAACTAAATCTATTCGATAACCTGCTACTTCAAATTGAGGAATAATTCGATATCCCTTGGCAGCTATTTGATCATAAACACTACGCTCAAAGTCGCTTTCACATTTGTCACGATTCGTTGAGTGGATTTCCTTGTCAGGATTCTCGCAATAAGAAATCAGCTGATATCGCATGTCTTCCTTATTTCTAAGATCATTAACGGTAGGAGTATGGAAGAGCCATAGTTGGTCTTTAGCTCGGCTAACGGCTACATTATAACGGCGTTTGTCTTTTTCAGTAGTGAGGGCCCTCAGGGCTGTTTCTCCAGGAGCTGCAACCATGCTTAAAAACATAATATCTCTTTCGTCACCTTGGAATGCATAGGCATCACCACAAATGAGATTTCGCTTTTCCATTTCCTCAGGTCCAATATTTTGTAATAGTTGATACTCGATAAGCTGTGCCTGACCTTCATTTTGAAGACTGATGACACCTATCGATTTTCCCTTATAAAGTGGATTCTCAATACAAGCTTTAATTTCTGCTACTAGGGCATCTGCCTCGGGTCTATTCATAACTTTTTGGCCAGAACCTTCCCGATATCCATTAGGAATATGTCTTATCTGGATAGGTTCTAGTCGATTAGGCGGATATTCCCTTAATGGAATTAATGGTGTATGTGTATAGCTAATTCGGTTTGAGAACTGAATGATCTCAGGCATACAGCGGAAATGTTCTCGTAGCGTGATTCGACCGCCAAATAACACATTCGCTAAATCAAAGAATGAGTTTTCAATGTCTAATAAATCTGCAAGCTTAAAGTCATATAAATATTGCTTTCGCAGAAATTGGATTTCTTCTCTCTTTATTCCTACATATTCAGGACTAATCTGTTTATCATCACCCACAACAATAAGTTTTTTGGCAATATACTGGAGAATGACGGCTTCAGGTCCAGATTGACTTGCCTCATCGATGATAACCACATCAAAAAGGTCGGGTTTAATTTCGAATGTTTCAAATATCCGATACAGTGGCATAATCCATGCCGGAATGGCATCACGGCAATACGACATATGATATTGGGCATCGCGTAAATGAATAGGTGCGTGCTTTCCTGTCCCTTTACCAACCTTTCTCATCGATGTGGTCCACGCAAGCAAGTGTTGCCGTTGACCTTCTGTCATGGTAGACAAAGTGGAATACCAGGCCTTTAATGCACCTAGTTCAGCAATCATTTTCTTCATAAATCTATTATTTTCTTCGAGTTCGTTTTTCAATTTATCTGTGCTCGTTTTTGAAAAATCTTGAAACCAAGTGTCTGCTTTGGCCCATAGAAACGCTTCTTCAAATTGTTTAAATCTCTCTAAACTTTTCTGTAAATCAAATTGGTGTAAAAGTTGAGAGTATAACTTCGGCATTGCTTTTTTCAACTTTTGCATAAATGTCTCACACTTCACCAATTTACGAGAGTATTTATCTAATTCGGCAATTACAGCTACAGCTGAAACATAACTATTAAAATTTCTTACCTTAATCGCTTGAAGAAGAATTGGTACAATAGGATGTGAAGAGTTTACATCAATTGAACCTTCAATTGTTTTGATCAACTTCATGAAGGAATGTTCAATTTCTGATAATTGTTCCTTTCTAGATAAATAATCCAGCTTGCTAATTAGTAACCCCACATTTTCAGGATTCAATGTATTTATAGAAACTGCTGCTTTTACGAGTTCGTTTTCTGATATCTTATCGATTAGCTCCTTCAATGAAAAAAGAAGAGTGAATGGTTCTAGAAAATCAAATAATTGGGCAATTTTCATGGATCGAGCAGTCTTAGCATCTGGTTGAATGTTGAGATGTTCAGAGATCATCTGTTCCACTTTTTTGATTGTAGAGTCCACCCTAACGGCTTCTTCTAACATTGTAATTGTCTCAAGATGATCACATTTCCGACCATCAATTCTTACTTCTTTAATAATATACCAAGCATCCTTTACAATCTTTGGACGAATTAATGGCACGCCAAGTCTATTTCCACTTTCTAAGTGTTGCTTTAGCAAAGTTACATCCGATTGCAATTGCGTTAATGAAACACTGCCTTGGCCGCTGATTTCAACAAGATTATGCATTTTAGCAAGGTCTTTGATTGAATCAATGTAATTCATGACTTGCTGATAAAATTCTTCCCAAGGACGAAATTTACTACTGAGCAGATCCTTTTTTGCTTGGTCCACCCAATTTTCATTAAGGCTTTCAACGGATAAAATGGCTTTTCGGATATCCAATAGATTGTTTTTTAAAATGAGACGATTAGCTGCAGGGATTTGTATAAGATAATCTAGTCCCACTTTAATATTTTCATCAAACTGTTGTAATTGTTCTTTTATATTAAATTCTTGCTCTATAAGGTGCTTAAAGGCATTAGCTTCAAGTAAAAGATCAGAAGGAGGTAAAGCTAATTGGATTTGTTCTTGGATATCCTTATCCAGTTCTCCCAATAATGCTACAAGCTCCAATGCCTCAGCATTCGTAAAGGGAAGGGGAGTGTCCATTTCAATTCTGTCCGTTACCCAATTGTACTTCGTCTTTTCTTTATTCAGGTTATTTGCAATGGTTTGGGCTGTCCCTTTATATTTTCCATCGAGTAAATAATGTTCATAAGTTTCTGTTTCACGAATGGATCTAAGCTGCTGCTTTAGAAATGCATCTCTTTCTTTCCTCGTTTTTAAATCTGCTGCAAGATCATTGATTTTTTTGGTTGTAATATCAGGGTTCCAGGAATCTCTTTTATTGGAGATAACTTGAACAACACTTTCTAAATCTTTATAAAATTTTGAATCAGCTCCTAATAAACTCACACACAAGGCCTGTAATTCAGAAGGAACCTTATCTTTTAAAACCTTTAATGCCCGAGGTGTCTGGCTTGTAATCAGTACACGCTTCCCTGTTGCTAAAAGATGGGATGTTAGGTTGGCAATAGTATGACTTTTACCAGTACCAGGTGGTCCCTGGACAAGGACTCCATTCCGTGTTTCTAAGTTTGTAATAATCCTTTGCTGCTCTTCATTAGCTTCTAGAGGAAAATAGATTTCAGAATCTTTTACATTAATATTTTGATTTGTTGAACTGGATCCACCTTCTTGGTAATCATCTATTTCGCTAAAAATACGAACAATTCCAAGTGGAATATCCAAAGACCCACTACTTGTATTTTCGATTACGGTGTTACAGGCCTGTTGGAACCCTTTTTCATTTCTTTTTCTTAAAATAAGAGCTGGACTAAAGGACACAGCGGGGTCTTTTGATGAATTTCGAATACTATGTTTAACATCTTCAGCATAATGTCCATTTGCTGATACCGATTGGACAAAGGAACGCAGAATAGAGTCCAATAATTCTTTGTTCCAAACATTTTCATGCAGTGAACTCATTGTTTCTTTTATCGGTTCCATCGCTTTATTGTCTAGTCGATCTTCCAGCTCTAGCATATCTTGCTCGATTTCTGGTCTAATACCTTCTGCAGAAGGTATAACACGAATCTCTGCTTTATTGGAATCAAATTCGAAGGAACAAGGTACGGTTAAAAGATGGCGATGCACTTTATTTGAGTTTGCCGTCTCCCAATTCAACAGTCCTATTCCGATTATTAACTCGAATTGTTCACCTAGTTTCTTTTGCTTTTGATAGGTTGTAAATAACTTTTCGTAAATATCTTGTATCCTTTGTACTCGAAGAACTTCACTTTGCCAGGGCTTCCATTTGCCAGTTATGTAATAGTCAAAGCTACTAGTTATTTCAGGGTGATCTTTGAGGTAAAGATACTTTTCCTCATCTGAATCCTCTTCCTGATAATTAGGATTGGGTATATTTTCCTTTAGTTTTGGTTCCATTTTTGTATTGTCAATTTTGTTCGTGGTATCAAGCCAATTTGAAATGGATTCTGGAGGTTTAGGAAATACAGGGAAGGTTGGCTTTTTTATTTCCATCCATGTATCCTTTACTGCTTTGTTATTAATTGGTGATAAACACTCAGCTTCATCTGGAATATCTGCAATCCAAAAGGTATTTTCATATTGCTGTAAATCAAGTATTAAAGGTGCTTTCAATAGCGATAGCTCTTTTAAATAATGAAAGAGCCTAACTGTCCGATCCTTATTTAAAGTAGCAGAGTCCAAGAAATTTCATCCCCCAACAACAAATTATCATTACAAGTTATTCTATGTTACAACAATTAATTATATCACTATAGGCTAGGACTTTAGAAGGTGTACTGGATGTTATATGCATAATTTGAAATGAATGTAAAAAGAAGAATAATGCGATTGAAAAAGTGAATTAATGAGTAAGCAAAAGAGTCTATATTATATGTTGGTTAATTTACTATTCCGGTTTCATTTTCAACGTCAACGGCATTCCTTTTTTTACCGTTGCGGTGATGATTTGTGTTTCTGGAGGGTTTAAAATGCGTTATACTTCGGAATTTTATTTACCATATTATTGAATAAATTTTGGGTGTTTTATCCTCTAAGAATCTCCTACAAAGTTTAGTAGACTGACAAACCTTCCTTACTATTTCATAAACGTAATAAAATGTTGTTTGCTTATTCATATACAAAACTTTAATATTGTTTGTTTTTTTATTGACATAATCCAAACGGTATTGTAATTTGTTTGTAGAAAAACAAACGAAATTCATTCGTGTTTACATTTATTTAAATTGAAGAGGGTGTGTTTTATAAGGATGGAACTATCAAATGTTTTTTGGAATGCCTCATTCGATGAATTGAAAAAGGGCTATATTCAAGACTTTGATTCATTTACTTGTCTATTATGTGGTGAAAAGATAGAAAAAGGGATTGTTTATCCTTTTGAAAATAAATTTTACGAAGCTGAAAGGTTTATGCGAGTTCATATTGAATGTGCCCATGTATCCATATTTGACTATTTACTTGGAATGGATAAGAAACTTACTGGTCTTACTGAACATCAAAAGAACCTATTATCCCTTTTTTATCAGGGGAAAAATGACAAAGAAATTCAGAAGGAATTGGGTATTGGAAGTGTGTCTACTATTCGTCATCATCGTTTTGCCTTAAAAGAAAAGGAACGTCAGGCAAAGACTTTTTTGGCTATGATGGAATTACTGAAAGAAAAAGATGAATATGCACCAGCTTTTGTACCCGTGCATAAGACAGCCACAATGATAGATGAGCGATATAACATTACGCAAGATGAGCAAGAGCAATTGGTTAATAAATACTTCTCAAATGGAGTATTAACGAAGTTTCCCCAAAAAGAAAAACAAAGACTTATTGTCCTAAGAGAAATTTCTAACCATTTAAAAATGGATTACAATTATGATGAACAGGAATTAAACCAGATTTTAAAAGGCTTTTATGAGGATTATGTATTAATAAGAAGGTATTTAGTCGAATACGGCTTTTTAGACCGTAAATCAGATGGAAGTAGTTATTGGTTAAAAAAGTAAATGAAAATGAGCAGGTGAAAAAATGGACCGGAGAAAAGAGTTGAAACAACAATTTAAGGAAACATCCGTTGAAGCGGGAATCTATCAGATAAAGAATACGATCAACAATAAAATATTGGTAGGAAGTACGAAAAATTTAAAAACTCTAAATGGCATAACATTTATGCTTGAAACAAATGGATACACTACGAATAAAGAGCTGCAAAAAGAATGGAACCAGTACGGAAGAGATGCTTTCAAGATTGACATCCTCGAAAAATTGAAAAAGGATGATGGACACTATTTTAACGAAAAAGAAGCTTTATTGGCACTTGAAGAAAAATGGCTAGAAAAGTTACAACCATATGGAGAACGTGGCTATCACCAAAAAAAGTCCTAATTTGTGCAGCCCTTATATTAGGAGCTTTTATAATGGCGGATATTAATATTGAGGCTGAAATGCCTGTTAAAAGAGGAAGTCTATGAGGAGGGACGAATATGAAAAAAAGTGAAGAAACGATCTCGTTTTCCGCAAATAAGAAATGGCTTGCTATTCCTGCAGATATGCGCAAACAATTGGAACGAAATGTTTGGTGTAGTTATTGTATTGATGTTGTTCAAATTGAAAATTATGTCGTCAAAGAATCTCCTCCAGGTATTGTTCTTGAGGGGAGCTGTAAAAAATGCGGAAAAGATGTGGCCAGATTTATTGAGTAGTATTACATTACTTTAAGATTATGGAATATTTAGTTCCAGTAACATTGATTGATTACAATGCTATTTGAATTTTTTGTATAATTTTGATGTGATTTGTTTTTCAAACCTCTAATAATTTCTCAATAATATAATTATGTAAACTATTGAATAAAACCCTTAAACGGTCTGTTTTTTCATAATAACTAACTTCCCCTATCTCTTTTTTCCACATAAGAAGAATGTATAAAAAGTGAAAATGTACAAAAAACTAATTTGTAAGCAAAGAACAGGATATTGAACTTATTGGGGGAAAGAAATGAGTATCAATAAAGAGTCAGCAAAAATATTAAGTAGCAATTTATTACGGTTTATGAATAGAAATACAGATAAAGAAACTTTTAATCAATTTTCCGCACTATTATTTAATGAACTAACATATATATTTGAAAGCGACGAAGTAATTGGATGGTTTTTAGATTGGGCTCGGGAAGAAGGTAGTAAAAAAGAGTAAAATCAGGATTCAAACTTTTTGGGAGAGCCCAGGATATAACTTGAATTTATTTACAGCTGATTGAAAAGTCAGCTGTTTTTTGCCGCTGTACTACTACGAATTTTTTTGTAATATATAATATCATTTATTAGTCGAAAGGAAATAAGTGATTTATACTGAAAACAATGAATGTACTAGAATATGGAGGAAAAACGAATGAAATTTCCAAATGATCCTGATTATGATGCTTTACATAGTCTCTATAAAGATGGATTAGATTTCAAAAGACAACAATCAGTGGACTTTTTTGTTGCTGTGCCTGATAAAGCAACAGGTGAAGT
>NZ_NPDD01000175.1 GCF_002272245.1 Bacillus sp. 7884-1 | reverse complement strand
TATTTGTAGAATAAAATGATTTAGGGAATCAAAAAGTTGATTTCGACTTTTTTACGGTGAACAATGTAACAATTGATCAAGTACTAGAACCCTTTGAAGTAATTGAATGAGAAGTAGGTTAGGGACGGTACTGTAAAAAGACAAAAAGTTCAGCATGATTCCGATTTTCTTTTAAGCTTGATTCCAACGTACGGAATGGCATGCCCAATGATTTAAGCTTCTGTTATGAATAAACGGAAACGTCCCAAGTACTCAAACAAACTTGGGACGTTTTTCGTTGTTCGCGCAATATGGGTGCAATTGCCTGTGTCACTTCCATGTTTTTCTTGTTTGTAAACGAAATGACATTTTTCCACAAAAAGGATAAAAGAGTTTCAAGAAATAGCGTGATAGAATACGGGTGGATGACGCCAAATTGATGAAAAATGATAAATAGGATAGAGGAAAAACGTCCTATTATATCGAATATTGTAAGTATATTACCAGTTTATTATAAATATATATTGATTCATATTAAAAGTGTGTATGAAAAAAGTAGAAATACGGATAATCCCACTTTGGGTAGGTAGCTTCAGTTAGGAAACAATGGAAAAATATATTGATAAACTATCGAATAACTCAAGAATGGTTAGTGTTTTAAAATGAAAATTTGAGGTGAGAAAAAATGGTCATACCGAAAGAGATAACCCGAGAACATGTGATAAGTGCAATAACTCGTATTAATGCAATGGGAATTGAAAGTTTAAATCCGTCAACTGGTTATGATTTATATTATGAAGGCCGATTATATCCACCAAAGGAAGTCTTACAAATTGCAAGTAGTGAAGCATTCGGATTAGAAATTAGGAACCTTCACGGTGGGGATCAAACTAATAACTTTCTTATTAAACTTGGGTTTGATATTGTCCTAAAAGGGACAAAAATGAAAATAGATTTAAACCATGTGAAGAATAAAAGAAAGTAAAGTTAATTATTATTTTTTAATAGAAATTTTCAGACTTAATAAGGGATTAAATATAAGGGAGCGTGAAAGACTTGAGGAAGGCCTACATAATTAATACTAACCGGACGAATGTGCCTAGTGGAGAAACTGAGAGGGACATGTTGAAAAATGAGAAGTGTTCTGCTTATTTTTCACCGTGGAAAGAGAAAATTAGCCAAATACAACCTAATGATTTAGTATTTTTATATAGCAATGGAACTGGCATTATTGCCAGAGGAGTTGCTACAGGAGTGATGGAGATAGGGGATTATTTGAATGATGATGGTTTACATATTAATGAAGAATATTATATGCCTTTAAACCGATTTGAAAGGATTGGAAGACCAGTACCATCATCGGATATAAATGATATAGTAGGAAACCATGTTGTATTAGCACAAACAATGGTGTCAATGGACTACGATCGTGGTTTAAAGATTTGGCAAGCTATAACAAAGAATTATTTAGTATAGCTTTTTTAGATTATTATAATAAGAAAACGTCTCTTCACAATAATTGAGATTTTAAGAATTTAAATATTTATAATGATAGGTTTGATATCCTTATAGGATCCAATGCTGGGTATATTGAGTCGGAAAAGTTATTAATAATAAATGGTTAATCCTTAGGTAGATTGAAAAATGAATAGAAGGTGATGAGTAAGGTGGGAAATATCAATAAGATTTCAGCAGATCAACCCAAAACCTATACACTTTTGGGATCAGATAATATCCCATATGTAAGTGAAACTCCAGGTTTGTTGGCAGGAAATCGCAAAAGCAAAATTTATGGGCGTTTTGATTGTCACGCTGCAATTCGTGCAATAAAAAA
>NZ_NPDD01000174.1 GCF_002272245.1 Bacillus sp. 7884-1 | reverse complement strand
ATTGTCACGCTGCAATTCGTGCAATAAAAAAAGGCGGATATGAAAAATATCGAGTTTTTTTTGCTGATGAGGAGACAGCCATTGCGGCTGGTTATAGACCTTGCGGAGCATGCATGCGTGAGCAATATGTAAAATGGAAAAATGAAAAGGACAAGCCTCTTTACAACAACTAATAGGATATAGGAAGTTTTATTAGACAACAGGATTATGATGATTGCTTCATACTTTCAGCAAAATATGGTTTCCATTCAAAGAACACCGTGATTGAACCCTACGATTTAACAACTAGGATTTTACAGAGAGCAACAGGCTAATCGATGAAGAGGCAATTTAAGTAGATCTTAATTAAGTAATATGTTTTTGCAAAGACACTATTTATTTAACTACTTTTCTTGAAGAACTGACAGCTAAAAATTATTACTAAATTTTTCTAAAATAAGTAAAAATATTACAATATATGATATTGTTATACAAGGGGAGAAAAAAATTATGGGGGTTAATGAATTGAAAAAGTATTTAGTAGGGTTACTTGCTTTATTTTTAATTTTTAGTTTAGTTGCTTGTTCATCTGAAAGTTCGAATACATCTAAAGCAGAGGATAAGAATGAGGAAAAGAGTTCTGAGGCCAAAGCAAAGGCAGAAGCAGAAACCAAAGCAAAGGCAGAAGCAGAAACCAAAGCGAAGGCTGAAGCAGAAGCCAAAGAGAAGGCTGAAGCAGAAGCCAAAGAGAAGGCTGAAGCAGAAGCCAAAGCAAAGGCAGAAGCAGAAGCAGCTGCAGTTTCAGCTTCAACTGGAGGATCAGAGCTCTTTGCCAATTGTACTGAACTGAGAAAGAAGTATCCAGATGGCGTAGCTGCAGATCATCCAGCCTATCAATCTAAAATGGATAGAGATAAGGATAACTTTGCTTGTGAAAGATAGTGTATTATCAACTTAGTAGACCTTTCTAAGGTATTGAATTATGAATGATCCCTTCTCAAATGATGAGATGGGATTATTTTTTGTATTTCCTAAACAATTCTTAAACTGAATGATTAATTGATATATCGGAATGTAGATTTGAGTCGTAAGTGCTAGAAAGGTAGAAGGAATAAATCAGGATTATTGAACTTTAATAATAGTTGATAGGAATCTACTTTTCTTTCGGAATAATGGAAATATAGTCCAATATTTTACAGAAGTAGACAATTTGCTATACGAATATCTTTGTTAACGTTTTCTATTGAACTTAGGAATACGATTGGATAAGAGGAGTGGTTCAGGAAAAGTTAATACGCAAAAGGACAACTAGATTAGGTTTATTTATCACATAACCATATCGTTGCTTAGATTTACGGAGCGACCTTAATGTTACATATACTCGTCAGATAATTAATTAAAGGAATGATTTTATTCATGGAGGTAAAACAATGGATTTTATTCCACCGAAAGAGACGTTGTTAAAGGTGAAACAAAAGCGAAAAGAAACCATAGCGGCGGGTCGTCGACATACCGTTGGGCTTAAATCTGACAGTACGGTGGTTGCTGTGGGCGATAATAAATTTGGCCAATGTGATGTAAGCGGCTGGTGCGATATTGTGGCGGTCGCAGCTGGTAATGTTCATATGGCGAAGAACACGGGTAATGCTCATACCATCGGTCTTAGATCTGAAATGATTGTGGCGGCAGTGGGGTGGAATAAGCACAGCCAATGCGATGTAAACGACTGGCGCGATATTGTAGCGATTGCGACGGGCTGGGCTCGTTCCATTGGGCTTAAATCGAATGGCACAGGAGTAACAGTTGGACGAAATAATGATGGTGAATGCAATGTAAGCAGCTAGCAGGATATTGTGGCGGTCGCTGCGGGTGACTGGCATACCATCGGTCTTAAATTGGATGGTACGGTGATTGCTGTGGGGAATAATCGATATCCCCAATGCAATGTAAGCGGCTGGTCCAATATTGTGGCGATTGAAGCGGGTTATCTTCATACCATCGGTCTTAAATCTGACGGTACGGTGATAGCTGTGGGTTGGAATGAGTATGGCCAATGTAATGTAGGGGATTGGCGTGATATTGTGGCGATTGCGGCAGGTTGTGCCCACACTGTCGGGCTTAAATCAGACGGCACAGTGGTTGCTGTGGGTGATAATGAATATGGCCAATGTGATGTAAGCAGCTGGAGGGGCATCCAACTGCCCGGCAATTAAATCCCTGAAATTCCTACATTTTTTAATAATCCAAAGGAAAAGATACATTTTTGTTGAATTTAATGTTCTCCAAGGTTAAACCCTATCCACTGGCAAACCTTATAATACTAAATGCAAAAAGGACCATCAGAACCGTCCCCCCGGTCACTGCTTAGGGCATTTATATCATTAAGTATTCACCATTATCTCCATGCTTTCCATGATTGATAAAGCCATATCGTTCAAAGTACCTAACATTGCTTTCTGTCTCTGCATATAAAGAGATAGGATAATTGATTTTTATTGCTAATTTTATAAGCTTTTGCATAATCTTGTATCCTTGTCCTTTTTTAAACGAATAGAGAGTTTGTATCTCCAAAAAAGCTCTCTGATTTCCTATAATGTCTTGCATTCCTTGATTAGAAGGCGCTGTACGATGCGCAATATTTAAAAAGGCTTCCAAATTGGATATAAATAAGCTAATGCCGCCATCTTGTCCTATTTTAACCAAATAGAAGTTAAAATCAGTTTGCTGATCAAGCCATTTTAAAAATTTCAATGAATTTGGGTACTTCGATTCCATCTCTCGAGCATGCATAGAGGTTTCAGCTCGCATTTTTGCTTTCAAATGTTGATGTGTTGGAAGAATTTTAGAAATAAATAACTCTTTGTCCTTTATTAACTGTAAAAATTTATTATAATCCTCATCTACAACTGTTTTCTTTTCCATAAATTCCTACCATTTCTTTTATTTTTAGGCTGTGTTAAAGGATACTGTTTTTAATTTAAGAACCTGTTGATTGGAGAGGAAGGCGCTTG
>NZ_NPDD01000173.1 GCF_002272245.1 Bacillus sp. 7884-1 | reverse complement strand
AGCTGAGTGAGACCCCACAGGAGCGAAGCTGAAAGGAGGCTCACTGGCGAGCCCGCGGAAAGCATAGCGCCTGGAGCGTAAATCAACAGCCTAGTTTAACAAAGCCTATTTTTAATAAAAATAAAGTAAATACTTTTTAATTTATTTTTATCAAATTCCTAATTTATATCCAGATGAGGTATCAGTATCACAAACTATACTAAAATTATGGATCTAAAAAGGAAACTCATAGGATTTTGTCGAATTATTATATAAATATAAATAATTTTACAGGGGGATGGAGTTAAAAAAGTTTTCATAAAGACATGTTTGTTATTTATCAAAATGCCAATGTGGTTACAATGTGACACGATTTCTACAAATGGAAGATGCTAAAGATGGACTCACTGTATATAATAAATAGGTATAATACATATTTAATACATCGGAAAGTTAAAAGCATAACTATATGATGATTTAGGAGAGATAAATATTGTCAAAAGAATTGTTAAACAAACATACCGCAGGGGTTTTGGGTGCTGTTATTAAGCAGCCCCATTGGAAAAAGGATGAGCTTTCCAACAGACTTAAACAAGTATTAGACGAAATGAGACAAGACGCAGGATCACAGGAAGCATACCTAGAATCGCTCTTAAGAAACGTAACATTTTTATTCGAAAACACAAATCGTGCCATTTCTTTATTAAAGTTCTGTGTTGAAGAAGAAAAGTTTATGACCCAAGAAAGCTTTCAACAAGCCATGTTAGATGTTCCTAAACTAGTAAACGAGACTAATTTCTTTGCTGAAAATATGCCTCGATTTAAGGAACTTGTCTACAAGGGTTCAACTATTGAAGAGCAAGTAGCTCATGGTGAATTGGTTTACAGTGATAGCAAGCTCGTTAACGACATGGTCATTGATTTTATTGGAACTTTCCTGCAACCGAATAACAAGGACTTTATGACCAACTTTTTGGAGTATGCTTCAGATGTGGTCGTGGAAACCGTCATGCAATTTTGCAAAACGTATTCCGGTCTGATGCTAAAAGAATTAAACTCAAATGAAATGATCCAAAAATGAGAGTCTAACAAATCTCTTTTGTGTAGAATATTTTGAAATTATCTCACAGAAGGGATTTTATTTGTATGGAAAGAATATTCTCCTATTTTCTATCAAATTTTATTTCAAAAGATTTTCCTCCCTCTTGTTATATGAGCCGAGTCTTTTAATTTTTGAATTCTAAAAATACTACATTAAAAAATCTATACAAATCTAAAACAAATGGACGCAACCGTGTTGAATTTTTTGTGAATACGAATCTTCCACTTGCATATTTCTTAATGAGATGTGCTTTTTTTTGTTCATCAAAGAAAGATAGGCTGAATTAAGAATGTAGATTTCAATACTTACACAATAATGCGTTTTGCTGTTAACGCCACTTTTGATAACTCCACCTAAATCAACTACTTTTTGCATAGCTGTTTTTCTGTCCGATTGCAGCAGTTCACCAGTAAAGACATTGTTTTTTTTAAAAAATCCATGGTTATCATCAAAGATTTCAAATGTATCGGTAATTTTGGATTCATTAAATTTTATTAAATATTTTGTACCTTCCGAATTGCCGTTGTGGCTTTTACTTTTTTTGAACAATAAAGATTAATGGTTAGTCGAAAAGATATAAGTGAATTATAATTAAAACAATGAATGTACTAGAATATGGAGGAAAACCGAATGAAATTTCCAAATGATGCTGATGGAGATGCTTTACATAGTCTATATAAAGATGGATTAGATTTTAAAAAACAACAATCAGTGGACTTTTTTGTTGCCGTGCCTGATAAAGCAACAGGTGAAGA
>NZ_NPDD01000172.1 GCF_002272245.1 Bacillus sp. 7884-1 | reverse complement strand
TTTTTGTAGACTAAAAGGATTGAAGAAGGGATCCAATTTAATAAATCAAAAGGGAATAATTAGATGAAGACAAACTCATCTTTCACGAAAAGAAAATTAACACCAGACTTAGCTCGAGGTTTTATGTTATTATTTATTGCTTTGGCGCATGCCAATCAATTTATATTTTCATCAGAACGAGAAATTACTTTTACTGACCAGTTAACGGTTTTTATTCGGCAGGTTCTCATTGACGGGCGCGCATTCCCTTTATTTGCTATCCTTTTTGGATACGGGCTCCATCAATTAATGAAAGGCCAAGAGAGAAAAGGGAACAGTTGGAAGGATACTAAAAAAATTCTTCGGCGCAGAGGAGCTTGGATGTTAGTGATAGGCTTTTTCCATGCAACTTTTTTTCTCGCGGATATTATCGGAGTGTACGGCTTTATCGCTCTCCTGTTTGCGGGTTTATTTCTACGATTATCCAATCGAAATATGATCATATTAGCTTTGTTTTTTCTAATCTTGGTAGGTGTATTTGCTCCGGACATGCCTAGAGGTTTTGATGCATTAAATATGGAAGTCACGAATTCAGCTACGATTGCAGACCCTATTGAGGCAGCTATGACTCGAATGTTTGATTGGATGTTCTACACACCTATACTGAGTTATCAAGTCATTCCTGGGGTGCTGATTGGAATTTTAGTTGCACGTTTTCAAGTAATCGATAACCCTAAAAGCCATAAGAAGGTACTTTTCCTGGCTGCTATATTTGGACTTTTCATTTCGACAGCCGGAGGGATCCCGATGGCCCTAATGTCGTCTTTGTTTTGGACAAGTTACAATGATGTATGGGAGGTAACAGCAAAATCACTTCATACACTCACTGGTTATGCATGTGGAGTTGGATGGACGGCGCTGATTGGATTACTCGTCATTAAACTGGAAGGAAAAAGTGGGAGCATTACAAAAGCTATTGCAGCTCTTGGACAGCGTTCATTAAGTTTTTATCTTATTCAGTCTGTTCTGTTTGTTGCCATTTTATCTCCTTATGCTGGTGCTCTTGGCGGACAAATTGGCCAATTGGAAAGTGATTTGATTGCGGTGCTCGTTTGGCTTCTTACCGTATTCGTTGCTAATTTTATGTATAAAAGATCGATAAGAGGACCTTTTGAAACCTTCTTAAGAAAGAAATCAGCCATTTAATAAACTAAAACCGAGCAAAAGCTGAAGACAAACTCGTTATCTCCAGCTATTCTTTGGGCTTATTTATTTTATGGCTGTGTTAAAGGAAACTGTTGATTTTAGAAC
>NZ_NPDD01000171.1 GCF_002272245.1 Bacillus sp. 7884-1 | reverse complement strand
GAGCACAAATCAACAGCCTAATTTAACACAGCCTATTTTATAAATTAAAAGGAGGCAGAACGATGTCTACAGAAGTAAAGCAAAGAAAAATAATTTTAGATTTAGCTGTTACGTTAGATGGTTTTATTGAAGGAAAAAATGGAGAAATTGATTGGTGCATAATGGATTCGGACATGGGTTTTATTGATTTCTTACATCAAATTGATACCATTTTATACGGGAGAAAGAGCTATGAGTTATGGGGACAATTCACTCCAGAAACAGAAGTGACGGAAACTGAAAAAGAATTATGGGAGTTAGTACATAGTAAACAAAAATATGTGTTTTCCAGAACGCAAAAGGGGACGGATGATAAAGCTATATTTATTAATGATCAAATACTAGAAGAAGTCAATAAATTAAAGAATAAGCCAGGTAAGGACATCTGGTTATATGGTGGAGCCAGTCTAATTACTACTTTTATAAAATTAGGGCTTGTGGATGAATTTAGACTATCTGTTCATCCAGTTATTTTGGGAGAAGGAAAACCGTTGTTTATGGATTTACAAAAGAGGGTAAATTTGAAATTAGTTCATACAAGATCATTCTCCTCAGGCGTTGTTCAGCTACTCTATCATTTGGATAGAGATTAGGAATGGTATGATTCATTCAGAATCTTGAGATTAACTAGTCGTTTGAAGGGTATAGAATTAGATAAAAAATCCGGCTGATCTATTTGATTCAAAATAGTATCAGCCGGATTTTTTACCTATTAACAATCTGGTTAGAAGTACGGACCGTTAAGACATAATATCCGAGATAAATCATCACATAAGCCCCCATAGCCGTAATAATCGGAGTGATGATGTTGTAATCTGCAGCCCCATATAAAGTGCTTAAGGCTCGTATAATGAAAATACTATGGCAAATCCCAAACTACTAAAGGCAATCCAAAGATAAATATGGTTTGTCTTGCAATAGAGTGCCTAATCTCCCGTTTGCTAACACCAATTTAACGCAAAATACTATATTTTGCTTGATCAGCATGAGCGTCTGTCACCTGTTTAAAGTATATGATACTCCCAGTTGCTGCCAAAAATATCAACCCTAAAAATCCTAATAAAAACAGATCCATTCCTGCACTCTCTAAACCATCCTTATACTCCTCATAAATGGTAGTCAGTTGTGCATCCTCCGCCTCTCTGAGCTTCAACAGCTGATCGGATGTTTCTTTCGTCGTTTTCTCAACTTCAACCTTATAAGCTTTATATCTTAGTGGTTTCACTTGTTTGGCTAAATGATCAAACATCCCATCGCTTACTATCACATAAAAATAGAATGAGGAAGGATGGTGTTTTTTTGGAAACAATCAAATCGATGTTTAAGCATGTACAATGGGCGAATCAACGAATTCTTGAAGCCTTACAAAACGGTGCGGTGGAGAACAAGCAGGCGAATTTCTCTTCTCGCATATTCTTCATGCGGAAAATATTTGGTTTACTAGAATAAAAGGAATCGATAGTTCACAATTACCGATTTGGGAAGAGGTCAGATTAGATAAGTGTGTTGAACTGGTAAAGCAAAATAATCATAATTTTACAGGATTACTTTCAAATCTATCCCCTAGTGAACTTGATCAACTAGTGTCCTATAGAAATAGTAAAGGTACAGAGTTTCATAATACAATAAGGGAAATCCTAACTCATGTCGCTCTTCACGGTCAGTACCACCGAGGACAAATTAATCATCTTCTAAGAGTAGCAGACCTGGAACCTATTAATGTTGACTTTATTACATTTAAAAGATGATTTTAGCAAAATAAATGGCACATAAAAGGCATAGGTTCAATGCACTGCACCCAAATTAATAGAGGTGCCTGGCACTTTTCGGAGGTGACTTAATTCGACTAGTGACACAGGTGCCTTTTTAAATGGCGGATACTTTTTTTCTATGATAATTTTCATAGACAAGGGTAATCTGAAGCTCCATATAAAAATATACAATATAGGAAATCTTTACCTTATAATCGTAAAAAAAACAAACTAAAATTAACATAAGTTAATTATTGGCTATGGTTAATCCTATGAACGTCAAAAGATCAAAGGAGCTAGACGATAATTTACCAATTAAACATGACCGAATAGCTCGTCTTATTAAAGATGGACGATTCAGCTACGCCATCACCCTTTTAATAAGCTGTAAGACAATAGGATGACACGGAGAAGCTTGCGCTATTTTCACCATCCGAGCTAGAGTTCCTAAAGGAGCACCGCTAATCTTTGCTTTATGACTAGACTGAACTAAGGAATGTAGGCCAAGAGACATAGGAGGGTACGGCACCATAAGCTGCACAGAGATCTATTGTGCATCACATACTGATCCACCCACCACAAACCAAGTTTATCCGATGGCGTTGGCGTAGCGTACATAGCTACTGTTATAGTTTCACAGATTAATAAAATACTGTTGATCAGGTGTCGAAAAATATTATTTTGACACCATTCCAACGTGGAAAACCGTTGATAGATTTGTATTTATAGAGGAGGTGATTTAATGCCATAATATCAAGGATTTTGACAGTTTTTCTTCGGATGGGAACCACTATACCGTATGCTTCGATCATTAAACCAATTAAGTTTTATAAGTAACCACCATAGTAAATGCATGCAGCTTCTCTCAATATAATTATATTTTTATAGGTTAAAATGAATATTTTAATAAAGGAGCTTTTCATGTTGAAAAATAAAGTAAAAAGTATGGTGAATATTTTTTTGAGCTCTGCCATTGTTTTCGGCGGAATTGGGCAAACAGTGGTGGCCGAGGGTAATAACGATGCTAATCAAGGACAACAAAAGATTTCTAGTGAGGAAAATGTAAAACAGTGGTTAAGTGAATATGAATTCTATGAGGATACCAGAGATGGATTAATCTATGAGAAGGTTGCAATAAATGAATTAAAGCGTTTCGTAACAGTCATAAAAGATAAGAATGCTAAGTTAGATTCTAATACACTAGATAATCTGATTGTGGAATTTGATAAGTCCGGAGACTTTAATCAAACAGATATGAATGAACTTGAAATGTTTGAACAATTGATTAACCAATATGAACAAGCAGTTCAAGAGGAGTATATAAAAGAGGTGGTTCTAAAAAGTGATCTGCTCTTAAATATCAAACATAAGTTAACAATATATCTATGGGGCTATGCATCAAATAACGATTTTAATGAACCAACTGAAGTATTACTTGCAGATATACTCTTTAATTTTTATCTATCGGATAAAATTGTCAACAAAAATGCTATCGGCATCTTAAAAGATATCGCTGATCAATCGGATCACAATGGAAATAAAATAAAAGCTCATTTGGATAACGCTGTGAAAATGTCTGAAAAAGCTAATGGATTTCTAGAAAAAGATCTAGGTATCCCTGCAGCAAAGTCCTATCAAAATGCATTTAAACAAGTGTTATTCGGACTTGAAAAAGCAGGCTATACATTTAACACAGAATTCTTTGAATCTACCACTGACACAGACGGTGACACCATAACAGATGGAATAGAATACCAAGAGGGAATGAATCCATTTAAAATGGATACAGATGGGGATGGATTAAAGGACAATATTGAATATGAGATTAAATCATCTATTTCCCCAACAAAATATGATACAGATCATAATGGCATAAGTGACGCAGATGAAGATAGCGATGGAGACGGCCTGAATAATAAAGATGAGCAGGTTTATCAAACAACTTTGATTAAGAAAGATTCCGACCAAGATAGTTTAACTGACGGATTTGAAGTACAACAGTTTGATTCATTACCTAATAAGGATGATTCAGATAGCGATGGATTAAGCGATGGAGATGAATTTGCTTTAAAGACAAATCCGAATGTTGCAGACAGTGATAATGACGAGACCCCGGATTCACAAGAACTTCATAAACAATCTATTCGTAAATCATTTAATCAGCCTGATAAATCAGAAATTACTAGTGTAGAAGTTAGTTTTAGTGCAACGGATAATATTAATAAAACAACTAGAATTACAATAAACAAAGTCAATATCAAAACAGCTAATTTATACGGTCTTATTGGTTCTCCTGTAAGGATCAATACTCAATCAGAATTTGATAAAGCAAGCATTAGATTTACTTATGATGAAGCACAGCTTGGAGAGACATCGGAAAATGATTTAGGCATCATTTGGTATAATGAAGAGGAGGAAATGTTTGAAAGCCTTAACACTGTGTTAGATACAAGTCAGAATACAATAAGTGTGGAAACTACTCAGCTTAGTGAATATATGATTGTTGATAAGAAAAAATGGTTGGAGCTTTGGAGTAAGGATACTGACTACTCAAAGAATCTTGATGTAACTAGAGATGGTCCCGGTGGTGGAGAGATAGATTCAGATGGGGATGGCTTATATGATACCTATGAAATTGAAGGAATGAAAACACCATACGGTAAAATCTACACGAATCCTGACTTGAAAGATAGTGATGGAGATGGATTAACCGATGGGCAAGAAATGGGTCCATTGAGAACATTCACGTTTGAGTTTTTTGGAATTACGATTCATTTTGAAGGTTTCTTTCCAACCAGTTTACCTGACAAAAAAGATAGTGATGGAGATGGAATTTTTGATAATGAGGATTCAAGACCGTTGAACTCTGATTTATCCGAATTAGTCATTTTTCAATCAGATAGACCAGAAGGCCATGATGAAAATGGAAATGTAGCGAATGATATGAAAACGGATGATTATACAGGAGATGAAATGACTGACATTAGCTGGATGTTCCATCTTCAATTACTTGAATCATATTTCCCAGGTATATTATTTGATGAGTTCGAGATGATGTCAACAGACTTATTTTCTACGGGAGAAATGGAAGATGTAGTTTTAGATATGATTGATCATTTTGAGGAGGGAACTGGTGCAGATTATAGTAATCAGACTTTAACTAAAAAAGCTAGTGAGCATGAGACAACAAAAGCCTATGTTGACTATGTCAAAAATGCTTTAGTTGATGAGCTAAAGAAAAATGGAGGAAATTTGGCAGCACTTCGGTTTGATAAAAGTACAAAAGCAACGAATACATTTTATCAAAATATACAGGATAATGCTTCTTACCCGACGTTTAGCAGCTGGGGTGATAGAATAGGCGGACTTACAATTACCGTAAATGATACATGGGGGAATACGATATCCGTAAAAGATTTTTCAGTAGAGAACAATCACTTTGAAGGGGTTATGCATGTTCGTTTATATGATCATTTTGGGTTAGATCAGCCAGATGTGGAGAAAATGTATGTTAACTTAGCAGGATTTCGTGCTTGGTTTGTCTTACAGCACCATGAAGATTATGATGGCGAATATAAACCCTTTGTTAGTTTAATGGAAATGGATATACCATTCGAGGGGGAATTGAGCAATTAAAGTTAATTTAAAAATTCTAGTTTTGATTATTGGTACATTCTTCATTTCATTCTACATAATTGGATGTACAAAGAATGAGGACTCAAGCGGGGAAACAAAGATTTTCGAAATTGCCAATACAGAACAAGTTGTTGGTAAAAAGGATGAAGAAGTGGTGTCTCTTAGAAAGCATTACATGATTCTGAACCCACCAAATGATTTAAAAAATATGAAAGAATTAGTTGAAAAATACATTAAGAATCATCCAGTTGAAGGTGAAATGAACGTAATAGAAGGAAAAAATAGGATTTTTTATATGTCCTTCTATAGGGAAAGTGACGATTTGCCAAGAGACTGGCAGCCTGATGAAAGTTACATGAATACGGATCGGATGGAACATCATAAACATGATCTCATTGCATCGATCATTTGGTCAGATGCTGAACCACAAAAAGAGTACAATGTTTATGATAAAAGTAAGGAAGGAAAGGTCCTGAAGCGGATGCATTTTATGGAGGATAAGCTTGTTGAATGATACACTATCCATAGACTAACATATAAAACAGAGGTGCTAAACACAGACCACCGGTACTATTGTACGTTATATAGGACATTCAATAACACGAGAATATGCCATAATGACAAGTGTTTTCTACTTCGGTAGAAGGCGCTTTTTTTCATTATTAATAGTTTATCGTACCAGAAGGTGCTGAAGTTTTATATGCGTTGTTTAATACGTGATAACCCTTAATCGTTTACATTGCCCCGGAAAAAATCGGTAAGTTCTATTGGTTGAATAATAAGAAGATATTTAGTCGAATACGGATTTTAAGACCGTAAATCTGATGGTAGTAGTTATTGGATAAAAAAATAAATGAATTACAGTAGGTGAAAAACATGGATCGCAAAAAAGAGTTGAAACAACAATTTAAGGAAACATCCGTTGAAGCAGGAATTTATCAGATAAAGAATAGGATCAACAATAAAATATTGGTTGGAAGTACGAAAAACTTTAAAACGCTAAACGGTATAAAATTTATGCTTGAAACAAATGGGTATACCACCAACAAAGAGTTGCAAAAAGAATGGAACCAGTACGGAAAAGATGCTTTCATAATTGACATACTAGAAAAATTGAAAAAGAATGATAAACCTTATTTTAACGAGAAGGAAGCATTATTAGCTCTAGAAGAAAAATGGTTAGAAAAGTTACAACCATATGGAGATCGTGGTTATAACCAAAAAAAGTAAACTGATCATTTTTTTATGGTATTCATAAATATTGATTTCGGCCATAAGAATATATACTTCTGCCATCCTTTGTACTAATATTTGGCACATTTATACAGTAATTGAATTGATGTTATATTTCTGAATATTTCAGTATAATCGAACTGTTAATTACCATAAAATGAGCAGTGGTAAGGAGATTCTGTTTAGAATGAGGAAGGATGGTGCTTTTTTGGAAACAATCCAATCGATGTGTAAGCATGTACATTGGGCGAATCAACGAATTCTTGAAACCTTACAAAACGGTGCGGTGGAGAACAGGCAGGTGAATAATCTCTTCTCCCATCTTCTTCATGCGGAAAACGTTTGGTTTACTAGATTAATGGGCGCGGATAGTTCGCATTTACCAATCTGGGCAGATATTAGTTTAGAATCCTGTGTAGAGATGGTTAATCAAAATTATCATAATTACGCTGAATTACTTTCAAATTTATCCAATACGGACCTAGATCGAGTAGTTTCCTATAAAAATAGTAAAGGTACAGAGTTTCGGAATACAATAAGGGAAATCCTAACTCATGTCGCTCTTCACGGCCAGTACCACCGAGGACAAATTAATCAACTTCTAAGAGTAGCAGACCTGGAACCTATTAATGTTGACTTTATTACTTTTAAAAGATGATGTGTAGATTTAGCAAAATAAATGTCACATCAAAGGCATCGGTTCATGCCGATGCCTTTAAACATAACAAGTATTATTTGTGTAATGTTTCTATATTCGTTGTTTTTGTTAATGAAAATTTAATTAAACCAAGGATTAAAAAGAACATACTGATTGCCCAAAGGACTCCTGAAATTCCAAGACGCAAAGATATTTCTTCTGATGCCATTGGATGATTTACATCAAAACTGATTGCTTTTATGGCTTGGCTAACAGCCCAGCTGAAAAATAGTAAAAATCCAATTACTAATGTATAGGCCATACGAAAGGGTTTCCGTTTTTTCGAAAATAACAATAGTAAAACGATAATAAACGTAAAACCTATTATGATAGAGAAACCAACTATTAACATACCCATTGTTTCCTGCTCCATCGGCATTTCTATATTCACCCCCAAATTACCACATTATTGTTTATATTAACATAAAATTCCATTACCATAAAAGGTTGTCATTCGAATGAAGCCCTTTAGAGAAATTTACAGGTTAAGTTTTGAATTAGAGTATTAAATTCTCTCATAGGAATGAATGAAATAACTAAGAAAACTTGAGATTAAAAAATATGAAACATAAGGGATGTTTGAATTATTAATAATTAGAAATATAAAAAAGAAGCAAAATATGCTTCTTTAGAATGGGGAATTAGTTATTTGAGCTTATTTATTTATCCTTTAAATCGTAATACATTTTTAGATTTTTCCCTTATCTAATTTAGTATAGCTCTCAATTTTTGTAACCGAATAAGCTGCAAAATAAAAAGTTAAAAAAATAATAAAATCATAAAGAGTGGACCAATTCTTAGGGTTGTAGAAGTCGATGGCATTAAAGAAATTCATTCCTCCAAATGCCGCAATTGAAGAAAATATGATACCCTTTAACAAGGGATTCATTTTTGGTTTAATTTGTAGAGCTAACATTACCGCAACGGGTGCTAAAGAAAAGTGATAAGGTAAAAATAGAAAAGGTGCTAGAGGGATGATTACCATTGGGTATGACCAGAGCCCTAAAGATAAGGCAGCAAGATCGATTGTAAGTGATAATAAAATAGTCAGTAAGCCGCCTAAAAGGAGACGTCCCGTGCTATCTTTCTTCCTAAATCTAAACCAAACAATCCATGGAACAATAAATAGTGCGAGACCAAACCACCATTGCCATGTTGAGAGAAATTCTTCCTTCACTATATTTGCAAATAAAGAACTGATCTCAGTTAATTGATTATAAGCTTTTTCTGATTGAGCGAGCCCCTTCTCAAATGCCAATTCCATTACACCTCCAAAAACATAGTAATAATATATTTTTTTCAGTTAAGTAATAAATTATGCAATGGTGTTTCTTAAGAAAAACAGGAGCCTTCCCCCCTTAAAGGATATGCTGCGGCAACTCCTTTTCTTATTAATCTAAAGGGGAGGATAGTTTAATATGGGTGGGGCATTTGGTCTAACTTTTAGAGGAAATTATACTATTGAATATATCTTCTAAAGGAGACGATTTTATGATATTTGAGATTATTGCAGGACTGCTTGGAAGTATCGGACAAGATACTCATTAAATACAAAGAAAATAGATAAGCATATTGAAGAATTAAGAAAAAATAACTGGTTTAATAAGTTATACGATTATGAAAAGTATCATCGTTTGTTCTTCGTAAATAAGCCAGTAAGGAAGTTTTTGCAAAGTACCTTTCTAACTAAAAGACTTATAAACAATCCTAATACACAAATTAGCTTTAAATCTCTTCTTGATAAGCAACTAAGTTAATAATCCTTATTACGCTAACGAAGCAGGTTAATAAGATATACCTGATAAATGATTTCAAGAACAGTTCTAATGAACGTTTATTATTTCTAAAGGTAACTACAATTGGAAAAAAGCCTTTTGGTTTATTTTCCACAAGGAACTTTTGCTTTTAGTACAAAGTAGGGTTTGGATAACAGGCAACCGTTTCCATAAATCTTTCATCAAAACCAGAGTAAGTCCAGAATGTACCATTCCACCTATATCCTGCAACTTCACCATATTGGAGGTACGTCGGGTAAAACCAGAATCCCTCCCCATTCACTAACCAAACATATGTGTAGTTATATAAACAGTCGACTAAATAGTGTGAAGGAAAGGGTTTTGGTGGAACGTATGGAGGTGGTGGGGATTGTGGTTGTTGTCTTATTGAACCTTGCGGTAGAAAAAATGCCATATATTTTCACTCCCTTATTAGATAATTGCCCAACATAATATGCCGTTGTAATTTGCTTAGGTACAAAATTACCAAAATATTGGCGGTACCCCCTGAATAAAAAATCTTATCATACAAAGAATATGTATAGTTTACTACCAGATCAGGAGGGAGTCGCATGGTAAATATAATGGAAACAATCATGGATGCCATGAAATCACTGACAGTTCAAGACGAAGACCAACCTCTACATGTCGGAGAAGTAATGGCATGCTGGATTTACTTAGCTGGACTTGAATTAGCCAAAGTATCTGTTCAAGCAGGTATAAATACCACGTCGGATGATGAACTAAAAGCAATACTTGAAGAAGATATGAAACTAGGGACCAGTCAAAGGGAAAGACTTCATGATTTCATGATTAAGGAAGGAATTACATTACCCCCTGCCCCTGAAGATATGCCAAAATCAGACCCTAACAGTATTCCTCTTGGTGTTAAATTAACGGATGATGTGATTGCAAACGAATTATCTTTAAAAATCGTTAGTTTAATTATGCGTGCTGCTGGTGCTGCTTCCGAATCAATTCGTACAGATGTCGGATTAATGTTTATTCAGTTTCAAGCGGAAAAATTTGCCTTCGCTACTAGATTAAAACATTTAATGCGAAAACGCGGATGGATTAAGGTACCACCGTTTTACGTTCCACATGGTTCCCACCAATCATTAAGTTAGAGGTAGCGTAAATAGCGTAAATAGCATGTGGGCAAGAACACAAGAACACACTAAGCTCTTCCAGGAAGGATTAATATGCCAATCAATACTTGATCTATTACCTATGGTTCAAAAAAATCTTTACTATTACATGGTAACTATGATCCTGTCATTTTGCTCAAAGCAAAAAGACAGAGTTATGAAATTGAAAAATAGACAGAAAGATATTTTCAAAAATAGTGGGCATTTTCCAGGGTTGTAAAGCCTGAGAAATACTTAAAAGAAATATTAAGTTTCATGCATAAATAATGAATCTATTTGTAAGCAAACGCGTGCTTTCCTTAAAGATCTGGCTGCCAAAAAAGCAGCCTTTTTTTTGAGCTAACAAGCAGTTTAGTTGAAGAGGAAAAAACGTTTAATGCGATTTTTGACTCAAAATTGCGAAAAAAAAATGAACTGTCCTTTGAAGACAGTTCAATTAATAAGTATTTTATTTTTTAAGAGGGGAAATGACATTGTTATAAAAAATCTTTCCCATTTAGCCAACAAACCGTTTCCATTTTCACCACGTAGTATTTTCATTTCGTGGTTCTTATGAAATTCTGTTATTCGTTTAGTATGTTCTTTATGCCATTGATGGAGAGCAACTTGTTTCATTTTTATTCTCCTCTCTTTTAATACCTTAATTATATAGTTCTGGTTGAAAATTACATAGTAAATTTAGCCACAAAAATTGACATAAAGATGTTAAACAGGAGGAGAAAATTATGCAATGGGAATGGGAGTACGATATTGAAATTGAACCTGTAAGATGAAGAACAACAATGTCGTAATACGAGGATATTGTGTACTTCTTGTTCAACTACTGGATGCTTTCCTTTAAGAACCAGCTGCCATTTCGGTGGCTTTTTCTTATTGAACTAAAGAAGCAGATAGTTGAAGAGAAGGTAATTGGGAAAACTGGTTATAATACAATGGACATTAATTTTTTATTTAGGAGATAAAACAATGCTTTCATTTTTTAGAAAACAATTTCTTGAAGACAGAATTAAACCTATACTGTTTTTACAGGTAATATTGTTAATCTGTGCAATAATCGTTTATTTACAGACTTATAATAAGGTAAATTATTTTTATTCTGGCATTTTGAACATAATTGCAGGAGTGATTTTTTTATTAAATGGTATTGAGATATAGATTCTTAAAAAAAGAGGTTATATTTTCTGGCTCATCTTATCTGTACTTTGGTTGGGAATAGCATTCCAGAATTTTTTCTTCAAGTAACGGATCAGGTTAGCATTCCTGTAGATCGTTAATTATCAGGTTTGAAAAAAATAGAGCCCCTCAGTAAGATACGAGTATAGAGTCCAATCTAACTCAGAGTCTTAAGGAGGAAGCCCTACTATGAATTTTAAAATGCAAGACAAACAAAATCAACTAATTGAAAGAATTTCCGATACACATCTTATTGTTGGTGTTGATATTGCTCAACAAATACACGTTGCAAGAGCAGTTAACTTCCGTGGAATTGTAGTCGGAGACCCTATTACATTTGAAAATAATGAAGAGGGGTTCGTTAATCTATTAAACTGGATTCGTGATTTAAAAAGATTAAAAAAACTAGATGCGGTAATAGTAGGTATGGAACCTACAGGGCATTACTGGATTAACCTGTCAAAATGGTTATATGACCAAAACATTGAGGTAGTAACAGTCAATCCCCACTTAGTAAAAAGGAATAAAGAGAATCGTGATAATACGCAATCAAAAAGTGATAAAAAAGATGCACTCGTTATCGCAGATATGGTCAAAAACGGCTACTACTCCTTTATTCGTCCATCTTCAGAATCATTTGAAAAACTTAGAGTTCTAATGTCTAACCGTGATGTAATTGTTAAACGACTCGTAATGTCTATAAATCAAATAAATCGATGGGTGGATGTTGTCTTTCCAGAGTTGCGACAAGTGTTTAACGATGTTTCGTGCAAAGGAGCAATCGCAACCCTTCGTTTGTTTCCAACTCCAAATGAAATATCTTCGATGGATTCACTAGATGTCCAGAGGGGCTGGAAGTCATTAATGAAAAGACAGCCAGGCCCTAAAAAAGCTCAATTACTGATCAATCTAGCAAAAACTTCTATAGGAACGGGACAAGCACTTGATGCTTATAAATTCCATCTAGAACAATTAATAGAAGAATATGACCTCGCTTTAAAGCAACTCGAAAGAGTTGAACAACAAGTTAAAGAAGTTCTCTATAATATACCATTTGCACAAAAACTACTTACGATTAAAGGGATAAGTGAAATTTCATTAGCTGGGATACTAGGTGAGTCAGGAGATCTAAGTGGATTCTCTCATGGAAACTCTCTATTACGACATGCGGGATTACATCTAGCTGAAGCCAGTTCAGGCAAATGGAGAGGTCAGATTGTGATTTCAAAGCGTGGAAGGTCAAGACTACGACGATTCCTCTATTTAGCAACTATGAGCCTTGTGATGAATAACCCTGAATTTAAAGCACTACATTCCCATAATGTGAAGGTTAAGAAGATAAAGAAAATGAAATCAATCATGAAACTGATCGGTAAACTAGCAAGGATTTTTGTAGGAATTGCACGACGAAACGAGTCTTACTGTCCTAATAAAATACAAGAATTAATCCCTTTAGCTGCTTAGAAATAAAGCATTAGTTTATAAAATATACCAATTAAAAAATCGACTTTAACTTTTGAATGTTGTCTTATTCGTAGGATTTCAAATATGCACGGAGTACCAGATTTCTTATACAAAAGGGCAATGAGACCCATCAGGTTAGCATAACTGGCCTCCACCCCTTGGATAGGCATGACGAAGGAATGAGAGGGCAATTGACCCGTTGAGACATGGGAGGGAAAGCCTCCAGGGGCGGCGTGGAGATGTGCATTATATGGTAAAATATGGAGTAGTAGCTAACTCCTTTATTTAACCATGCCTTCACGAAGCCAAATGATCTGAATTCATTCCAACTACCCGTCATTCGATTTATAGAGGTTATGAAATCCTGCGAATAAGTGAGCATTCAAGAGATATTCGTATCAATCTGAGGGAGTATAATAGGGAATTAAGGGAAATTTCCTAGATTTTGTCCATTAAACAGAGCGGAAATTTATGTATAAATATTTTTTTATTAGTGAGCGATTAGATAGAATTGAATTGTTAAAAAAATTATATTTCAAATATTTGAGCAAGAAAAAAATTACGGAGTGACTATAATAATAATTATTATATAAAACTAGTTAGGAGTTATAAAAATGATACAATCTGTTGTTCATATAGCCCTAGTTGTTAAAGAATATGATGAAGCTATAGAATTTTATACGAAGAAACTTCACTTTACTCTAATTGAAGATACATATCAACCCGAACAAGATAAGCGATGGGTAGTTGTA
>NZ_NPDD01000170.1 GCF_002272245.1 Bacillus sp. 7884-1 | reverse complement strand
GGAATCTATTATAGGTAACCATGCAGGCGGGAGAGTTTTTCTCTTTTTAGGAACAGATGATTTCTGGAGAGACTATAACGAAATGACTTCAAAAGGTATTGAGTTTGTAAGAGAACCTAAAGACCAACAATATGGTACAGTTGCAGTATTTAAGGATTTATATGGTAATTTATGGGATTTAATTCAGTTTAATGAAAAGCATCCGTCTGAAAAGCGAGTAAAATAAGAATAATCCATACTATTTTTGTAATAAATTCCAGTCCGAGTAGTTTTTCTTATTATACTAAAGGTGTAAGAGTTCAAGTTCAGTAGCTGCTTCGGCAGCTTTTTTGTTTATTTCAACTAACGAAGCAGATTAGTTCAATAAGAAAATGATAAAATTGTAAGAGGAAAAGGAAGAATTAGTAAAGATGTTGAGTAATATTTAATCGTTCAATTCCCGATGTTTGTTGTAGAAGAAAAGAACCCTGCTCTTTAGAAGAATAGGGTTCTTATATTGTTTGGTAGGGGAGAACCAAACGTTATATTACTAGTTGATTTTTTATTACCAAATGGTTTCAGTTTTTATGCTCGATGACGTGTACTACTTTTGGTTCAATATTTTTTACCATTTGCTCCATTGAAAGGTTGTTTTTAGGAACATCTCCATTATTCTCACTTTGAATTTGATTCTCTGCCTGTGTTTTTGCAATAACATCAATCACTTGTTGTTTAGAAATGTTTTTAGACGCTGCAATCTCAACTACAGATTTTCCTGTTGCTAATTCTTGTTTTAATTCTTGTGCGTTTATTTTTAATAAAGAAAATAATTTTTCATCGTTTAAAAAATTATCAAAAGTATAAACAGGTTTACCATCAGAAGAAAAGAAACCTTCTACCTTAATATTTGAAGGTTTAGGTTCACCTTTTAATACTGATTGAATTTCTTTAGTAGTTGGTGCTTTTTCTGTTGTTTTATTTTGTTCAATAGATTTTACAGTTTTTACTGACTCATTTTTTTCTTTTTGAGCAGCATATGTACTGCCAGCTCCTACTAATAATGCTGCTGAGATTCCAAGTACAGTGAATAATTTTGTTTTTTGCTTTACCATTATAAAACCTCTTTTCATTTTTTTATTGGGTGTTACAAGTACAAAGATAACCCGATTATGTAAAGATGAAATAAAGATGATATAAAGTTGAAATAATATTTTTGTTTTTTTTACAACAAATTATATATGTTGTACAGAGACTTATATTAATAGAGACGAAACGATATTTATACTTTATAAACTTGATTATTTTCACTTCATTATTGAACAAACGAAGGCTTTAGTTGATGAAGTTAATAAAGATAAATATGAGGAAGAGCTCAGTTTAAAGAACTGTGCTTTTTTTACTTTAATATACAAAAAGCACCGCAAAACGCGGTGCAATTAGTTGTACATTTTCACATACATTTTTTAGAGCAAATAAAGGTTTTGTGACAGGTATCAGAACCCGTTACCTTTTTTATGATACTTTTGAGATAATTTACAAATTGGGTCTAATTTGGACGGGTGGACAGTAGTAACGTTCTAAATTAATCCACTCTACCGTGACCAAATAATGGAGTGCTTGCTATTTCAAGTATAAAAAGTACGATTATCTAGTTATATCGTACTTGGCTGGTCTAGAAAAGGAAAATTCCTCCTAGGTAAAAAACTTAGAAGGGTATTACCTATCGACTTACATTATTTGATCTTGGATACGTTTATCAATTACATCAGGAACTTTTTGAAGTGAATCTACAGTTAAAAAAGCACTACTATGATCAACGTTAACTTCAACCATGTTATATTGCCATTCACTTTCTGCTGGAATGTAGATTGCATGGATATCCATTTCCAGTGCTGGGACAATATCAGTTCTTAATGAATTTCCAACCATCCATGTTACATTAGGGTCAGCTTTAATGGTTTTTAATATATCAGATAGAGCTGTTGTATCTTTATGTTCCGAAATAAAAATGCGATGTTCAAAATATGTAGTCAATTCTAACTGGGTAATTTTTCTGCGTTGATTAGCCTCATCTCCACCTGTGTGCAAATATAATTCATGTCCCTCTTCTTTTAAACGTTGTAGCGTTTCATTCATGTATGGAATAGGTTCAACAGGTATCTCGAATACCTTAAAACCCAACTCTCTTAAATATTGGATTTCTTCTTTTTTCTTTTCCCTCCCAGTTAAGTCGCAATAGTATTTATAAGTACCAACAAATGACTCGGGAAACCGATCTGACTTTAGACCGTGCTCACTAATCGCTGCAACATCAAGTTGAAGCTGCTTCTGTTTTATATCTTCCTCTGTAATCGAGTCAAACCACGCCTTGACCTGGTCAGCGAATTCGTCTATTACTAGGTTAAAGTATCTATTACAGTATGATAATGTATCATCAAGGTTAAATAAGATGTTTTGTTTTATCATTTTTTACTCCTTTTCAAGAATATAGCTTTAACTATTGTTCCACTGCGACCAAGTTAATATTACTGATTAAAGTAAGTAATATGTCAGAGTTATTCAACTAATGAAGCAGTTTAGTTGAAGAAGGAAAATCAAATCGTATTGTTAAAAAAGGGAACCTCGAACAGTTGGAGTAGTATTAGTAAACAGTATTCCTCTATCGGGTTGATGGGCGTAGGAACAGTATAGGTTTGGATGTAGTGTTACACACTATATCTTCGGGATAACTCCAAACAAAGGATTTATCCCTATTTCTGTTATACTTGGCATAACACTGTAGATTACTGTAACTTGAAGTAATGTGAATAGGGGAGTTAAAGAATATTTAACAAACCACACGCAAATGTATGCCGACAGGTTGTATAATGGAATAAAAATCCATTAGAAGTGGTGATTTAAAATGAAATGCTGCCAATATTGTTTTGAAGATATGTACTTAATTACTAAGATTAGAGAATATGATGCGTTGGGGAATTGCGATTATTGTGATAGTGAGGAAGTATATATCATAGATATAGATGATTTAACCGAAGATTTTGAAAGGCTTTTTAAGCATTACGAAAGTACGGAACCTTATGAATATTTTCACCCTGAGATTCATGATGACCCATCGGAATTTGGTGATAGGCTCATTGAATTAATAAATGAAGATTGGAATATATTTTCGGAAAAGATTATAGGAACTGGAACTGATGAAACATTATTATTCGACATATTGAACTTTAATAAGAAATGGGACCCAGAAAGATATTTTGATCCATATAATTTATACTCAAGAATTACGCAAGCCTTTACCTTTGTTCATCCTTTAGAAGGATGGGAACAGATTTGGGAAATTTCAAGGATGAAATAAAACATTGTAATAGATTTTTTCCTGAAGCAAAAAATGATATCTTTAATGATCGAATTGATGAAATTTTAGAATATAGAACCGTATATACCGAGAAGGTGGATTTATTTAGAGCAAGATTAGGTGTACATCCTATCGGTAAAATGATGGCTCCACCAGCTAAACTAGCTACAGCAGGAAGAGCTAATCCTCGTGGAATAAGCTATTTATATTGTGCTATAGATGAGCCTACATGTATAGCTGAAATTAGGCCGTGGAAAGGAGCAACAGTAACTGTCGCTCACGTAATTCCAAAGAAGAAATTAAAATTGGTTGGTCTATTCAGTGATCCAATATCTCCATTTGATTTTGAATCGCCTTATGAAATTTTAGAAATTGATAAAATATTATCATCTTTTATTCAAGAATTAAGCACTCCTGTAGACCCAAATAAATCAGAAATAGAATATTTACCGACTCAGTACATAACGGAATTAATCAATACAAAAGGATTTGATGGTATTTTTTTCGATAGTGCAATGGGGCCGGGGAACAATGTTGTTATTTTTGATGAAAACAATGTAGACGCCAAATCCATTCAAATAATGGAGGTAAATAACATTATATACAATTATGATTTAAAAAAATAAAAGCATTTTAAAACATAGCACCCTTATGAAAAAGGATTTCATAACTTTATTTAAGAGAACCGTGTTCTAATGACTGTTTAAACACAACCTATTTCTTTTTTAAATTAAAAGGAGGGCTGAGGATTCCTCACGCCCCATAGATTTCCTACTTGTTAATAGAACCGCTATTATTGCTCCCATTACGGTTGTTACCAGTAGCATTGTTATCTCTGCCAACACTCTCGCCAACTTGGTTACCAAGCGCACCGCCTGCAAGACCACCTGCAACAGTACCAAGTGGTCCAACCATAGAACCTACCATAGCTCCCGCAGCACCGCCGCCAACCGTACCTACCGCTTCAGCAACGTCACTGCCGCCTTGGTTAGTCGCATTGTTACCAGCTTGGTTCGTTGCGTTGTTGCCACCTTGGTTTGCGTTTCCACCGTTTCGATTTCGTTCGTTATTTTGAGTCATCTATTTCACTCCCTTGTTTGTAATAAGGAAGATGCTAGCACCTTTCCCACAACATATAATGCCCAACCGAAATGGTTTTAGCCTTTTTTCTCTCTGGCTAATTTTCCACGATCTTTTATTCGTAATAAGGGTTGCTGTGACTTTTTTCTTGTTGTACTATCGATGCAGGTTAGCACAATAAGAAATATTTCTACCCTTTCCCATTGCTAAATTTTTGTGACAAAAAAAGCTAATATCAATACAAAATTTTGCAACCAGTTTGTGGAATACATAGAAAAGTCCCCCAACCGTAGCTTTGATAATGGAAGGGGGATTATTTGTGGATTAGAAGGAATCACCTTAATTAGGTAATTCGTTTTTTTTATACCCGTTATTAAGTTCCGGACGGTTGTTGATTCTGTCCTTGTACCCCAGACCCCATTCCCATCATGTTTGAGGCGAGTGGCACCATATTTTTCATTTTCCCACCATTATTTCCACTCAACATTTGATAAGCAGCAATACCAACTCCCACTGAAGCGAAAACCGGTAGAATTTTATCCATGTTTGTCTTCATTCAACATCACCTTATTTTAAGTTTATGTTCATTCCCTGAACATTAATATCTTGGCTAAAAAAAGCTTAAAAATTTAAGGTGTATGTTACCAAAACATTTAATAATAAAAAAATGCTTTAAATGGAAAAATAAGATATAAAAAAAATTTCATGTTAAAAAATAAGTGGTGATTATGATAGCAATACATATTAACCAATCTGAATAAAGGTTAAGGGTTTAAAAAATGAGATTTTAGATTATTGAGGTGTTCATATACATGCCAACTTTAGATGTGGACGGTATTAGTTTGGATTATACCGTTAAGGGAGAAGGGTTTCCTATTGTTTTTATTCATCCTCCTGTGCTTACCAGCGTGAATTTTAAATACCAATTAGAAGAACTATCCCACGAATTTAAAGTGATTACTTTTGACATTAGAGGTCATGGGAAAAGTCAGTATTCAAGCCTTCCAGTAACCTATCCTCAGATTGTAGAAGACATCAAACATCTGTTAAGTCATCTGAAAATAAAAAAAGCGTTTATATGCGGATATTCGACGGGTGGCTCTATCGTATTGGAATATTTGCTACATTCTGCCGATTGGGCTCTAGGAGGCATAATAATAAGTGGAATGTCTGAAGTGAGCGATGAACATTTAAAGAAAAGAATCTCTTTAGGAATGTCACTTGCCAATAAAGGAGCAGTTCCAGTTCTTGCGCTATCCATCTCATTTACCAATGCAAATACCCAAGAATTGTTCATGGAGATGTTCAAAGAAGCCCGAAAAGGAGATGCAAGAAATATCGAGCAATATTACCGTTATAGTTTGGATTATAACTGTACCAACCAGCTAGAAAAAATCAAATTCCCAATTTTACTTGTCTATGGGAAAGATGATACGCCATTTCATTATTCTGCGAATTTATTGCATGAAAAATTACCATGTAAGGAATTAAAGTTCATTGAACATACAAAGCACCAGATCCCTACAAAAGCTGCTAATGATTTAAATGAAATGATTAAGCATTTTATCTATACACATAAGAAGAATTCAGATAAAATCTAACCCTAATATTTATGAAGACTATATTTCTCACTATATGGATTAGGCAGTTGTATTATCCCATAAGGTACGCTGTTAAATCTTCTAACTTTTTCTATCTATAAAATAAATCGATTGGAGTAGAAAATTTGAAAATTTAGAACAAAGGCATCCATCCTACGGGGTCTTATGACTTCCGTGATTTTTTCCTTAAGATTACAGAATACAGGCTGAAATTAATCAATTTAGAGAAGGAATTTAACAAAATATACTCTTAAGCAAATATCTTTAGTCCTTCCGCAAGAAAGTTTGTGAATAATTGTACTTAAAGTAAAGGGTGCAAGAGTTAAAGATGAGGACTGCTGCGGCAATCCCTTTTCTTGTTCCACTATCCGGGCAGGTTTATTGAGTAACAAGGGCTTAAATTTTGTTTATTTTTAAATATTTTATATAGTGGGGATAATACAATTTAAAATTAAACAAATTTAGCATGTTGACAAAAAAAGGGGACAAAACAAGATGAGTAAAGCACTAAATTTACATAGAAGTGCAATAGACATGTTGATGGCGACAAGCCGGACCTTCTTTATTCCTATTAGTCATCTACCGTCAGGATTACAAGAAGCTGTTACATCCGCTTACTTATGCATGAGAGCTATTGACGAGATTGAAGACCACCCCCAACTCCGATTGGAAACCAAACATAATATATTATGTTCAATCAGCCTTCTCTTGAAAAAGCCCTTCAATAATAAGGAGTTAATGGCTTTATTTCACCCATACAACTCTCTCCTTCCGGAGGTTACCTTACGATTTGGCGATTGGATAAAGCTTTGTCCACCAACAATTGTAGCGAGCATTTCGAATGCCACATCTACTATGGCGAAGGGGATGGCGGACTGGGCTTTAAAAGAGTGGCGGATTCAGGATGAAGAAGGTTTGAATGAATACACATTTTACGTTGCAGGTTTGGTAGGAGTCATGCTCTCAGATATTTGGAAGTGGTACGATGCTGTTGAAACGGACAAGGATCTTGCTATAGCCTTCGGTCGTGGCTTGCAGTCTGTAAATATTCTTCGCAATCGTGCTGAAGATTTAGAACGAGGTGTGGATTTCTTTCCTGATGGATGGGAGTTAGAAGATATGTTTATGTACGCCCGACGTAACCTAGCATTGGCTGACGTTTATTTGGAGGATATTAAACCCGGTCCGATCCTTAATTTTTGTAAAATCCCGATAGCTCTTGCTCATGGTACACTTGATGCTTTAACAGAAGGGAAGGAAAAAATGAGTAGAGCTGCCGTAACTGAAATTGTTAGTCGAGTAATAAATAGAAAATAAGATTCTACAATATATATTTTTATCTGTGTCCTTTTTATTTTGACTAACGGATAGATGGAAGAACCCCTCAAATGGAAAAACGAAAGAAACTGTTGAGGAATATTCTAAGTTGAAAATTTAACAAATATCCTTTTCAATTTAAAAATTTTTCCCTTGTTAGACTAAAGGGTGCTTTCCTTAAGAAATGGCTGCCAAAAACGGTAGCCTTTTTCTTATTGAGCTAACTGTGCAGGTTAGTATATTATAATAAAATACAAAAAGACTAAACAAAACCCCTTGCTAACGCAGAGGGGTTAATTTTTATTTTCTTTAGCAAATTTAATTAAATCTTTTGGGTTTTTTATTTGATTTTTACCTAAACAAAAAACCAAAGTGTCTAAAAGTGGATTAGGTAATTGTTGAGTGACAATAGAGTTGTTCCGCAATCGGGCCATTATATTGAATAAGAGGTTAGATAAAACTCCACATTTTTATGCAGCAACCAGGCTTTTTCAGAAGCCAAAAACGTTGATGTGAAAAAATGTATAAAATCATGCGTGAATGATAAAAAACGAACAGACTCCAAACCCTTTAACTGTATGGGTTTGGCGTTTTGGACATCTTCCTAAATTAAGCTATTATGTTAACTGGAAATATATAGGATATACATTACTTTGTTTACTTGATATAAAAAAGCCACCCTCAAAATGATCTGCCCCTTAAATGTTAGACATCATTCTAACATTTAAGGGGTGTTTTTTATGGCTAAATTTACAGCGGAGGAAAAAATCC
>NZ_NPDD01000169.1 GCF_002272245.1 Bacillus sp. 7884-1 | reverse complement strand
TAAAAACACCCCGTAAAATTAGAATGGTGTCTAACTTTTACGGGGCATATCAGTTTCCGACGTCTTTTCCTACAAGCCTAAACTTCACTTTTTTGTTTTTTAAAAAACTGTGGTAAATACTCTTTATGTGCTTCAAGCATTTCGTCTAATATTTGCTTTGCAATTCTATCAGAAGGTACCAAAGGGTTAATGGTCATCGCAAGAAGTGCGGTATTATAGTCACCGGTAACCGCTGCTTCTGCAGAAATTCGTTCAAATGATTTAATTTGTTGAACGAGACCCCTGACAGCAACCGGCATATCGCCAACCGCTATAGGCTTTGGACCATCTTTTGTAATCATACAATTCACTTCAACAGCAGAGTCGTCCGGAATGCTCGCAATGGCTCCATTGTTTCTCGTGTTGACTGGCTGAATGTCGCGCTTGTCATTGTAAATGGAGTTAATCAGATTGCACGCGGCATCACTATAATAAGCACCTCCACGTTTTTCAAGTTGAGGAGGCTTGATACTTAGATTGGGATCTTTATATAACTCAAATAATTCTTTTTCTACCTGTTTGACTACCTCTGCACGAGTTCCAACGGTTTTAAAGGATTCTAACTCTTCTTCCAATATGCTGCTAGTTTGATAGTAATACCGGTGATACGGACATGGCAGGACCTTTAATCCTTTAATAAATGCTGGCTCCCAACCAAGATCAATAATATTTTTCATCGTAATCCCCGATTGTTTACTGGTCAGTTTATCTAGTAAATCTTCCGTTATATTAATACCATCTAGGTACACATTCAATCCATACACCATATGATTCAGTCCTGCAAAATCGATATGGACTCTATCAGCAGAGACTTCTAATAGCTTGGCAATTCCCATTTTCATCCCTACAGGAACATTGCACAATCCAACTACCTTTTTAATATTGCTATATCTTAAAACAGCTTCAGTCACCATTCCTGCTGGGTTTGTAAAATTCACCAGCCAGGCATCTGGACATAACTCCTCGATATCCTTACAAATATCTAAAATCACAGGAATCGTTCTTAAACCTTTAAATAATCCGCCAGGACCATTGGTTTCTTGGCCGATTACATCATATTTTAATGGGATCTTTTCGTCCTTCGCACGTGCATCAAGTAATCCTACTCGAAATTGAGTTGTGACAAAATCCGCATCCTTTAAGGCCTCTCGACGGTTAAGTGTGAGATGAACCTCAATTGGCAGTCCCGCTTTTTCAATCATTCTTTTTGCTAATGCACCAACAATATTGAGCTTTTCCTCCCCCGCGGGAATATCAACCAACCAAAGCTCGCGTACAGGCAGCTCTTCATATCTCTTAATAAACCCCTCTACAAGTTCAGGTGTATAGCTGGATCCTCCGCCAATTGTTACGATTTTAATTCCTTTACTCATCTTTATGTACCTCCTTTTTTGAGACAGTTTCATATAAATCAACTATAACGGTGGCTAAGTCCCTTACAGTCAAGGCATTCATCAAGTGGTCTTGCGCGTGCACCATTAATAAAGATACTTCGGATTTTGCCCCGTTAACTTCATTTTGAATTAATTGTGTTTGAACATGATGGGCTTCATTTAATGCTTCCGATGCCTGTTTTAACTTTTTATTCGCTTCAACAAAATTCCCTTCTTTTGCTGCAGCGATAGCTTCCATTGACGAACTTTTTCCATTTCCCCCATGAAGAATGATTTGGAAAATGGTTTGCTCTGAAATCATCACAATTCTTCCCTCCTTTCTAAACAAAAGATTGATAGCCTACTTCTTTATACGTTACTAATTTAATATTCTTATCTAAAAATGCCTGCTGAACCTTTTTATCTGTCAAAATAGCTAGTTCCCTTACACGTTGTAAAGCATATGAACTGCCAGAAAGTAACGGCTCATCAATATATGCCGGATGTGTCATGATTTCAGCAGTTTCATAGGATAAAGCACTATCTGCAAGCTCTATTAAATGCTTTGCTGACAGGTCATTTCCATAAAAAGCTGGACTGAAGTATTGAACCATTTGTAATTCCTCGTTACTTACATGTCTTGGGTCCGCCGATACTTTACGAACAGGCAAATTATATTTCTTTGCCAGCTTAGCAACAATTGGGTAAATTTTTTCATGTCCATGGAGATGGTGATGACTATCAATATGTGTTGGCTGTAATCCGAAGGAAAGAAATTTTTCTATCTGACTTGTATATTCTTTTTCAATATCCGACAAGCTCGCATGCTTCACCAAATCATTCATTTTATGAAAGAATCCATTCTCATTAGTAAGAGAAGGAACCTCTTCATTTACTGGTGCACCACAATCTAATACAAGATGGATTCCGACACCTAATCCTGGATTTCCCAATGCAAGAGCTGCAGCATGTGCAGCTCCTGGCATATTGGTCATCATTGTAGCAGAAGTAACAACGCCATTTTTATATGCTTCGATAATTCCAAGGTTTACTCCCTTTGAGTAACCAAAGTCATCTGCATTAATAACAAGTTTCGTCATAGTGCCTCCTTATGCAGTAAAGCCATTCCCATCTAAATTTTTGTCAGATGAAACGCCTCGTTCTTCAGCTAGCTTTTGTCGATCCCACATTTTGAAGAATGGATAGTAGATTCCAAAACATATAACAAAATTCACAATCTGAAGAATGGCTCCCGAAACTTTTCCTCCTGCGGCCAAATATCCACCGATAATTGGCGGCATTGTCCAAGGAACTGCTATTCCTGCTGGTTTGGCTACTAACCCTGTTGACATAGCGATATAAGTGGTAATAACCATAACAAGAGGTGCTAAAATAAATGGCACGATCATTAGAGGATTCATTACGATTGGCATTCCAAACGTAATCGGTTCGTTAATATTGAATAATCCTGGTCCAATCGCCAATCGTCCCAATTGTTTCATTTGTTGACTTTTTGCCCAGAATAGCATCGCAATCACAAGCGCTAACGTTGCACCACTGCCGCCTACATAAATAAAGATATCGAAGAACTGCTGTGTGAAAATATTCGGTAAGTTTTGGCCGTCTTGGAAAGCGATACGGTTGGTATCCATCGAAGATAACCAGATAGGTCCCATAACGCCACCTACAATAGATGCACCATGTAAACCGCATGACCAAAGTAATTGAATGAGTAGAACGGCCACAAGACTTCCAATTAGACTTCCTCCGAGTACCCCAAGTGGCTTTCCTAATAATTCACCCACTATATTGTGGAGGCTTGCAAAAGATGTTTGTTCAATGATTAAGCGTAGGATCCAAATAATAGCGATAACAAAAAATCCTGGAATTAGTGCAATAAATGATTTACTTACAGCTGGCGGAACTCCATCTGGCATACGTATAACAATATTCCTCTGAACAACGAATCGATAAATTTCTGTAGAAAGCATAGCGACCAGCATTGCTACGAATAGTCCCTTACTTCCCATTAATGCGGTAGGAATCGCTCCTCCTACCAAAATTGCCTCTTTTGCCCCTTCTGGTAAAAACGATACTTGATAGGGAGTGGCCAACAAAAATGCAGCAACAGAAATGGCCCCTGCCGATAAGGCATCCAGTCCATACTTTTCAGCTAACCTGTATGCAATACCAAACGCTGCAATCAGTGCCATAATGTCGAATGTAGCTCCCACTGGATATAGCAGCTTTGACAGCCATGCTTCTCCAAATATACCTGCCATAAAATCCGCATAACCAGGAATTGGGATAAATCCTAATATTAAAAATAATGACCCTACTATAATCAAAGGCATTGTCAAAATGAGTCCGTCACGTAATGCTTGTAAATGACGTTGTGCAGCAATACGTCCTGCAACAGGCATAATCTTATTTTCTAAGATATTATTAATTTTGCTCATCCCATTCACACTCCCCTATTTAGAAACTAATTGTTGTGCATACTTAAGAACCTCTAACCCATTACAAGTTCCATAATGAACCATATTAATGACATCAACTGGAATTCCTTTTTCCTCACCAAGTTTTTTTAATTGTGGTAATAAATAGCGTACCTGTGGACCTATCAGTAATACATCCGCCTCGTCAATATGTTTACGAACAGCATCTCCTGAAACAGCCCAAATTCTTGCTTCTACGCCTTGCTCTTCTGCACATTTCTGCATTTTTGATACTAATAAACTTGTAGACATACCAGCTGCACAACAAAGTAAAATATTCATTTCTTCTCCCCCTTTAGTTTTTATCTGTGGGATTCTTGTTGTAATTCCATTCTATTTTGGAAACGCTTACATCTTTACACAAGCTTTTTCCGTTGCGCTCCGGAAAATATTATTTGACTTCTCAAATAATACAAAAATGCCAATGTATACGGTTTGGTAACATTGGCAACAGGATGATAGCTAAAGTTAAAATAATTCTAAGAATTCATCATACGTTTTGCACTTTAGCAGCTGCTGAACGATTTGAATATCTTCAACTATTTTGACTAACAAAGCATACATTTTTTGCAGATAGGTAGAGCTGTTTTTCTCTATACTTAACAGACAAATAAATTGAACTCTTTTACCGCTCCATTCTATTGGCTTTTGCAATGTACAGATAGCCCAAAAGGTAGAATCAGTCTTCTGTGTGATGGGATGGGGGATCGCAACCAGATTCCCAAAACTGGTCGGAGATAACGCTTCTCTTTCAAAGACTGCGTCAATAAAGGTAGAATCAACAAGTCCTAGTTTTTCTAGTTTTTCGCCTAAGAAGTAGAGAACCTCTTCTTTTGTCTCAAACTTTTCTTGTAAAAAGACGAGTTCTTTTTTCGTATATTCTAAGGTTCCATGTTTTCTTTCTTCTAATACTTTTTCTACTTTTTCAAAATCATTCCCTCCAAGAAATGTGTTCACCACAATAACAGGTACCGGCAGGGATTCTTTAATAGGAATGGTGCTAACGATAAAATCAAGTGAATCAAAAGGGACTTCATTAAGTTTGTAATATTCTGTTGTGCCGACGATTTCAAGCTTTGCCCCAAATTTTGATTGCAGCTTATATGACAATAGCCGGGCACTTCCCACACCAGATGCACATACAATCATACAACGCTTTGGTTCAGTATGAATCGCTCTTCTTTCTATTGCAGCCCCAATATGTAGGGCAAGATAGCCAACTTCATTTTCATCAATATCTATTTCTAGTTCTTTTTTTAGTACCATAGCCGCAATGATTCCTGCCTCAAAGGCAATCGGGTAATTCGATTTTATTTCATCAATCATTGGATTTCTTAAATTCATCCCATAACGATAGCGGCTTATAGCCGGCTTTAAATGTAAGCCTATGGCGACAATCAGTTCTTGATCATCTTTAAGGCCCAAGGTTAACTTTGTTTCAATGGAATCAAGAATCTCCATCGTCAATCGGTAGATATCTTTGTCAATATAATTCTGAATGTCACCGGATTTATTATTTAAATGTCTAATCATCCTCGTCCCTAACAAGTGTATAGCAACATAAGCAATTTCCGTTTCTGGAAAAACTACTTTCATCCTATTCTCAATTTCTCGAACAATCTTATTTGCAACGCCATATTCTTTTTGATTTGTAACATCTTTTAGTTCTTCGTTATTCAGAATGACATAATTTCCATCTATAATGCGTTTACACGCAATCGCTATATGAATGATCAGGTTATTTAACCCAATGTCTGATAAGGTAATTTTGTTTTCTTTAATTTGTTCTAAAATAATCGCTCGAATCATTTTCATTTCATCTATTGGAATGAGAGACTTTTGAGATGAATGTAGATCATATTCTGTTTGGATTCTATCAAAAACATACTCTGACATACAAAACCGAAGTTTCACTTCTTCGCCCTTTACCTTCAAACCATAGTTTGGCTTCACATCAAAGGAAAGGTCGTACGTTTGGAGGATTTTCTTTACATCTTTTAAATCATTTTGAACAGTTGATTTACTGATAAATAATTCATCCGCTAAGTCTTCAAGTTTCAGAAAATTTTCTGTAAGGAGAAGGCGTTTCATTAAATAATGAACACGTTCTTCTGGTGAATTTGGCAGTATAGAGGGCTTCAGCTTTTCACTTTGAAATTCTTCAAGCAGGAACTTCCGAAATCGTTTGTCATCGTCAATTTTCAGTTTGTATCCTGCACCTCGAATCGATTTGATCGATGCTCCATATTTCGAAAGTAATGTCTCTAACTCTTTCATGTCATTTCGTATGGTTCTCGAGGTTACTTGGATAACATTTGCTAAGTATTCGCTCGTGATGGCAGAATCGACTATTAGCAGTTCTCGCAAAATGGCAATAGTTCGGTTATTTAACATGATCAATCCCTGCCCTTAAAAAGAATGATTTCAAATATGTATTTATCTAATGATTAATATAAATCGATCTATTGGGCTATCTGCTTTTCATAGAATATTGAAAAAAGGCTTTACTACTATCATAATCTCAATGTCACCTAACACCTATTGGGTTAATTCTTCAGGACTTTTAGCCCATAAACCTATCCTTTAATAAATAATACACAGTATTAATAGGCAACTATAGGCATAAAGGATTAAATTTCATATAAAAAATTGGGGTAATTCTAGCTTTCCATTACCTATTTCAACAATAAGAGCAGCAAAAGAAGCCTGTTAAAATCAGCAGACTTCTTTAGATGAATATTTCTATTAGACTAAACTTGTTATTTACCGATAAATTCCTGTGTCCAATAATTTCCTTGTGAAACATAACCAACCCCAATATGGTTGAAGTTCGGGCTAAGGATGTTCTTGCGGTGACCTTCGCTATTCATCCAAGCTTTTACAACTTCTTCAGGAGTTCGCTGCCCCATGGCAATATTTTCACCAGCATATCGATACGAGATCCCGTATTTTTTCATCATGTCAAACGGTGAGCCATATGTTGGGCTTGTATGGCTAAAATAGCCGTTCGCAGACATATCACGAGATTTTTCACGTGCCATTTTGCTAAGTGTCAAATCTACTTTAAGCGCAGGCAATCCATTTTTTGAACGTTCCTGATTAGTAAGGTCGACCACTTTTTGCTCATAAGCACTTAAAGTACTTGTATTTTGTGGTGTAGTTGGTGTTGATGTCTCAGACGGCTTCTCTACAGGTTGCTGCTGTACGGGTGGTGGAGTAGTTGTTTGAGCAGGCTGTTGTGTTGGTTGACTAGGTTGTGTCTGAACAGGCTGTTTTACTGTCGTTTTCGGCAGTGAGAAACCTAAACTAGCAAGATATTTTTCTATTACAGTATTAATCTCATTCATATTTGTTCCTTGATAGACATAGACCTTTTCCTGTACTACTGGATTAAAGGCAGCAGCATCTGCTTTATTCATTGCTGGATTGGCCATTACTACAGCTGCCGCAGCTACTACGGTTAAAAGTGCTTTCTTTTTCAACATTTTTAAATCCTCCTTAAAAATTGCCGTTATTTGCAAATTCATCGTACCATATGATTTTTGTCATATTTAAGGAAGGATTTTACAGGTAAAAACACTAATACTTCTTTTTACTTTTGCTAAGTTCTATTTACGCTTACAATATAACCTTTGTGGATTTTCCTTAATCAGAACTCTTCTCTTTTAAACACTACTAATTTCAGGAAAAATTACCAACAATTATTACAAAAATGAGGATTGACAGCATGCTGAAAAAAGAACATATTTAACAAATATTTCAGTAAAATATCATCGCTAACAGAAATATTAAATAGAGGATGTATTTCAGGCACATTTATTTTTACCTTTGATCAGAAGGTGAAATAGGTGGATCTAGCTGAATTTTTTTGTTTGGATATATTTTTGAAATGATAGAAGAAGACTCTGCCAACCTTTTGATTTCGTTTGCTGGTAATTCCATTGAAACTCCGTTGAAGGCAGTCTTATAAGTGTTCCTAACTGTATAGGGTACTTGGTTCTTATCTAATAAAGTTTGAAGTTCATTTTGAAAGGTTACATGACTTTCTTCTACCTTTTCCTTCGCTTCCTCTATTGTTAAAGGAATCCCCTTTGCTTCTGCTTCTAAAACGGCTATTTTAGCTGGTTTTGTTTTAAATTCAATGATAATTGAGGTCATTTGTTCACTTGATAGATCAATTGCAGGATCTATTTGGACTGAAGGATTCATTGTTTCTTTCACCTCCTTTTCCTCATCTACATTTTGATTCCTTTCCTGACATCCACTCAAAATAAACAGGAAAGCAATTGCCAAAATGGCCACTCTATAATATTTCTTCATTTATCATTACATCCCCTTTTTAGCTGAAGCTTCAAAATGACTATATAACAGAATTTTGTCCTTTATCCTCCCTTATCAAACATTTTTCTAGAGCGGATGTTATTTCAAAAAAAACGCTATTCTTTCTATTATTATATATGCAGGATGGAAGCGGCATTCATACTGATTTTCAAGAAATGGTACGAGCCTTTATTTTTTAAAAAACCTGCCCATATATATGTAACCCCCAAATTGTGGAACTATATTATATATTCGTCTTTATTAATCAATATATTTTTACGAATGGATTGCAACTCTTCTTTGACTTGTTCTAAGTTTGTTTGAATATTGTAAGATATCGTTTTGGGTTTTCTATTAGAATCTGCTTTCTGTTTGGGATACAACCATTTCAATATGTAGCACCTTCCGGACAATAGATTATTATTTAAGGTGTGCATTCGTGCTACTTTTATACAAATCTTCCCTGCTTGTTGGACATTTGAACACTAAAAGTTAAATTAGTAATGAGGGAAATCTGTTATTACAAAGCAGAAAATGACAGGATTTAAATATAGATAGTTGTTACGATGTACATAAGGAGTGATCGATATGGGATGGGTAGAATCATTACAACAAGCTATAGACTATATGGAGGAACATTTACTAGAAGAAATATCGATTGAAGACATTGCTAAACAAGCGAATGTATCAGAGTTTCACTTTCAACGTATTTTTTCTGTACTTACAGATATTACTGTAGGTGAATATCTTCGTCGCAGACGTCTAACATTGGCAGCACAAGAACTTTCTACAACTGAAAGCAAAATTATTGATGTCGCCCTAAAATATGGCTATGACACTCCAGAATCTTTTTCAAAAGCTTTCCGCAGGCAGCACGGCATCACTCCTAGTCAAGCACGTAATTACGCGGGAAAGCTGAAATCTTATAACCGCCTGACCATTCAGGTGAATTTGAAAGGAGCAGAACCTATGAATTACAAAATTGTGGAAAAAGAGAGTTTTAAAGTTGTCGGTGTGAAGCGGGAGTTCTCCTGCGAAAATGGGGAGAATTTAGCTGGGATTCCTAAAATGTGGGATGATGTCCATGTGGATGGAACAAATGATTTATTATTTCAGTTAAATGATGGTCTAATTAAAGGTGTACTTGGGGTATGTGTGGATAAACGCGCACCTGGTTCTCCCTTAATGGATTACTGGATTGCAACCGCACATACTGGCAAAACTCCAGAGGGTCTAATGGATCTTGAAATACCTGCTTCAAAATGGGGAGTATTTGAAGTTCACGGCGCCATGCCTGATGCTATTCAAACTGTGTGGAAGCAAATCATCTCAGAATGGTTTCCATCTAGTCATTATGAACATGCAGGAACACCAGATTTAGAAGTCTATTCAAATGGAAATCCATCAAACCCTGATTATTACTCTGAAATTTGGATCCCTTTAAAATAAAAACACTTGCAAAACAAGAACCCTGGATAACCATTCGATATCAGGGTTCTTGTTTTTTTAAGATAAACATATTAAATCTTTTCGTCGGTAAACACTTAACACAACTCCAATTAGGATGGCATTAAGCACAGTCGGCATTAGACCATAGCTGATAAACGGCAGCGACATTGTCGTAAGCGGAAAGAATCCTAGTACCATTCCAATATTACTTAGCAGCTGGATACTATAAAGAGCAACGCCGCCTATTAAAAGAAGCTTTCCATATGAATCCTTTATTTTTGAATGGATGGCAATCATTCTAGCTGCAAAAAGCAGAAGAATCGTGACAAGTAAAACTCCAAAAAGCCAGCCGTAAGAATAGGTAAAGCTTACAAAAACAAAGTTCGTATGCGCTTCTGGTATAAATTCTTTTATCCTAGGTTGTCCAAACCCGTCAAACCAGCCAAACCAGCCAGCTTTTGTCATAAGTTCCTGACTCTTTAAGATCATGAATCCTGCACCATCTGCATATTTTTCTGGCTCAAAAAGCGCCAGCAGTCTTACAATCTGATAAGGCTTAACGAATTGCCAAGCTACAATACCTATTACTAAAATAATGCTAAATGTGCCTGTTGTAATCAGCCATTTAACCTTTTTACTATACTTACTCCACCAAAGCATAACGAATACCATTACAAAATATAGATAGAGTGTTGGAATACTCGCTACTGCAAGAAATAGAAGTATCGGGCTGAGAAACAATAAAAGAAACTGCCAAACCCTTAACTTTTCATTGGTAAAGAATGAAGCCCAGGCAAGATAAAGGAACGGTAAAGCCATCAGGCTTTCAATTGTAATTGGTCCAAGCTTTAGCAGCGGCATCCCATTGATCATAACGTTGGAGAAAAACATCAAGATGACTAGAAGCAAAATTCCTATTGTGTAAAATAGCCAGCCAAGTTTTTTCCATTTACGGTAATCAACCAGCATTACCCCTACTGTTGCAGTAACGCCGATAAGGACAATAAGTATTTTGTAAATAATATAGTGCCAATCTTCCATATAACCCAGAGATACCATTGGCAAGAAACTAAGTCCTAAAGCTGTGGTTAGCAGGATTACCAGCCACCAATCTACCTTTGGTCGATGAAGCTTATTCATCTGTATACCCAGTTTTGTCGGACTTCCCATTTGTTCGACGGCTTTTTCTTCCGCTTCACTCTCTGATAGTCCTTTCTCCATCCATGTATTTTTTGCTTCCTTTAAATGATAATTTAGCTCTTTTGCGACATAGGCCTTTGCTTCCTTTGATTTAATTTGATCAGTGACCTCATTTATGAAAATCTGCTTTTTATTATTCACCAATGATCGCTCACCCCTCTAACAATTCCTTAAATACAAATCGTCGTTTTATTCGCTTTTGTTCAGCTTTGTTTAATAACTTCCTGCCTTTATCCTTTAACCAATAATATTTAGCTCCCGATTCGTCCCAGTTGGTTTCGATGCAGCCAGACTGCTCTAAACGATGTAACAGGGTATACAAGAAACCTTCGTTATTCTCGAATTTCTGGATTCCCCGTCCTCGAAGAAGTCCCGTTAATTCATGCCCGGTTTTTTCTTGAACAAGTAGCTGCATGACTGCTAGAAGAATTTCATCATCACTAACTTCCAATTGGTTTATTTTTTTTCTTATTGCCTTTTGGTGCTGGTTAGAAAATTCCAAGTCTGTAAATGTTCTTTTATCCATTATTTTCTTTAAATTCTTTAAGCGATTTTCCACACCTATTCCTCCAATCTTTCTTTCAGAAGTTCCTTTGCCCGCCTTAGTCTAGTCTTAACAGTATTAACACCTGTGTCCGTCACCATTGCAATTTCCTTAAGCGGCATCTCCTCATAGTAAAATAGGTAAATCACTTCTCGATATTTAATCGGCAGCGTCATAATGGCTGATATTAATTCATCATCTTCTTCTTTTTGGATCACAGCCTGCTCCACAAGCTCTTTTTTGCTGCCGTTACTGAGTATTTCTTTACCGGCAATGACCACATTTTTGTTGTACCAGCTTCTATGGAAATCCTTACAATGATTGATAGCAATCCGCCACAGCCAGGTCCTCAATTTAGATTTTCCGCTATATGTATGGAGACTTTTATAACATTTAATGAAGATATCCTGCGTTAAATCCTCCGCAATCGCTTTATTATTAACATAGGAATATGTCAGCTGTAAGATCTCCTGGCCGTATTGATTCATAATCTCATCCATTAGGAGTTCTTTATCTTCTGATAAAAATCCATCAATAATCAATTCTTCCACTACTTTCACTCCTTCCTAAACTATAGACGATGTGCCCGGTAAGGAAGTTTTTACTTTCTTTATTATTTTATATTAAATGGTTGAAACTCTTAACATTAAATCCTATAAGGAATAAGAACTTGCTTAACGGTTAAAATGAGGAAGAACTGCACTAGATGGAGGAATTTTCATGAATAACAAATCAATGGAGAAAGAGGTACATGACATCATATTAACGACAAAAATGCCATTTACGCGGGGATAAATGGTGAACAAATAGTAGAGCCACTACGACTTTAATTAAATGCTGCGATTTTGAATGCAATTCAAAATGTAAAATACTAGAGTACTATTGATACACCCAAAAGTTAAAGAGGTACTAAACCGTATCGATTTGCACCTCCAAAATGGGTTATTATTTAATGTTTGCTCCCCGTCAACTGGACACCTTAAACGTGCCTTTTTGTTTTCAAAAAACTTCTAATACTAGCTCGCCTGTAGGATATTGTTTTCTGTACGTTTCTTTTTTCCATGGAGTACATAGTACAAAAAGATGCTCGCAAATACGACCACTGCCAAGGTAAAATACAACCCCCGAAAACCAACTATAGGAATGATAAATCCTAATAGAAAAGGACCAACTCCTACTCCAGAATCCATAAACACGAAAAAAGTTGAGGTTGCAAGCCCCACTCGGTGCCGGGGTGATTCCTTTATGGCAATAGCTTGACAGCAAGAATTCATTGTTCCATATCCAAGACCAATTAGTGCTCCTGCTAAAAGGAGAATGAATCCTTGGTTGGCTTGGCTAAGAGTGACTAATCCGATCACAAATAATAGTAACGCTGGATATATCACAATGTTATCCCCTTTTTTATCTAATAGCCGTCCAGTAAATGGTCTTGAAATCAGGATGAAGACAGCATAAATAAGAAAGAAGAAACTTGCGGCCTCCATTAAATTTATTTCTTTTGCATAGGAAGTCATAAATGACAGGATACCTGAGTAAGCAAAACCCATAATTGCAATAATGATAGCGATAGGAACAGCCTTTATTTCGAAAAAATCTTTCAACTTAAAGCCTTTCATCGCATCAAACTGTTCTTTTGTGAGGTGTCCTTCAGGGATATGCACAAATAATACGATAATCGTACTTATGAGAGAGAAAAGTGTACAAGCTGCAAATATTATCGTAAAACTTCCTTGTTGGCTGATATAAAGACCTAGGAAGGGGCCAACTGCCATCGCAAGAGTTATACTTAATGAAAAATAGCTTATTCCTTCTCCTCGACGTTCATACGGAATAATATCGGTAATAACTGTTGCTATAACTGTGGTAAACAACCCAAACGCTGCTCCATGAATAAAACGAATAAATAATAATACGTTCATGTTTCCTACAATAAAATATAACAACATCATAATCAAAAATAAAAATAATCCACCATAAAGCATCTTTTTACGTCCAATAATCTCAATATATTTTCCAGCAAAAATACGTGAAACTAGTGCACCCACTACAAAGATACTAGACGCAAGACCCGCCATGCTTTGTGAAGCGTTAAATTCTTCAATCGCATAAACGGTTAAAGTCGTTATTAATAAATAAAAGGTCAAACCCCCAAAAAATGTAGAAACGGACATGATAATAAAATCTTTTGTCCATAATTTCGTTGTATTCACCCCAATGCCCCCTATTTCAAAAACAATAAAGTATATTGTCCAATGTTTTCCTTACTGATTATTTTGTACTTGCAATAGCCTCGTTTCCGATTCTAACAAACCACATATCTTTCCACTTCTAATTTTTAGATGTTTAAAAATCTCGCTTAGAAATTTTCATATACAACAATTTATTGAATTTTTGACCACTATGTGGTACATGTGTATTGCTATTTGGTTAACTTGAGTTTAAATAATTTATAACACCTTTGTCAATCATATTGTTTTCTTCATATATTTTTTCAAAAAAAAGAAGCCAAGAATAAGTTAACCTTATCCTAAAAGCTTCTTTTGCACCTATTACTATTTTTCAGAAAAACTTTTAGACTATAACTTGTTAATATGTTGTCCCTTACCAACTTTCCAGGTATTCCTATTAATCTTGGTAATCGTTAATCCCATTATTAGTCTTGTATCTGCAATTATCATAAACAAAGCTGTACCAATTGCCAGGTGGACAACAGCCCATGGGATGCTAATATTGGTTATGATTGTGAGGATGCCACTTAATATCTGGATTACTACCACAGCAGCAGCAAGTAATAAACGCCTTTTCAATCCCGGACCCCAATTATTCAGATAAGCCTTAAACATTAGGAAAATAGTATATGCTGCAGTAAGTACCGCTAATACCCTGTGCCCAGTTTGAAGGATTTCAGGTGTCGTTACGGGCAGCAGTGTTTCTCTACAATCCAGCCAACCACAGGCCAGACCAAAATATTCGTGCTTAATAAATGCGCCAAATCCCATGGTTAATAAAAGCAGGATAATTAATACATTTAACTGAAATACGACTTTCGATTTCCTGTTGTCACTTAATTTCGTTTCAATACGTGCATGAGATTCAGTTCGATAAATCCATAACAAGACCAGCATGAACAACATGGCTACAAGTAGATGAACAGTAATAACAATTGTCGGCAAGTCCAGCACAACAACCACTGCCCCCGCTAAAATCTGTAAAGTTAGTAATCCAACTAGCCAATTTCCCGAAGTTTGAAGCATTTTATTACTCTTATTCCGTTTGATTAAAACAAAAAGAGATACAACCAAAATGGCTAGAAGAAGCCCTATTACCCTGTGTGCAAATTCAATCAGTGTCGCATTTTCTAAAATAGGAATAACCTCGCCATTACATAATGGCCACTCTGGGCCACATCCCATTCCCGATTCCGAAGAAGCAACATATCCTCCGAAAACGATTAGTATGTAGGTAAGTACAACTGAGATAATAGCTACTAGTTTTATAATAATTCCTCCTATCAGCAAACTTTTAACCAAAGTTTACCAACAATTGAAAACTGTCAAAGTGAAGCTAATCACTATTATCTATTTTTTCTAAAAATTCGGTAATAAAAGAAACAGCAATCGAATAGGATTGCTGTCGGTGGAAAATATTAATTGGTTTCTAGATGTGTTAATTTTGAAGTCATATAATTCTTTAGCCCCTCTAAATCCTTTAACTCTCTTTTTGGGATTATATAGGCACTTACTGAACTATTATAGAGATAAATGTTTGAGTCATCTTCTTTCAACTTAATGATACCAGTCCAATTAACCTTGGTTTCACCGTTTGGATTACTGTCCACAATCCCATCTTCACTCAATGTCATTGTATGTTCCCCTAGCAGACCCTCATTTTTCCCTTCCCTTATCATTTTCTTAGTCTGACTAAGGATCCGAGTTTGGAAGTACTTTGGATAAAAAATAACCCATAGTATACCGACAATTAGAAATGGAATCAATGCATATAAAAATGGGATGTCGGCTAAATTCGCAAATATGTAAGCAAAAATGATATAAACAAATGGAGTCGCAAACCTTTGTGTTTTCAAGGATTTATTCGCAGACTCGGAGTTATTTATATGGAACATATTAAATTTCAGATAATCCTCTTCCGTTAAATGATAGTTAATTACCATGATTATTCTCCAATGCAAATAATATAATGTTTTGTGATGAATTCGTACATTCTCTCCATTATAACTTTCATTGCTTCAATAGTCGCTAAAATATCCCCATTCACTTCAAGACTATGATTGGCATTCGGGATAACCAGCATACTAATTAAATTATTATTCTCAAGTAATGAAATTCGTTCTTCAATATAATGTTGGTCTTGATCACCGATGACACAAATAGAGGGAATATCCGTTTTCAACAGCGTATCGAATACTAGATCTTCTTTTAGCAGCGGTGTTAACCAAATACCAACTGGATTATAGATATACTTACGTTGCTTCCATTCCATAGCCATAGGAATACTTCCTATTGATTTACTTAACAAGAAACACTGCTCGTAATTGGTATTTTTCAAGACTTCATTCACAACATCCTTTACATCATCATACATCCACTGCTCTTGTTCTATTTTGCTAAGCATAGCAAATTGTTTATTTTTCATAAAATGATAATTAATATGTAAGATATCCACTCCATTATCAGTAAACAAATTAGTGGCATAATGAAAAAGCGGCTGTTGGGTTGTATATCCAAGGCCAGGCAGCATGATGCAAATTCTTTTATTTGGTTTTTTGCCCCGAATCCATAAATATGGAATGGTTGATTATTCATTTCTAATCACTTCATTTTCAATTAAATCATACATTCGGTTCACCTCATAATCCCTTTTATTCTCTAAGCTATTCGATAATAAAATTAAGAAACCTTCTACCATACTATTTTTTATTAATTGGTTGTGAAATAAAGGCAGTATATCTTACATTATTAATAGTAAGGATTTTCTATATGAGAGAAGGTAAATTATCATGAGGCAAATACATAGCTCACTAACGGTTTTGCTCGTTTCAGACCTTGAGAAATCAAAAACATATTACCAGGACATATTAGGATGTGAAGTAACTGAATGGTGGGTGATTCGAGATGGTTTCACTGGATTAGGTCTCAAATTACTCCAAGCTAATTCTCCTGAAGATGTTCGACCGAACAGGTCTGCAAAAGGATATACACAACTTGCTCCTGATGTGTATTGCTATGTAGAGAACTGGATAACACTCGAAGGATTATATGTCGAATTTAAAGAAAAGGGAGCTAGAATTGCAATCGAACCTTGGATAGATGAAGAGGCAGGTCCGTGGAAGGAATTCGCCATTTTCGACCCTGATAACTATTGTATCGCATTCGGGGGAACAAATAATAACAACTAAACTAATTAGGATTAAAAAATCACGCCAATCTCATTTGGATGGCGTGATTTTAAACCCGAATTAGGGTCTTCTATCAGCTTTTCATATGTAGCGATTCAGGATTCATTTCCATAAACTCGAGCCAATTTCCATCGGGATCTACTACCCAGAATTGGTAGTTCAAAGCCCTTCCTTGAGTAATTTCGGTGGCTAAAGAAACTCCCTTGTTCATCAATTGATCAGCCGTTTCATGGATATCATCAACCTCGAAACAGATATGGTCTGCTCTGTTCTTAACACCCTCGGTACCTCCGTAAAATAATTCTATGAAACACCCATCCGCCACTTTTACATAGACAATCCACGGTTCACCATTTGGATGATTCAATTCAAACGCTTTCTTAAAACCAAGCCTATTGCAATAAAAATCCAATGAGCGTTCCATATCTACTACATGAAATCCTTTGTGATTAATCCCTTTAATCATCTTTTATCCCACCTTTACTTTTTTTTTACTAAAGCAGCCTCTGCCTTTTCTCGATTAATTATTTCACTTCTTTATATTGGTTGATTTCTGTGCTTTCTCTCAATCTCCTCAACCCTGGAACAAATTTCATGACATGTTCACTTTTATTGTGTTGATTAATAACCTCTTCATTCTCCCATTCTTCGATCGTTGTAAGGATGGAAGGATCATTGATATCTTCATGAAGTGTATACATAATGCATCCTTTTTCTTTTCTGGTTTCTGTCACAACTTTTCTAGCAAGAATTAAATATTCTTCAACATTTACCCCTGGTTTAAGTTTTGCCTTACAAACTACTCTAATCATTTTATTACTCCTTTTCCTTTGTTAATGATCAATATAAAAAAACTAGACCTTCATTAGTATTATAAGTAAATCTCGTCCACTTTCTGATTAACCATATAGCGATACATATGTATCACTATATGATTATATTAAGTATAAAAAATGTTTAATTACCATGTCAATATATTGGTTTTTAATATTATTAACCCTAACATATTAACCAAACTGTACTTCATATCTTTTAAATGGAATAAAACCCATGTACAAAGGGGTGATAACTGTGGTTGTAAAGTACAAGGGGAATTGGATACCGACAAAAACGGTAGAAGAAATGGCCAACACCCAATACGATGTTCTCATCGTCGGTTCAGGGCCTGGAGGAGGAGCCATTCTCAATCGTTTGTGTGAACTTTGGAAAAACCAAGGGGCAAAAAAGATTGGTATTATTGAGAAAGGGGATAAATTATTTCATTCACACTCACTTAACATTTCTACTCAAAACGCTAATACCGCTCGAGATGTTCTTCTTCCTGACAATTCCACTCCTCTCGGAGAGAGATTACCGCAATTTTCAGGAGCTACAATGATATACGCACTTGGAGGCAGGTCATTGTTTTGGAATGCGGCTACTCCAAGACCGATTCAATCTGAACTAAATAATTGGCCGATTCATCGCCAGGAACTCAATGTCTATTACGGCATGGCTGAGAAATTATTGCATGTCACAAGGGATTTTGCTAAGGGCTCATCCATGCAAAATATCCTATTAAAGCGGCTTCATTCACACGGTATTCTCGAAGCAGATGATATGCCTCTTGCCTTTGATATGACACCATCCCGGCAAGGTGAGGTCCATTCGAATCCTTGGTATAGTTCCATCAATGCTCTGGCCGGTGCCCAGTTTGACCGTCCTTTTGACCTCGCTGTTAACGCTTATGCCTCCCGAATTCATACAGGAAATGGGAGAGTTTCTGGTGTCGAGGTATTTACTGCAGACAAGAAAACCCATACGATTCGAGCAAAAAATGTAGTGGTTTCTGCAAGCACATTAGAAACACCTCGCTTGCTACTTAACTCTGGTATTCAAGGCCCTGTCATCGGGCGGTATTTAACAGGTAATGTATCCATTATTGCTATAGGGATGATTAGTCGAAGACAGTTCTCTGATAAGCTTGGCAACTTATCTATTTTGAAATTTGAAACAAAAGAGGACCCATATCAAATTCAGATTCTTGGGCCAAATCAATATTTTTCATACCAGCAATTTGAGGATAAAGCATTAAGAGATCAGCTTATGGTTGTCTTCGCCTCCTTTGGAAGAGTTGAACCCCGGGCCGAGAATCGAGTGTATATCGATCCATCTGCAAAAGATGAATTCGGTGTACCATTACAGCAAGTTCAATACTCTTTAAGTAACAAGGATCGGCAAACAGCCCACCAGGTAGCGGAAGGACTTAGACAGTCAGCTGCTGCAATGGGCGTTACGCTTGATGAGTCTACACTCTCACTCCGTCCGCCAGGAGCCGATATGCATGAGGCTAGCACATGCAGAATGGGTGATGATCCCGCGACATCTGCCACAAACCGACATGGCCAAGTACATGGTGTGCGAGGATTATTTGTTGCTGATAATAGCGTCCTTCCCACTCTAACAGCAGCTGGTCCAACGATATCAAATACTGCCTTAGCTATAAGACTAGCAGATCATATTGTAAGACAGTCTGGCTAACACTTTGGAACAGAACAGAAAAGGGATGGACCATCTTAGGTCTCATCCCTTTTTACATACTTGTTTTATATCTCTCGAAATTTAGTTAATCTATTCAATCAATAAAATCTCTAAAATAATAATTACCTAGTAACTTTATATAACTAAATACCTTTTAAATTTCGTTGTTAATTTATATGTGTCTAATTCGTGAACAAATAAACACAAATCCTTAAGATTGGTAATTATATTCCAGCAAATACTTTATATTAATAATTGATTCTGCTATTATTAAATCAAGGTTATTAATAATAACCAAGAAACAAATTGAGGTGTTTATATATGGATACAGAAAATAAATTATGCAGCAAAGTTGAAGAATGCTATCATATAGTAGGAAAAAAATGGGTGGGACTTGTTATTCACACATTAATGGAGGAACCTAAAAGATTTAGTGAAATCCATTCCTTTATTCCAGACTTAAGTAAAAGAGTATTAAATGAACGCATGAAAGAGCTCGAGGAAAATGGGATTGTGTTAAGAAATGTCATTGCAGACCGTCCGGTACGGACCGAATATTCTTTAACCAAAAAAGGGACAGAACTTGGACGATCGCTCAAATCTCTAGAAGAATGGGCAGAAAAATGGTTGTAAATTAAAAAACCTCTCTAATTAATGGAGAGGTTTTTAACTGTATATTATATTAATCACCATAGCTCTGAATTAAATTCGCGATATGAGCATAAGCCCCTCCTGCAAGCAATGCGGAAGTAACCATTACGGCTTCTGCAAGCTCTTCATTTGTACATCCAAGCTTCACGGCATTTTTCGTATGGACATCTATACAATATGGGCATTGCGTAGCATGAGCAACAGCCACAGCAATAATCTCTTTAAACTTTCCACCCAACTTGCCGTCCTTCATTGCTGTTCTACTAAACATTGAGTAACCTTTAAAGCCTTCTGGGGCAAATTTATTTAGTTGACCTAGTTTTTTTAGATTTGAGCGTCTATACAGTGAATCATCTGCATCGGAATCCATCGCATTATGTATATGAGTACTATGAGTGACAACTCCACCGGCTTCTACTCCCGCTACTACAAAGACCGCTTCTACTAGTTCTTCTAGTGACGCTCCTTCTGCTTTTGCACGACGTGTATGTGAATCAATGCAATAAGGGCATTCCGTTACATGGGCAATTGCAACCGCTATAATTTCCTTTTCTTTTTTACTAAGGGCTCCTTCAGTCATAACTGCTGTATTAAATTCCGAGAAAGCTTGCAGCTGTTCTGGCGCTAATTCTTGAAGTTTACTAAGATTCTTCAAATTTCCTTTTTCATATAAATTGTTTGTCACTGTAAACACCTTTCTTTCTAATTAAAATAAGGAGCATGATTCCCATGCTCCTTATTTTTATCAAATTTTACTTATTTCATTATGATTAAACTGCTACCGTCCATAATTTTCTTTGCTGTTTCTATTACTGTTTCTATTACTTTTTCTATTTACTGTTAAAAACCCTCTATCTGTATAGGTTGTCCTGTCCGTGCAGATTGATAAATAGCTAAAATAATTTTTAGTGGTTTTAATCCTTCTTCACCATTCACAAGCGGTTCTCTATCTTCCTGAATGGCATTAATCATATCGATAAACTGTAAACGATGTGAGGCACCATCAAGTGCTGCAGGGTTAATAGACGCATGGTCTTGGTCTGCCCCATGATGATGTTGAATATTAGCTAAGTTGATAGCTTCACTTTCATTATTTGGATTTCGTAGATAATGCTTCAGTAATTGATCATTCTCAATCACTGCTGTACCATTTGTTCCGATAATCTCTAAGCGGGCTGACAGGCCTGGATAAGCAGCTGTAGTTCCAACAATGGTTCCTAACCCGCCATTTTTAAATTTCACCGTGGCAACAGCCACATCCTCCACTTCAATTCCTTCATAAGCTAATATGGCGGTATGTGCGTATACACTTTCGACCTCTCCCATGAAATACTGAAATAAATCGATGGTATGAATGGCCTGATTGATTAATACGCCGCCTCCATCCATTTTTATTGTTCCCCGCCATTTACTAGTATCATAGTAGCTTTGAGGCCGGTACCAATTCACAGAGGCTTGGCCAAGGACCATTTTTCCAAATCGTCCTGAATCAATATCATCTTTAATCTTCACAGCTGAAGCATCAAAGCGATGTTGTGAAATAACACTTAATTTAACTTGTTGTTCACGGCATACATCAATCATTTGCTGAGCTTTCTCAAGGGAAATATCCATTGGCTTTTCAACAATTACATGCTTTCCTGCCCGAGCAGCCTCTATCGCCATGTCAGCATGAGTGCCGCTTGGAGTAATAATCGATACAATATCAATATCTTTTCTCTTTAGCAATTCATGATAATCGGTATACCAATCTGCACCGGCCTTATCCGCAAGTGATTTTGCTTTTTCTTCCTTACGGGAGTACACAGCAACCACTTTTGCTCCTTCAATCGCTGAAATTTGCTCATAATGCGTGGTACTAATAAGCCCAGTTCCGACAATAGCAAACCCGAATTCCCTCTTCATCCTGACCGTTCTCCCCTCATAAGAAAAAAATTTCACATTCTCTTTTTATATTAACACTACCTATTTTATTTTAACCACATCATGATACACCTGTATCGTATTACGATTAATTTCAGTATAATAACTTTCAATGTTTTCGTCAATTATTCTTTCCTAATTATTTGCTATAATTAATAATAATCTTTGATGTCTGTGTGAATTTTCTCAGCTAAAAATAATGGAATAGGTATAAGGAGAAGGAGGATTTTTCTTGAGCAATAATCAAGACCAAAATAAAACATCTAGTATCCAAGTAATATCGCGTGCAGCTAAAATACTGAGATTGCTTAGAGAGCATCCAAAAGGATTAAGTCTTTCACAGATAGCGAAAGAAGTAGACCTAGCTAGGTCTACCGTCCAAAGAATTGTAGCTGCACTCGAGCAGGAAAACCTGGTTACAACAGCTTCTGCTAATGGGGGCTTCCGCCTTGGTCCTGAGATTGCAAGGCTTGCTGGCGCTGTACATAGTGATTTAAGAGAAGAAATTAGACCATTTTTAATCCAGCTTTCTACTATAGTGAACGAAACTGTCGACCTATCAGTATTAGATAACGGAAAAGTGCTCTTTGTTGATCAAATTATTGCGCCACATCCATTACAAGCAACTTCACAGCCTGGTGCTTCTTTTCCATTGCATTGCACAGCAAATGGAAAAGCTATTCTCGCTTCACTGCCTTTAACTGAAGTTGAAAACCTGCTGCCGAAAGAGCTAAAATGGTATACGGATAAAACTATTACGAATCGGGATGAACTGTTAAAGGAATTAGAAACGGTCCGAAGCGAAGGGGTTGCTTTTTCAAGGGAAGAGCATATCGAAGGAATATGTGCAGCCGGGGCGGTCGTAGTAGATCGATTGGGCAATCGGAGTGCAGTCTCCATTCCGCTCCCATCTACACGTTTTTATGGGAATGAAGAAAAGCTGATTAGTGCTCTTCTCAAAACATGTCAAAATATTAATCGACACTTCGAGTAAGAGAGAAAAAGAAAGGCGCTGGGATATCCAAGCGCCTTTCTTTTGGTTTACTTCATTATTATACTGCTACTGGTGATAGTTTCTTTGCAGCTTCTTTTACTTTTTCTAATCCTTCAGCAATAATCGTTTCAGCTTGAGCTGGCATTGCAGCATGACCTTCAATAATAACTTCGTCAATGATTTCCATACCGAATACGCCGCCAACTACGTTTTTAATATAAGTTGCAGACATTTCCATTGGTGCTGCTTCCGGAGTTGAATAAACGCCGCCGCGTGCACTTAGGATAATCGCTTTTTTGTGTGTCATTAATTGTACTGCTTGACCATTTTCATCGTATTTAAATGTAAAACCAGCTTGGTATACATAATCAATGAATGTTTGTAATGGTGCTGGGATGGTTAAGTTCCATAATGGGAATGCGAATACAACTAAATCAGCTGCTGTAAGAGCATCCATTGCTTTTTGTTTTGCAGCAAGAAGACGTTTTTCTAGATCCGTCATTTCTTCACCTGATTCAACTTTACCGAAAGCGTTAAATAATTCTTGGCCAAAGTAAGGCATATCTTCAGCGAAAACATCGAAAGTTGTTACATTGACACCTTTTAAGTTCTCCATAAAAGTTTCATATATTTTACTTGATACAGCCTCTGAAGCGGGACGATTGTTTGCTTTAACTACTAAAACATTCATTTATATAATTCTCCTTTTTATCTTTGATTTTATTATTTTTAAATCATATATCTCGAATTAATAATATATTAATCTAGTATTCTTGTCAATCAAACACTCTTAGTAGATATTTCCTTGGGTAGATACTAAACATAAATTTGAAATGGTTGCTCGATACTCTAGCCGAATATAAAAAAGCCGATTCCTCCTTCCATTAGTAAGGAATAAGAGTCGACTTTTTTAACAAATTATCTCAACTTAATAGGGTTAAGATTATATTGGATAGACTGTTTTATGCAACTATCACCAATTGATTTTCCTGAGGTTGAAAGTATATTTGTGAATTAGAGGAGTAATACCAAGTCTTTTCTTTTTCCTTTGCTTCAAATATATTTAACTCATCCTGAAAATCTAGAACTGTAGACGCCGTTTCTTCATCAACAGATAAGGAGATTAGCCAACGATCGTCTTGCTTTTCAAAACGGTAATTAGTAGTTTTTTACAGCAATCGGCTGCCAATAGAGTGACGAATCATTAACATTAAAATCCACCTCCAGGTACATAAAAAGAAACTATCTTGATTTCCCTGAATCGTAATTTCATGAATGTCTGTAATCCGTGCCGCATCCTTGGATTGTAAAATAGAATCCTAATTAATAAAAAATTCTCCTTCAATAGTAAAGATGTAAATCTTTCTGCTTCTTATTACCGTCTAACTGTAAATATAGGGTTAAATCTTGATGAATTCCGGCCACCCCTTCGTAGGCAGTATGGGAGATTACAGGTAATAAGTTATTTTCTAATTGTTCAACATCACATGAGATATCTTCATAGGATGGTGTTAACTTTTTTTCATTTGGTGAAAACCATAGCTGTAAAAACCGGACTTCTTCATCATTGGAAGCATCTATAAATTTATGCACTCTTTATCTTATCTATTTTTTTTATAAACCCAACTAAACCTCTTATCGTAAACAAAGTAAAATTTACACTTGCAAACGTATGAAAGGGTGTCCATTTTTTCCATTTGAATAACCTAGAATTCTTTTCAAAGTACCATTGACCGATACTCATAGGAACACTAAAAAGTAAACTTTTCAAAAGTATTTTTCCTAATTGATCGTTATAAGAAATTTTCACCCAGATGACACTTAAAAGCGGAAAAAAAAGCATGTCATAAATAATATTTGTTTTGAAAATTTTAGGAAAAGGGCGAACAGGATATTCAAGTTTTTTGGTACCAACCACATAAGCATCAATCAGAGTTGCAATTACTCCTTTTGAGAAGAAAATAACAAGATTTTCTCGCATTTTTGGCCCTTTAAATAAAAATGGCAAGGAAACCAAACATAAAGCAGTAAGTAGATTCATCAGTTTTTTTTCCATAAAAAACATCCTTCCAAAAAACATCTTATCGATTAGCACTTTCTATCTCTTAACTATTCCCGTTCTTGTTCTTCACCTATTCTGCAACAGTAACAGTACCTTTTGCCTGATGCTTAACGGCAGATTGAACAGCAGAAAAGTCTTATTCTACAACCTCTAAAGTAATATCAATATTCCCTCTTGTTGCTTTTGAGTAGGGACAGAATTCGTGTGCCTTTTGTACAAGATCTTCTAATTTTCCTTTTTCAATCCCATGTCCTTTCACTTGTAACGTTACAGCAATTTTAAATCCTTGATCTTCTTCATCTTTTAAGAAACTTACATTTGCCGTTACTTCAGAATCAAATTTGACACGCTCTCGCCTCGCTATGTTTTGTAAAGCCCCATCAAAACAAGCAGAGTAACCACAAGCAAACAATTGTTCAGGATTTGTGGCATTTGGTAATTCTTTTGCTCTTGGTGTCCCTGGCATGGCTAAGTCCATTTTAATATTACCCTCAGCCGATTCCACTCTTCCATGTCTACCCCCAACAGCTGTTGCAGAGGACGTAAATAAAGGTTCCTGTTTAGTCATCGTTCTTCTCCTTTATTGTAAAAAATTTATAAAAGTAAACAAAGTTTCAAACATAATTTCCTACCTATTATTTCTTTGGGTTGTCATTAATATTCTTTAGATTTTTAATGTTTTTTTATGTAATTAAAAAACTAATCGAATGGCTTCGATTAGCTTTTATAATGATAAAGATTTTATTGATTCGCTTTTTTTACCCATTCTGCAACTGTTACTGTACGCTTCGCTTGATGTTTTACAGCAGCTTGAACATCCTCAATCATTTTACCGTCCTGACCAACTGTAACACTTGTTCCATAAGGGTTACCGCCAGCTCCGAATGTTACTGGATCAGTATAACCAGGAGCAGCAACGATTGCACCCCAATGATACATGGATGTATAAAGTGATAAAATAGTTGCCTCTTGACCGCCGTGAGGGTTTTGTGCGGAAGTCATTGCACTTACAACTTTATTCATTAGCTTTCCATTAAACCAGAGACCGCCAGTTGTATCTAGGAATTGTTTCATTTGTGCTGGCATGTTACCAAATCGAGTAGGCACACTGAAAATAATCGCATCTGCCCATTCTAGGTCATCCAATTTAACCTCAGGGACATCTTTTGTTGCATCTACATGTGCTTTCCAAACGGGATTCCCTTCGATAGCTGATTGTGGAGCAAGCTCAGGTACTTTTAATACTTTTACTTCAGCACCAGCTTCCTTTGCACCTTCTTCTGCCCATTTTGATAATTGATAGTTTGTTCCACCCATGCTGTAATAGATCACCGCTAATTTTACATTTGTCACTTTTTCTTCCTCCTTTTCAGTTGTATTTCCAAATAATCTAGACAAGAAACCCATTTGTAACACCTCCTATTATTTCTTTCCTCTAAAATCTTCATTCACTACTATTAAGCGGCTTTTTTTAACTCATTTGAATCTTTATGAAAAATCAACTGACTAACTGATAATAGCTTGCTTCCATTGATTACAAGGTAAACTGCTATTGCTAAAAAAGCTAAATCTAACTCATATCCTGCCATTTGACCGTTCCCTAATAAACCAATTGCAAGTTTAACTTTAACTGTTGCTCCGATCATTAATAATGCAAACAAAGCCGATACTAGTCTTGTTGCAAATCCAATGATTAATAGGATACCCCCAATAATTTCAAGTAATGCAACTCCATAAGCTGTAACTCCTGGTAAGCCAAGACTTTCAAACCAGCCTGCTGTATTTTCAATTCCACCTTGAAACTTCACAACTCCATGGATAAAAAATATTGCTCCTAATGTAATTCGTAATATAAGTGCTCCAATTTCATTTTTTAACATTTTCTATTTCCCCTTTAAGTTATATTATTTCGTCATAAAATACTTGGATGTTGAAATCTTAGAAGTGATCACATAGTGATTTAATTAGGTCGCTCTATTTCAAAAATCTCACCGACTTTTGCGTAATTATTCCCAGCCAATCGGCTCACTGCTGCTAATCCCCTAGGATCAATTCTTCCTTTTTCATATATGTCATTTTCAATATGAAACTGAACAATTCTCCCTATAAAAAGGTCACACCCTGGTGAATCCACACCGCCTAATTCAAGAGAATGCTCCAAAGTACATTCCATTCGAATTTTGGCTTCTTTTACACCAGGGGCAGAAACTTTTACACTTTCAACTGGCGTTAGTTGAGCAAGTTCTATTTCACTTTGGTGAGGAGGTAGACTTGCCGCTGTTTGATTGATCTTTTCAACATTTTGTTCATCTACGATGTGAATCACAAATTCCTTTGAATCGATAATATTTCTCGCTGTATCCTTTCGCTGCCCCTCTCTTCGCTGAATCGATAAAGAAATCATCGGAGGATTTGAGGAAACAATATTAAAATAACTAAAAGGTGCGCCATTTATAATTCCATCCTTCGAAAGGGTGGTAACAAACGCTATCGGTCTTGGAATAATACTGCCGATTAGAAATTTATAATTTTCTCTTTCAGACAATGAAGCTGGATCAATTGATAGCAAAGAAATCATTCCTTTTCGTAAAATCAATCTAATTCTCTTACTTGAAATGGCAGCAACCCGCGTTCAATTTGTTCTCTATGTGTTTCATACTGTGCAGGCAGCATTAATTTTTCTCCCATTGTCGCTACGGATTCATCATGGGCAAAGCCTGGAGGATCTGTTGCAATTTCAAATAAGATTTCACCGTGTTCTCTAAAATAAATGGCATTAAAGTAATTTCGATCCTGTACTGGAGTGACACCATAACCATTGGCTGCTACATACTTTTGCCATTCCAATTGATCCTGGTCATCACTAGCACGCCAAGCAATGTGGTGTACGGTTCCCACACCCATTCGTCCACGTCCAATTGATGTTAATTTTAGGTCAATGACATTTCCGATTTCTGCTGAAGAACGATAACGGGCGAAATCTCCTTCTTTACCTACAAATTCAAGCCCCATAACTTTTTCTAGCAAATCCCCCGTTTTATTAGGCTGAGTTGAAAAAAGGGTAGCTCCGCCAAATCCTTTGATGGCAACATCTGGTGTTACCCCGCTAAAGTTCCAAGTATTAACTTCGCCTTCATCTCTTTCAACAATTTCAAGGTGAAGACCATGTGGATCATCGAATTGTAAATATTCCTCGCCGAATCGTTCCACTTTTGAAAAAGGCACTTTGAACTTTTCTAATCTATTCTCCCAAAATCCCATGGCACCTTTAGGAACAACATATGAGGTAACTCCTACTTGACCACCACCGATTGTTCCCGGGCGGGCTCCAGCCCAAGGGAAGAATGTGATGATAGTTCCAGGTCTTCCACCCTCATCTCCGAAATAGAGATGATACGTGCCAGGGTCATCAAAGTTTACCGTTTGTTTTACTAAGCGTAACCCTAAAACACCCGCATAAAAATCAACATTCTCTTGTGGATGGCCTACAATAGCAGTGATATGATGAATGCCCATTGTTTTCTTACTCACTTGAAACACTCCTTTTAAATTATGATGTCTATTAATTGTTTATTTTATTGATGATACCTATTAATCGAGATTCTTTAATTCGAGATAATTTAGAATAAAAATGCATCCAAAGCATATTGCCCAGGCCCAATTAATGCTAACCCAATTACCACTGCTAATATTGTCAGGTTATGTTCGTATCCATTTTGTGTTGCCCAATAGCCATTGGGAGCATGAACCTTAACAATTGCCATTATCATTGTAGCAGCGATCATAATTTCTGCAAGGGGAGTAAGAAGTCCTAATGTAAACAATAATCCACCAATTAATTCTGCTAATCCTGCCAAGAGAGCCATCATCACACCTGGTTTCAATCCGAGGGATTCCATCCAGCCTCCCGTACCCTTCAAGCCATAGCCACCAAACCAGCCAAATAATTTTTGTGTACCGTGAGCCATGAATGACAAACCAATCACTAACCTAATAATTAATAATCCAATACTTATCATTATATATATCCTCCTGTTTTCTAATTATCTCGATTTCGAGATACTAAGTAAAAAAATATACGATTACACTCTATTACTAACCTTTTTTAAAGAATTGACCAACAACTGTGATTCATCATCTGTTAAATCCCCAAAAAAGGAATCAACCATTTCTTGATACTTCGGCATGATGTTTTCCATCATTTCCATTCCTTCTGCCGTTAATGTTATATGAATAACCCGCCTGTCTTCTCTACAGTCATTTCTTTTTATGACTCCTTTTTGTTCAAGTTTATCTATAACATACGTCATCGATCCGCTAGTGATCAAGATTCTATTTCCAATCTGCTGAATGGTTTGTTTTCCTTGGTAGAAAAGTACCTCTAAAACAGAAAACTCTGTAATGCTAAGTTTATTTTTGGACATTTCATCTCTTATTCGTTCCTGAATGGCTTTTGAGGTTTGCATTAACAGCAAAAATGGCTGGTTTGTACATTTCCTTTCCATGTTTACACCTCCTGATTAAATATCCTTAAACAATATATTTTGAATTCGAGATATTGTCAATACCTGTTTATAATATAGGTCGTACCATTTTTGCTCTATTGAGCTTCTTCAATATAGCTATGGTCTTCATCAAGTTGGAATATCCGCATATTACGCGGCAAAAAGCTACGTATCTCTTCTTCATTAAACCCAACCTGCAATCTTTTTTCATCAAGGATTAAGGGTCTCCTTAATAGCCCAGGATTTTGTTCAATAATTTTATACAATTCGCGAAGTGATAGAGAATCAATATTAATATTTAGCTTCTGATAAGCTTTTGACTTAGTTGAGATAATTTCATCGGTACCATCTTCTGTAAAGTGAAGGATATTCTTAATCTCATCCAATGTAAGCTTTTCAGAAAGGATATTTCTTTCTTTGTAAGGAATATGATATTCATCAAACCAAGCTTTCGCTTTTCGGCATGAAGTACAACTAGGCGTAATATATAAAGTTACCATTATTAACCCTCCCTTTATGTTTTAGTCAGTTCGACTGATTTTAAATAAATTTCCCATTTACCTCAAAGTTATTTATCTTCAATTATAATATCTCGAATTAGAGATAATTTTATTATATATCATCCTCTCCATAAGTCAACTGCAAATGATCAAATTACAATAAATTCCCTTTATGAATGTTTTTCCTTGTTGATCCGTTGATCTTTAAAACAAAATCGGTGTTTTAAAAAATAGTCGTGAGCATTTCCAACAAAATCTCACGCAACTTTAATTGATTTATTTATTCATGTTTACTATAATGTATTTAGGTTACTAAAAGTATACATGTTACTTTTTATATAATACTATTTTAGAAATGAGGTATGGAAAATGAATATGTTAGAATCAAAAGTAATTCAAACTAGATTTGAAAAAGAAATATTTATAGAAGAAAAATCAAATATTAACATTAAGGAATTTCATTTACTTGATAAGAACGCTCCTTTTTATGAATTTATGATTGGACTCGATCTAATTCGGATTAGGGATAATGAGTATTATGGAAATAAAACAAGTTACGTTATTATAAGAGTTTCAGAGGATTTACAATCTCTTTTTGTATTAGAGTCTGATCTCCAAAGTATATTTGCCATTAAAAACAAACAAGAAATAGAAGCAGCGATAGAATTAATTCATTATCTATTGGTTGATTCACAAACTTTTAAGCAAGTTGTCTCAGATATGATAAGTACCATAAAAAGAGAAAATCTTATTAATGGATTTGAAGTCAAGGAAGCTAACGCTAAGCTGGCTGTGCTAGAAAGATTATTAAACGTTAGTAATGAAGACTTAAAATTCATGATTAGAATGGAAAATATAGCTTAATATTAATAAAAGGAGAAAAGCCACTTTTAAATGGCTTTTCTCCTTTTTTAATTGAAATAGTTCTTCCTGCATAAAAAAAGCACCCCTATCTAAGACCGGTGCGGTTTTGAATTATAACTTTCGAATTCACAGCTAAAATCACTGAGAAAATGGTATATGAATTAACAAACGACAAAGTGCCCTGCCACACTGAATGGAATGTCTTCCTTTTCACGACACTCCAAACAAAGCTGATGCTCTGTTTGTTTAGAAGGTGTTGGGAGGGAGTTGGAGACGATCGATCTCATTAAATGTGTAAAAATGGACAAGTTTGTTACCTTTTTTCAACTCTTCCATCCGCATGGCGTGCGAATCTTCCTGATTCACGCTTATTTACAGGATCAGGACGGTCCCACGGCCAGCCTCCAAATTGTGTAGCTTGATAATCCTTAAATGCATCGCGAATTTCCTGCTCAGTATTCATTACAAACGGTCTATAGGATACGACAGGTTCTTGTATCGGCTCACCCTCTAGGAGCAGCATATAACTATCGGATGATCCATTAGTAATCGTGATTTCCTGATCACCGGCAAGCTTTACACGGTGGTACGTTTCAATCGCTTTTTCGTCTATATTTAGTTTATCTCCTTGATAATAGTAAATATTTCTCATCATTGTCGCTGAAACTGACGGCAGGGTGAATACTGCATCCGGCTCCATATGGATAACGTAAATACCCACATGATGATTTTTATCGTTTGCCCAAGAAGCAGAGTTTGGTTCTAAACTAGACTTGCCCTTCATACTTCCGGCAACTAGTCTTACGGTCGTTTTCTGTCCATTAGCAGCAGCCAATTGTACTTCCGGTATATCTTCTGCCCATAACATTTTATACTCAGGATCAGCAAATTTATTTTTTGCAGCTAGATTCAGCCAAATCTGAAAGAATTCAAGTGGATTGCCTTTGTCCTGGTGGACGAGAGGAAACATTTCAGTATGCTGTGCGCCCTTTCCTGCTGTCATCCACTGAACATCTCCATTCCCAAATCGTCCTACGGACCCATATGAATCAAAATGATCAATAAGACCTTCAAGAACGACGGTTACCGTTTCAAAGCCTCTGTGGGGATGTACAGGAAATCCCGGAACCGTTTTGCCATGATACATTCTAAAACCATCACGAAGCGTAAAATCCTCGCCAAGATTTCTGCCTTCCAATGAAACGTTTGGACCCTGCTGGTCATTTCCTGAAGGATACGCATCTTTATGATGTACGGTCATAAGGAACGGATCATCTGTCTTCCACGGAAATCCTAATTTTTGAATTTTCATGATTTTGCTATTCATTTCTACCTCTCTCCTTTAAAAGTCATCATGTTGTGGTTGAATAAGTTTACTATTTTTCCTTTAGCTCTGTTATAAATGAATGTTGATTTCACTGTGTTTGAAAAATAAACGGTAAAATTCCGGCTAAATTGGGAAATACACATATTTCCTTAAAAATAAGGGAAGTTTTTCTGTTTATATTAGCCAAATCTTTAGATTTTGTCTTATTTAAAGCAGTTAATCGGAATATCTCCGCTTATATCTGCTTCTTAAGCTTCCTCTATATACATTAGCAGGAAATTCTCCGCCTATAAGTTCTCATACCTACACTAAAATCAACAATTGATAATAACACAGCCTTTCCTTTTATTCTTTGCTGAATTCCTTTGTGCTTCTTACTGTATCAATGGGGCGAACTAATTTTTCGATTTCTTCACGTTTAGGCTCTAAGAATGGGGGTAAGGATAATTTTTCCCCCAGCGTTTCATATGGCTCATCTCCCATAAAGCCAGGACCATCTGTAGCGAACTCAAATAAAATTTGCGGTGCAACCCTTACGTACAATGACTCAAAAAAGTGACGATTTACATAGCCGGATGTATGGAATCCAAAGCCATTCATTCGTTCAATCCATTCTTCTAAAACAGTACGATTCTCTACACGTAATGCCGCATGGTGAACCGTACCAAAACCTTGCTGGGCTTCAGGAAGAACCGCATTATATTCTACAATGACCGAGGCACCATTCCCGCCTTCTCCCACTTCAAATAAGTGGAATGAACCTGCTTTATCTGTCTCTTTAAATAGTAAAACTTTTTCCATCATTTCTTTAAAGTAATCAAAATTTGCTATTCGAACAAAAACAGGTCCTAAACCAGTAATGGCATATTCTAATGGAATTGGACCTTTCTGCCAAGGTGTACCGGATTCCACCCCTTTGTTGAATTCATCTGAAATCAATTGATATTGTTGATCATCAAAATCAACGAAAGAGAGTGTTTTCTTGCCAAATTGTTCTTTGATTCCAGTATGTTTGACTTCTAAACGATCAAAACGTTTTGCCCAATAGTCTAACGCAGCATCACTTGGTACACGGAACGATGTCTTTGAAATCTCATTTGTACCATGTACGCCTTTTGGAATGCCGGGGAAGTCAAAGAATGTCATGTCTGTGCCTGCGCTGCCTTTATCATCGGCAAAGAATAAATGATAGGTTTGAATATCATCTTGATTGACTGTTTTTTTTACTAAACGCATACCTAAAACATAAGTGAAAAATTCATAGTTCTTTTCTGCACTGCTTGTAATAGCTGTTACATGGTGTATTCCTTTTAAATGGTTCATGATATACTCCTCCAAGTTTTAATTTAAGTTTAATGGTCGTAATTTTTCTTCGATCTCTTTTCGATTGGGTTCCAAAAATGATGGAAGTGATAGTTTTTCTCCCATTGTTTCCATTGGTTCATCTGTCGCAAATCCCGGGGTATCCGTAGATAATTCAAATAAGATGCCATTGGGTTCTCTGAAATATAATGCCTTGAAGTAATACCGTTCCACTTTCCCAGAATTCGGCATCCCGTGTTCTTGCAAACGCTCTGCCCATTGGTTATATTCTTCCTCATTCGGAACACGGAAGGCAACATGGTGAACACCACCACGACCTAAGCGGGCTCTTGGCAAGTCAGGTCTTGTTTCAATATGAACTTCCGCACCGCTGCCGCCTTCTCCAGTTGCATAAATCAATATATCTGGATAATCTCCTCCAAGTGAAGGATAAGAACCGCCAAAGCGAAAACCCATCACTTCTGTTAAAACACCGATAGTTGGTTCTGCAATTGCCACTGTTAGTGTTACAGGTCCTAAACCAATAATGGCATGTTCCACTGGAATGTCATCCCTTTGCCAGGGAACTCCTGCTCTAACACCTTTTTCGTCATTATCGGCTACTAGGATTAAACGTGTCCCCTCGAAATCTCTAAAAGCCAAGGTATCACGATTTGCTCTTTTTTGAATCTCATCATGTTCAACCCCAGATTGTTTAAATCGTTCTTTCCAAAATAACAATGAATCCGAGTTTCTAACCCTTAGTGATACAGTAGAAATATCTGAAGTTCCCCTGTATGTTTGCCCAAGATGAGGAATGTCAAAGAACGTGACTTCAGTTCCTGGGGTTCCTTCAGCGTCAGCATAGAAAAGATGATAAGATTCTGTATTATCCTGGTTTACAGTTTTCTTCACCAATCTCATTCCTAAAATTTTTGTATAAAATTCATAATTTTTTTCCGCTTTCCCTGATAAAATGGATACATGATGTAGTCCTAAAAGTTTCATATACTAATCACTCCTGTCATTATATTAATTTAATTCTTTTGTTCGAAATTAAAGATCGCCTGGAATAGTAAAAGTGCCATAAAAGACCGGATATTTTAGAATAAAAATGAATCTAAAGCATATTGACCAGGACCGATTAGAGCTATACCAATAGCAACAGAAAGCAAAGTTAAGTTGTATTCATAACCATTTGCTGTTGACCATAATCCGTTAGGAGCATGAACTTTCACAATCGCCATTGCCATAGTCCCTGCAATTATTATTCCTGCGAGTGGGGTTAATAGTCCTAAAGCAAACAAAAGTCCCCCAATAAGTTCTGCTAACCCTGCGAAAAGAGCCATAGTTACTCCTGGTATTATCCCAATGGATTCAAACCATCCACCAGTTCCTTTCAATCCATAGCCACCGAACCATCCAAACAATTTTTGAGCACCGTGACCCACAAATAGTAAACCAATTACCAAACGAATGATTAATAAACCAATGTTTATCATCCTTAAATCCTCCTAAGTATTATTTATCTCGAATTCGAGATATTATATTAAAAAAAATGAAAGTTTAAACAGAATTCCGTAATACCAAGCTTGTTCTTTGCATTTTCTTCACATATTTGATTATGAATTACTTTCGATGTTTACATTAATAGTAGAAAGGCCAGATTATTGCATTTCCCCTCCATTATTTTTACCTCCCTAAAAAATATTGAATTATATTATCTCGAATTAAATTATCTTTAATACGAGATAATAATAATACTTAAAAACTCTTTTGTCAATAACCTTTTATTTTATTGAACTAAAATGACCTTATATATAGTACCAGGGCGTAGTATTCAACACATTAATGACGTTAAATATTACCCCCAATATCTTGAGTAGTAATGCCCATTAACCTATGAATTCGCATATAACACTTTAAAATCCTGTCGTATCAACCAAAAAGCAGTTCAATTTGCGAATTGGACTGCTTTTTGGTGTGATATTTAATGTTTGGTATTCGATATCCGCACGAGTTAATCAAATTTATTTACTAATAGATATTCGCTTTTGTAATTCTTCTCTTTCCTCTTCATATCCTGGCTTACCAAGGAGTGCAAACATGTTTTTCTTATATGCTTCTACACCTGGCTGGTCAAAAGGATTAACTCCCATTAATAAGCCGCTGATTCCACACGCTTTCTCAAAGAAATAAACCATTTCACCGAAGGTATACTCATTTAATTGGTCCAGCTCGACAGATAGGTTTGGAACTCCTCCATCTACATGAGCTAAAACCGTTCCTTGAGCAGCATTCTTATTCACATAGTCCATTGTTTTCCCAGCTAGATAATTTAATCCATCCAGGTCTGCATCTTCTTTCCCAAGAGTGATGTCTAATTTTGGCTCTTTTATAGATACAACTGTCTCTATCAGGTCACGGCGTCCTTCTTGGACATATTGTCCCATCGAATGAAGATCTGTAGTGAAATCGACAGAAGCAGGATAGAGACCTTTTTGATCTTTACCTTCACTTTCACCAAATAACTGTTTCCACCATTCCGATACATAATGAAGGGAAGGCTCAAAGTTTACCAATAGTTCAATTGATTTTCCTTTACGATAAAGAGCATTTCTAACTGCCGCGTACTGATAACTTTGGTTTTCTGCCAGGTTTGGGTTACTATACTTATCAGCAGCTGCTGCGGCGCCTGCCATCATGTTATCAATATCTAACCCAGCAGTTGCAATTGGTAATAATCCTACTGCGGTTAAGACAGAGTACCTGCCTCCAACATCATCAGGAATAACAAAAGTTTCATATCCTTCTTCATCAGCAAGTGTTTTTAATGCTCCCTTAGCACGGTCCGTTGTGGCATAAATACGTTTCTTCGCTTCTTCTTTTCCATACTTTTTCTCTAAATAGTCACGGAAAATACGGAATGCAATGGCAGGCTCTGTTGTTGTACCTGACTTTGAAATCACATTGACTGAAATATCCTTGTCTTTTAACACATCAAATAAATGCGAGATATATGTAGCACTGATATTTTGCCCAGCAAAATAAATTTCTGTTTTGTCATCCAATTGGTTATGAAATGTATGAGATAGAGCTTCAATGGCAGCTCTAGCGCCAAGATAAGAGCCACCAATACCGATTACGATTAATGCATCTGAATTACTCCGAATTCTTTCAGAAGCCGCCTTAATTCTTGAAAACTCTTCTTTATCATAGTTATGTGGTAAATCGACCCATCCAAGATAGTCGGATCCGGGACCTTTTTTCTCGTGAAGCATGTCATGCGCAGTTTTCACAAATTCACTTAAATAATCCACTTCATGCTGCTGCATGAAAGATAAAGCATTAGAATAATCCAAAGTAATAGCCATTACGTTCTCCTCTTCCCTAGTTAAATAATGTGAAAGGGCGTTATTTCCTATCCCGGCAAAGATAAGAGATAACGCCCTTTAGTTTTTAGTAAGTTTTAGACTGTTTTCCAGTCAGCTGCAAATTTTTCAAGTCCTTGGTCTGTTAACGGATGCTTTGATAATTGCTCAATGACCTTAAATGGAATCGTTGCAATATGAGCTCCAGCCAACGCCACACGGGTAACATGATCAGGATGACGAACAGATGCTGCAATGATTTGTGAATCTAGATTTTGAACACGGAACATCTGAGCAATTTTTGCTACAAGTTCTACACCATCTTCATTAATATCATCCAAACGTCCTAAGAATGGCGAAACATAAGTAGCTCCTGCACGTGCAGCAAGCAATGCCTGATTGACACTAAATATCAAGGTAACATTGGTTTTAACACCTTTTTTAGTTAAATAGCGGCAAGTCTCTAGTCCATCAAGTGTCATTGGAACTTTGATGGTAATATTCTTATCACCACCGTTAATTTTAATAAGCTCGTCTGCTTCCGCAATCATTTGCTCAGCCGTTAAAGCATTTGGCGTTACTTCGGCAGAAACTGACTCAACCTCTGGAACGGCATTTAAGATTTCTGCAATACGATCTTCGAATTTCACGCCTTCTTTAGCAACCAATGAAGGGTTAGTTGTAACACCTGATAATACGCCAATTTTATAAGCCTTTTTAATTTCCTCTAGGTTTGCAGTATCGATAAAAAATTTCATAATCTTTTTCCTCCAATTTTTAATAAATAATATTTTTAGTTCTTTTCGACAGCATGTCCACCAAATTCATTCCGTAAAGCCGCTACAACTTTACCTGTAAAGGTGTCATCCTCTAGAGAACGATAACGCATTAATAATGACATTGCAATGACTGGTGTTGCTGTTTTGAGGTCTAATGCTGCCTCTACAGTCCATTTTCCTTCACCAGAGGAATGCATAATCCCTTTAATTTCTTCCAAATCTGGATATTTTGAAAAAGCATTTTCAGTCAATTCCATCAGCCATGAACGAATAACGGAACCATTATTCCAAACTCTTGCAACCTTTTCGTAATCAAAATCAAATTCACTTTTTTCCAGTACTTCAAAGCCTTCTCCAATTGCAGCCATCATGGCATATTCGATTCCATTATGAACCATCTTTAAGAAATGCCCGCTGCCTGCTTTACCGGCATATAAGAAGCCATTTTCAACAGCTGTATCCTTGAAAAGAGGTTGTACTGCTTCCCATGCTTCTGGATCACCGCCAATCATATAACAAGCACCATTCCGAGCCCCTTCCATACCGCCTGAAGTACCCGCATCCATAAAGCTCACACCGATTTCCTTTAACTCATTATAGCGTTGAATCGATTCCTTATAGTGAGAATTACCTGCTTCAACAACAATATCTCCTTGTTCCAAAAACGGTAAAATTTCACCGATAACGGAATCAACCACTGCATGTGGGACCATAATCCATATAATTCTTGGATGATCCAAAGACTGGATGAGTTCTTTATAACTGGAAACACCAGTTGCTCCAAATTGCTTCATATTTTCGACTGCACTCGGATTCACATCAAATGCTACCACTTCGTGATGATGATCCAATAAATTTTGTCCTAAATTTAATCCCATTTTTCCTAAACCAATAAGTCCTACCTTCATTATGTTCTCCTCCAATGGTGTAAATAATTTGTTTTATCTTCTTCTACTTAGAATGATTTAAGACACTTCTCGCCATACGCACTACATTATCAGTAGTAAATCCAAATTCCTTCATGACTGCAGCTCCATCACCTGAAGCACCAAATGTTTCAATGGACAAGATTTTCCCTTCAAATCCAACAAACCGTTCCCATCCAAGTGAAATCCCCATTTCAATGGCTACACGTTTAGATTGAGAAGAAGGGAGTATCGTTTCTTTATATTCTTCTGATTGCTGACTAAACAATTCCCAACTTGGCATAGAAACGATACGGACCGATATATTTTCTTTTTCAAGTTCAGTCTTTGCATTCACAGCCAAGGACACTTCGGAACCAGTAGCCATTAAAATGACATCTGGATTTGAATTTGTCTCTTCCAGTACATAAGCTCCTTTAGATAGGTTCTCTAGATTTGCTTTTGTTTCATTAAACACCGGTAGGTTTTGGCGGCTTAGGATCAACGCAACTGGACCTTCTGTTTGCTGAAGAGCATACGCCCAAGCACTTGCCGTTTCATTTGCATCCGTTGGTCTTATCACCGTTAGTCCAGGTATTGTACGAAGTGCTGCAAGATGCTCAACAGGTTCATGGGTAGGACCATCCTCACCTACTGCAATGGAATCATGTGTAAACACATAAATAACTGGAAGTTTAGATAATGCAGCAAGACGGATCGATGGTCTTAGGTAATCATTAAAAACAAAGAATGTACTTACAAAAGGTTTCACACCTCCGTGATAGGCCATACCATTAGCAGCTGCTCCCATTGCGTGTTCGCGGACACCAAAGTAAACATTACGTGCACCGTATGATTCTACCGCGTACATTTGTTCACCTTTAATTTCTGTCATTGTAGAATGGGAAAGGTCTGCACTTCCGCCAAAGATTGCTGGCACAGATTTCACATAATGGTTGATTGCATCTCCGCTAGCAACCCTTGTTGATACAGCTTTCCCTGTATCAAAGGTCAATATATCTTTTGTATCAATCAGTACTTTTCCATCGATAGCATTTGTTAATTGATGAGCTAATTCCGGGTATGCTTGCTTATAGGATTCAAAAAAGCTCATCCAGCTTTGCTCAGCGTCAATTCCTTTATTCTTTAGTTGTGCAAAGTGTGCTTTTACTTCCTCTGGAACGTAGAAATCTTCTTCATAAAGCCAGTTATAGGCTTGTTTTGTCGCTTTTCCTTCTTCCGCTCCAAGTGGCGCACCATGTGCTTTATTGGTTCCTGCTACCTTTGGGCTGCCATATCCAATTATCGTTCTGATTTCAATCAAACTTGGCTGGTCTGTTTTTTGTTTGGCTGCTTCGATTGCATGAGAGATCGCTTCCAGGTCATTTCCATCTTCTACTCTCAAATAGTGCCAGTTTGCTGATTCTGCTCTTTTCTCAATATTTTCAGAGAAAGAAGCATTTAATTCTCCATCCAGTGAGATATCATTTGAATCATATAAAACAACTAGCTTCCCAAGTTTCATATGCCCTGCCATTGACATGGCCTCATAGGAAATACCTTCCATTAAGTCGCCATCACCGACTAACGCGTAGGTGTAGTGATCAATTACCGAGTGTCCTTCTTTATTGAACTTGGCTGCTAAATGAGCTTCTGCCATCGCCATTCCAACAGCATTCCCAATTCCTTGCCCTAATGGACCTGTAGTTGCCTCTACACCAGCTGTATGACCGAATTCAGGATGCCCTGGTGTTTTGCTATTTAGCTTTCGAAAATTTTTCAAATCATCAATGGTGACATTATAGCCAGCTAAATGGAGCATGCTATACAGCAAACTTGATCCATGTCCCGCAGATAAAACAAATCTGTCGCGGTTAAACCATTTTGGGTTTTCGGGATTATGATTCAGATATTTCGCCCATAATGCATATGTCATGGGTGCTGCCCCCATCGGGAGACCAGGATGACCTGAGTTTGCCGCATTAATAGCATCAATGGATAATGTTCGAATAGTAGAAACTGATAGATTTTCAATGTTTTGTGACATCTTTGTTATTTCCTCCTAGATATTCTTAGTTGTGTAGAACCTTTTCCTTGCTTTCTTGATGTTTTTCATCCAGCCACCATTTAAAGCCATTTTCCAAAAGTAATAAATCAGCGGCAGCAGGGCCGTAAGAACCTGATTGATATTCCTTGAGGGGTACTAGATTTTCCTCAAAGGCATCTAGAATTGGCTGGACCCATTCCCATGACAATTCAACTTCCTTCCAATGAGCAAAGAAAGTGGAATCTCCATTAACGGCATCATAAATCAGTCTTTCATATGCTTCAGGGACCCCTAAGCTTATTTGATCATTCGATAAATTAATCCTTACAGGTTCAACCTTTCCATTATTCAATGGATTTTTACTGTTTAATTGGAAAGAAATATTTTCATCTGGATTGATTTCGATGATTAATAAGTTCGGGTTCATTTGATTATTTTTATATGAAAGGTCAGCATGATTTTTAAATTCAATGACAATTCGTGTGGATTTTTCCTTCATTCTTTTTCCTGTGCGAATGTAAAAGGGAACCCCGGTCCATGATGGATGATCCAACCACAATCGAGCAGCCACAAAGGTATCTGTAGTGGAAGCAGAAGCTACACCTGGTTCCTCTTTATAGCTTGGAACTTTCTGTCCATTTACTTCTCCTGAAATGTATTGGCCGCGAACAATATCGTAATGAACATCTTCTTTAATTTCGGGACGAAGTGACTCCATGACCTTCCGTTTCTCTCTTCTAATTTCTGCTGCGTTTATTTCTTTAGGTGTATCCATAGCTGTCATCATCAGCATTTGCAGCATATGGTTTTGAACCATATCACGTATTGCTCCAGCCTGATCGTAATATCCAGCTCTTTTTTCTACCCCAACCGTTTCACTCGCGGTAATTTGGACATTTGCAATATGTTCTTTATTCCAAATCGACTGTAATATGGGGTTTGCAAAAGCCAGTGCTTCAAGGTTTTGAACCATCGGTTTCCCTAAGTAATGGTCAATTCGATAAATTTCCTCTTCATCAAATGCACGGCTTAGTTTTTCATTTAATTCACGGGCAGATTGGAGGTCATGGCCAAATGGCTTTTCAATGATCAACCGTTTCCAACCCGATGTATTACCTAGTCCACTGTTATTGATGTTCAAGGCAATTGTGTCAAAAAATTCTGGTGAAACCGAAAGATAAAACATCCGGTTTTCGTCTAAATGAAGTTCCTTTTCACGCTGCTTCACTAACTGTAGTAATGATTGATAATCTTCTTCACGGTTCACATCCAACTTACTATAGCGGAAGTACTCTAAAAATTCTCCCATAGCAGCAGCCTCATGCTCCAGGCGTCGTGAAAATTCCAAAATGGAGTCTTTTACTTTTAATTGAAAATCAGAGTGTGAAAGTTCCCCTCTTCCGAGTCCAATAATGGATATAGACTGCGGTAATTTTTGATCCACATATAAGTTGTATAGAGCTGGGAAAATTTTTCTTTTTGCTAAATCCCCTGTTGCTCCAAATAAGACAAAGGTCATTGATTCCATCATTCTTCCCCCATGTTCGTAATCTATTTTCTCTACTATCTATCTTCGAGCTTTCGTTACAAGTTTGTTATCAACAACGGTAATAACAGCATCCGCCATTCCAACAAATAAGCCATTTTCCACCACACCAGGTATAAGGTTTAGCTTTTTCTCTAAATCTCTTGGCTGCTTAATTTCTTGAAAGCTGGTATCCAAAATATTGTTACCGTTATCTGTTAAAAAAGGATGCCCCTGATCTAGTCGTATCTCTGGTCTGCCACCAAGTTCTCGGACGTGTTTGACTGTCATTTCAACTCCATACGGGACCACTTCGATTGGCAGCGGAAAGGTTCCTAATGTATTTACATTTTTATGAGAGTCTGCAATGACAATAAAAGTTTTAGCTGCTGCAGCGATAATTTTCTCTCTTAAAAGGGCACCGCCTCCGCCTTTTATGAGATGTAACTCTGTGTCCACTTCATCTGCCCCATCGATCGCTACATCAATTTGCTCAATCTCATGGAACGAAACAAGCGGGATGCCAAGTTCTATTGCTAATTTTTCTGTCTGCTTTGAAGTAGGTACTCCTTTAATGGAAAGTCCTTGCTGGACTAGTTGACCAAGCTTAGAAATGAAATAATATACGGTAGACCCTGTACCAAGTCCGACTACCATACCGTCTTTTACGTACTCTACAGCTTTTTCTCCAACTTCTTTCTTTTCATTCAAAGATTAATCCCCTTTCTACAAAGCTGATTTCCTTATTAATTTGTCCATTGTCTTGAGACTTGTTCCCTTGCCAACTGCAAGATCTCCTTTTCAGAAGTATTCTTTCCTACAATGACATTCGTTTGATAATTTTTCCCTTTGAAATTAAGCTTTACAGTTACTTCAATCATATCGTTCACTCCCTGATGAATTTTTCTTCTATTTATCTATCTGCAATTTTCGTTATCTGGTTATTTTTATTACATGAGTTACTTTATGTAACCATATTACATCTTTCTTTTTAGAACCGTCAAGAAATTTATCTTGGATTAAAGATATTATTGTTTTTAATGTAAAAAAACACACCATCCTTCTTATTGGATGATGTGTTTTCACTTTTCTTCTCTCTCTTTATGTTGTATATTTTCTTATTATTTGTTAGGTTTACCTCAGGCAAGAAACAATTCAATTCTTAAACTAATGTTAAAATTTATATATCTGGTAATAGTTAAAATAACTTTACAGGAGTGATAAAGTTGAAAATTTATGTTGATGCAGATGCTTGTCCGGTAAAAGATATTATTATTGCTGAAAGTAGGAATGCTGCCATTCCTGTTGTTCTTGTTACTAGCTTTTCTCATTTTTCTAATGCGGAGCAACCATCGGGGGTAGAAACCATTTATGTTGATTCTGGAGCAGATGCTGCGGATTATCGGATTATGAAGTTAGCAGCAAAAGGAGATATCATCGTTACGCAAGATTATGGTCTCGCTTCGCTAGGTTTAGCAAAAGGGTGTACCGTTCTTCACCATACAGGGTATAGCTATACAAATGAAAACATTGATCAATTATTACAAACGCGTTATTTAAGTGCAATGGCTCGAAAAAGCGGAAAACGTACAAAGGGGCCAAAACCATTTACAGCCGAAGATAAGGAGAAATTTAGGGAGCTTTTTAAAAGAGCGATTTTAAGCTAAAAAATCAGTTCCCATCCTCCCCATCTCGATACTGTGAGGGGGTTCTGCCTGTTTCTTTTTTAAATACTCTAGCAAAGTAGGACGGATCATCGTAGCCAATCATAAAAGCGAGTTCCTCAACGGATAGATTCTCTGCTTTTAATAGATGTTTCGCTTGATTCATTCGCAGCATTTGCTGAAAAGCTGTTAAGGTCATGTTTGTTTCTTCTTTAAATTTTCGAGATAGATGGCTCGGATGGGTGGATAGCATTGCTGCCAATTCTTCTTTATTGATTTGCTTATTATAAAAACTGATTATGTATTCCATCACTCTTTGTGTCATGTATGTGTAATTACTTAACGAGTTGGATATAACTACATCGCAATATTCCTCGATCATGCGGTCTTCTAATTGATGCAGGGTTTCCACTTGATTGGCATTTTCAATTTCATAGGCGAATTTTTCCGAGATCCGATGAATCATGATGGCAGGAACATCACTGTTTCTTGCTGAAGTCCGCAGAAGCGTATTTAGGATAATGGCAACATTTTTTAGCCTGCGTAACGGCTGGTTTGGAAAACGTTCAGAAAAAGAAAACAGCATATTTTTAGAATTAATGAGTTCTAGAGCCTCCTTTTTATCCCCGCGTTCAACGGCATTCATAAAATCCTTTTCAGTCTTATACCTCAACTTAACTAGTTCGCCTTCTTCATCCACGTTAAAGTGGTCTTCCTTCTTATGAACTGGAGTGCTGCTTCTATCAGAAACAATGACAATCGGAGTCAATTCCTGCTCTAACATGCTTGTAAACTGCTGAAGGACACTTCCATAACTGCTGGCTTGTTCTGCAGTTAGTACATAGATTTTATCGCTTATCAGCCTTAAATCTTCACTTTGTGTATTTGTGAGGTGATAGTTCCTTGATAAACTATTTAGATTCGGTGTCTTATCAAAATACGGCCCAATGATAATGGTCCAGGCTTCCTCCTTTTTGTTGAAGGAATATCCAAAATAGTGTAAGTCCCATTCATTCATATAGGAATAAAGTTGTCCTGTTTGTTTCATATTGTCATACAAAGATAAAACATCACTTTCCCCTGAACCTAGCATAAATGCAGGGATCGTTATCATTTCATGATGGTAAATTAGCTCCCGATTTTGATTGATTACATATGTATTTAAATTGGTTATATGTTGAATTTTCATAGCCGTTGAGATGATTTTTGTTGGTTCCAGGTTACTTCCTCCAATTGCACAGGTGCAAATATAAATTTGTTTTTATCCGGATATTATCAAATAAATCCTAATGGATTACGATTGAAATCATTATACTAGTATTACGTTAGCCCTTTCAAATTCAAGAAATATTAAATAGAGAAAATGAAAGCGGTAAAAATATTTATAAGCGATAGTAATTGAGGAAAATAAAGCAAAAGATATAGGATATGGGAGTGTGGAAAACAACTATGAGTAATCAAAATCAGCACCCTGCAAATACAGCAGATTTACCGAATGAGAAAAAAGAAACGACATTGTCTAAGGTTTTAGGCGTTATCTCAGGAAGTTTTGCCCCTATTATCGGAGTTCTCGCTGGTGCCGGACTCTTAAAAGCAATGTTATCGGTTTTAAACACTTTAGGTTGGCTATCACATGAAAGCGGTGCCTATGTAATTTTATCAGCAGCTGGAGATGCTGTTTTTCATTTCTTGCCTTTATTTCTCGGTATATCCATTGCACTTAAACTGGGTGCCAACGGTTATGTCGGCGGGGTAATTGGTGCAGCCATACTGATGCCAGAAATTATGCACCTTGTAGACAACGATGTGAAGTCAATTGACTTTTTAGGTATTCCTGTCTTATTAGCGGATTATTCTTCTACCGTATTTCCTATCTTTATCGCCATGTTTGTTTATGCAGGCCTTGATCGATTGTTAAAAAAAGTGATTTATAAAGATATTCAGATGTTTATCAACCCTTTGATTTCAATAGCTATCCTTGTCCCGTTAACGATGCTGGTGTTTGGCCCAATTGGGACACTTCTTGGAGAAGGATTAGGTTCGGTCATTAATTTCTTAAGCGACCGAAGCGGACTTTTAGCTGGTGCTGTGTTAGGTGCTTCATGGACATTCCTAACCATTATGGGGTTACACTGGACGATTATTCCACTCGCCATCGTAAATCTCGCAACGGGTCCAGACCCTATTATCGCCATGGCAGCGGCAGCTCCTTTTGCTCAAGTGGGAATCGGGATTGCGGTTTTTCTAAAAACACGTGATAAAGATTTAAAAGCTCTTGCTGCAAGCGGAATCTTACCTGGTGCTTTGGCTGGAACCACCGAGGCAATTAATTATGGAATTATCCTTCGTTATCGAAAAACAATGGTCTATGTCATCATTGCAGCTGGAATTGGCGGAGCAATAAACGGAAGCCTTGGTGTCGTTATGAATGATTTTGTCCTTCCAAGTGTACTTGCCATTCCCGCGTTTACACCAATTTGGCAATATCTAATTGGGATTGGCGTCGCTTTTGCCTTAGGATTTCTTTTGACATATCTCCTTGGTTATGAAGGGAAAAATTCAAAAGTGAATGATAATTTTACCCAAAATATTTTTGGTGTACAGCCGGAAAACATTAATAGCCCATTACGTGGAAAGGTGGTCCCATTAACCTCTATCCGCGACCCATTATTTTCGACCGAGACCGTAGGTAAAGGAATTGCCATTGAGCCGGAAGCAGGTAAGATTTATTCTCCTGTTGATGGTGTGATTACAACACAATTTCCTACAGGACATGCAGTTGGGATAAAGTCTGAAAATGGAGCTGAGGTATTAATTTATATTGGCCTTGATACTGTAAAACTAAAAGGAAAATACTTTACACCACATGTAAAACAAGGTGATCATGTTAAACAAGGCGACCTGCTCATTGAATTTGAAATGAATCAAATAAAAGCAGAGGGATTTGAAACCACGACATTGGTGGTCATCACCAATAAGGACCAATATCTTGATATTAAAGCTATGAATCATGACACTGTCGAACAAAATGAAACCTTATTGAAATTAACGGTTTAATCTACTATTAAAGGGGTGGTCTTGTTTTAATTCGGATATTAATAAAACCCCTTTTGTGGTCCAGTGAAACATTAAGCGATATTCAACTACCTGCCTTTAGTTGAAGAAGTTTTGGATTTCAATAACAAAGAAAACTCGCCAATACTAAGCTCATCTAAACAGAAATATGGAAAAATTAACTCTCTGTTTGATCGACTTGTATCATAATTTTGGTAACGTAGTGTTCCTTATGATTAATTACAACTGTATCATAAATATACTCTTCAAAAACATAATCACCTAGAGCTAAATTTAGTCGATCCATCTCTGAAAAAAGCCGCTTATATGTTTTATGTATTGTTTTCTCATCCCCTATATGATATCCAATGAGAAAATCACCCTTTACACTTTTAAAATACGGATATCCTTCCTTGGGATTTGGCTGCTCAATATATAAATAGCTATAATTAGTGAATTCTCCGTTTAATACATGCTCTCGTTTTGATATAACACCTATTGGATATCCCGTATCAAGTTGTGATACGTTCAATTCATTAATAAAGTCTGAAAAGACCTCTACAAATTCTTCATCGGTTAAATTTTCAATATTTCTACTTAAATAAAGTGTTACTTCTGGTAATTGTTCAAGCGTAACTTGATGAAAATCAAGGTGTGACGCTTCTTCCATTAATGCTATTTTTGCATCGATCATTTTTTCTTTCATTTCAATCTCCTGACGTATTTTCACGATCTCTTCTTTTTTTTGGTACATTAATGACAAAAAACTTTCAGGCGATTTATTTTGCATATATTGTTGAATATCGTTTAGCGACATACCAAGATCCTTTAATAAATCGATAACAAAGAATAGCTCTATCTGGCGAATTGAATAATATCGGTAACCTTTTTCATTTTTCCATACCGGAGACAAAAGCCCAATTTGATCGTAATAAAAGAGTGTCTGTTTGTTTACTTTACAAAGCTTCGCGAATTCCCCAGTAGTTAAATATTTTCCATTTTCTTCATTCATTTTATTACAGCACCGTCCTTGACTATATAGTAACTATATACACTAGGATGGGTATTGTAAACAAATGAAAACAACTTAGGTTTGTTTCAGTTTTTGGTTTGTTAAGGGGGATGTAAAAGATGAAGACACATAATGTCATGTTAGGTTTAGTATTAATGAATTTATTTATAGCCTTTTTGGGGATTGGTCTCGTCATTCCAGTTTTACCTACGCTGATGAATGAATTAGGCATTACGGGAACCACAGTTGGTTATTTAACTGCAGCATTCGCAATTGCTCAATTAGTTGTTTCACCATTTGCAGGGAAAGCGGCAGATAAATACGGCAGGAAGATTATGATTGTCATTGGCTTATTCATTTTTGGCTTCTCAGAATTCTTATTTGGGATGGGCAGAGAAATCGAGGTGCTATTTATTTCTCGTATTTTGGGTGGAATTAGTGCTGCGTTCATTATGCCAGCTGTTACGGCTTTTATTGCTGATATTACAAATTTGGATACGCGCCCCAAAGCACTTGGTTATATGTCAGCTGCCATTAGTACAGGATTTATTATTGGTCCAGGTATTGGTGGATTCTTAGCGGAATTTGGAACTCGTGTACCATTTTTCTTTGCAGGTGCACTTGGTACCATTGCGGCTATACTTTCAATTATTTTATTATCTGAGCCGAATCGGAATGAAGATCATCATGAACAAGTCTCAGATGATAAGAATGGCTTCAAACGTATTTTTGCTCCAAAATACTTCCTTGCGTTTATTTTAATTTATATTGCCTCATTTGGTTTAGCAGCTTTTGAATCGTTCTTTAGTCTATTTGTGGACCATAAATTTCAATTTAAGCCATCCGATATAGCCATAGTTATTACTGGTGGTGCGATTTTTGGGGCAGTTTCACAAGTCTTATTATTTGATAGGCTTACTCGAATATGGGGTGAAATTAAACTGATTCGATATAGCTTACTATTATCAGCCTTACTTGTCTTTTTAATGACTGTTGTTCATTCATATTTTTCTATTTTACTAGTTACATTTATTGTTTTTGTAGGATTCGATTTGTTCCGACCAGCCATTACTTCATACCTTTCAAATATCGCCGGGAACGAACAAGGTTTCGTTGGTGGAATGAACTCAATGTTTACAAGTTTAGCGAACATAAGTGGACCAATTCTAGGGGGGATATTATTTGACATCAATTTTAACTATCCTTATTACTTTGCGACTGTGATACTATCTCTGGGAATCGTGATTACATTGGTCTGGAACAAGCAAGCAAATAAATCTTCAAACGAAATGAAGGCTAGTGTAGCTAATTAGAGGGGAATACAGCAATCATCAGAAGAAGAATTACACTGGAAGAACTTAAACTATGCCCACGTTAGTTGAACAAACTAAAAGAAATGGCTCAGCATAATGCTATAAACGGAGCCATTTCTTTTATTATAAAAAAGCTGAGATAGAGTTTTGAATTAATCAATCAATCCTAGAAAGTTTTTTCCAAGGATATATTCCTTTTGGTTATCAGGAAGTTGAAGTGAATCAATCCAACCTATCTTTGAGGAATAATCATATTCATTAAATTTATTCATTCCATACGGGCCGTCGCAGCCAAAGAGAACTTTTCGATATCCTAAAGATTCCACTGCCTTCTTTACAATAGATGGAGTAAGATAATCACTTGAAGTATCAACAAATACATTGGGTTGATCCTTAACGTAATTCCATAGTTTCTTCCAAAAGGGAAGACCGGCGTGAGCATAAATCAATTTAAGGTTAGGGTAATTATCAGGTAAATATTTAAAAGAGTCGGGTTCTGAAGAGAGATGAATAATCATGGGTACGCCTTTTGATTCACACATAGCGGCAACTGGATCAAGTGCCTTAATACTATATTCATGCATGAACGGATGAGCTTTAACCCCAATAAAACCAGGTTTATTAAGATATAACTCTACTTCTTCCATGGATTCAGGAATCATAGGGTTTACGGCTGCCCATCCTAGAAACCGGTCTGGAAATCTATCAATCGCATCAGCCACAAGTTCATTCCTCGGCTTGGTAAAAATCTTGTATGAATGGCCATAAAGGTTGAATACGCCATCTTTCACTAGACCATCATAAATCTTGTGGCCAATTTGTGGTGCATGAAGTATTAGAAAACGAAATAACCGTTGTAAATGATGTTGATAAGTACTATCCACTTCAAACATTGTTTCGTTCATGGAAGCAATGAGCGCTGTTTTCGTTACATTATTTTCATTCATCCCCTCTAGCATTTTGTCTAAAGTCAACATGGTTTCATCCACATGAAAATGGCAATCTACGATCATTTTAATACTCCCCTTCGAATAACTATATTATTTCTGTTATCAACTTTAAGGGCTATAACTTCAGCTGGATAAGGTTATAAGTTATTCCTTTTTATCAAATCATCTAAATTGTCAACAAGATCATTTATGTCACTTAATAGTGTTATGGTATTGTTGCTAAGAATCATGATTATGTTTTCTTCCATCTTGTCTGGGAGATATTTGCATGTTTTTTGTGCGATCTTAATTAACTTCTTTTCTCCAGGGTGTGGCAACTCGTTAATCGCAAATAAGATATCGAAGTAACTTGCAAGTAACGCAGCAACCCTATGATTGACACTTATGTAGTCTTTTCTTTTTAGAGCTTTCTCGATTTGACAATAGTAGGATGTAACACTGTCTCGTAATAAAGGGTAATTTTTGTTAAGGATATTTTCTTTTAATTCTTTTGGAAAGGTTACGTTAATTTTATCCTGTAGTTTCTTTAATTGACCATTTTGATCATATAGTATTTTGGAATTTAAATAATTACTCCAAAAGCATGTAGTGTAACCGACCTGAGCCTGGAAATTCACTACCGTTTTCATAAGTTCGTTTTCAATCCAAGCATAATTTCTATATATGATTTCTATACCAATATTGGGTTCATTTAGCGTTCCATCATCTTCTGTTTCCCAATACTGGTTATTAATCTCCATATAATCCGAAAAAGGTTCTAACAATTTTTTTCGAGTGCTGGTAGGGATTTCTTGAACACTATAAATATACAAATCTATATCAGAATGTTCATCTTGGGTGTTTGTTGAAAGAGAGCCAGAGAGTACAACACCTTCCACTTCTTCTAACTGTGAAAATACAGACGAAATCTTCATAATCATGTCATTAATAGTGTTCATTTTGGATTCCTTCCCATCTATTTTTTATTTTTCGTATTGCCCCAATTATAGGATATTTATGGGATATAAGCCATTTTTATATTGGTGATTTGCTACCTTTAAAACAAAAGTAAAAAAAGACCTAAAAGGACATGGTCAAAAAAATAACCAAGATTTACTTTGAATAATTTTTTTAAAATAAATCTTGGTACTTATGAATGATTTCATTTTGGTGGTTTTACTAAATCCTTATTCTTCCGATTTTTAACTTCTTCCATTTTGGCATAAAAGCTTTCTTCTACATCGATTCCAAAAAAATTATAAAATTTCAGCATGTAAGCGAGACAATCTGCCAATTCTTTGCCTACGTTTTCTTTAATTTGATTCTTTGCTAACTCAAATGCCTGTTCTTCGTCCATTCCATTTTCAACATTAGAAGCTGTTAGATTAAAAGCCTTTCGCAGCTCCTCTGCTACTTCGGCAACCTCCGTCGTTAGCAGCATGTAATTATTTAAAAGAGAATCTCTGCTCTCAGCATAACTCTCCTCAGAAATTTCCCATCCCATTTCTTTTTGATATTGTTTCGCAAAAGTTTGTATCTCTTTCATGTTAATCCCTTCTGTCATTTGACCGCTTAATTTGTTAATCAAACGTTTGATTAGTTTCCCACCCGTTTAATTAAACGTTTGATTAGTTTTTTCATACAAAGGGTTAGCCCAATAGGACCAACCCTTTTAATTTTATCAACTATAAGATTCCCCGATGTTACTCATTTTTACCTTTTGTCATAAGTTCTACGAGCTCAGTGTTGCCCAAATCTTCTGCATAGGTAATAGCAGACATCTCTTCCTCATTTTCAAAATTAGGATCAGCACCTGCCTCTAATAGTAACTGCACCATCTCTTTGTTTTCCATGAATACTGCCCCCATTAACGGTGTGTAACCGTAATTGTCCGGTAGGTTAGGATCCGCCCCATTTTCCAATAAAATTTGTGCGACCTCCAATTGATCATTATCTGCTGCAAGATTTAATGCAGTCGTTCCACCTTCTGGCTCCTGTTCATTAGGGTCTGCCCCTTCTTCCAATAAACGGCTTACTTCTTCCGTATCACCATTTATAGTAGCTTCCATTAGCCCGGTCAACTCTCCAGTTGGTAAAAATTCCTCTGTAAAATTGATTACATCTTTAATGAGTGAGTAGCCCGTCCAAATGAATAAAGCACCCGCAAGAATCGTGGAAATAAGAATCGCAAAAACTCCGGCTTTGGATTTTTTCTTTAGTACAACCGTACTCTCCCCTATCTGAGCTTCAATTTCGAAAATTCTTCTCGGAATGGCAGGGTGTGTAGATAAAAGCTCCGTCAAAGAGATAAAAAATCCCTTTTTATCATTATACTGATTCAAATATTCCTGTTTGTTCACATCTCGAAATAAATACTTACCGGCTGCGAAAACCGTTAGTGCCCGAATTGCTTTTTCGGGCTTTTCCGTACAGGCTACTGCCATTCGATCGGCTGTGAATTCACAAGCTCTCGAATAGGCCTCGCCGAGAAATGGAATCCACATAGCCAAAAAAGTAAGCAACTGCTTTACGACATGATTTCTCTTCACATGTGCCAATTCATGGGCAATGACAAACTCCAACTCATCCTCATAGCCGTTCTCGACCAGATCCACGATATCAGAATAGAGGACAACAATGTTTTTACCAAACAAACCAAATATACGGGATGCAAAGGCGTTAAGGGCCCCTCCTGATTCAATAATATAAACTTCAGGTATGTCCTCAATCCCAAACCGCTTACTAAGTTCTAATACCCTGTTATAAAGATTACCAAATTGATTGGTAGAAAGCTGGATACCATTCAGGCGGATATAGGCTATTGAAACGGCGTGTGAAACCAACGTAACGAGCGCCAGTCCAAAAAAGATTGAAATCCCAATCAGCGACACAAATAGAATAATGATAGCTATAACACTAAGAATGATTGAGAAAATGAATAAAGTTTTTTCACTTTTATGAATGAGGCTTTTCTCATCTAGCATCTTGTTCAGTCCCTTTAACTAAATTTTTTATTAAATCTATTTTTCTTCTATATTATTTGGGATTGAACTAAATTTATTCTTTGGTTGCTGGTAAAAAACCCCACACCTATATCCCCCACTAATTTAGAAAAAAATGACTAGATTATTTTGAATAAGTTTCCAAATAAAACTTGGCCATTATAAACAATTTCAAATATTTGACTTTACTTTACTTCAATCTTTAACTTCTTCCAATTTAGTGTAAAAGCTTTCGCATTTGACAGCTAAATTTGTTCATCAAACGTTTGATTAGTTTACCACCCGATTTAATTAAACGTTTGATTAGTTTTTCAGAACCATATTTACCACGGCATTCACCCGTTTTATCAACATTAGATTAGTTATTACCTTTTCTAGCTGCAGTTTAGTTTTTATTGTTGATACCACTCAAGCGTATTACAAATTAGTTAAATTATTAACTGTCTGAATAGTGCTGATTTCCTTAGATAATGCTTCTCTCATTTTATCTCCACATTTTTCACTACATATAGCAAAAATACCATCAATTCCTTGCTTATCTGCCTCAGAATTTTCTCCAGGGACAATCATTGGAACACTTGTGTTCCTTGACTCAAGATGTATATGTATAATTCTTCCGTCAGGATCTGAAATCTTTTTCCCTTCAACAAACGTTACATTCAGCCCATACATTGGTTTTCCACTCTTAAACTTTTTCATACACCAAGAACATCTAAACATATTAATCACCTATTATTATATTTTTTTATAGACGGGTCTAGCAAACTGAAAATAAATGGCCGCTTATATAACAATTTTCACTTGTACTAGGTCTTATTTTAATATTAACATGAACGCACAAATCATCAGCTGGATTGCATAGCAGTGAGCTGTCTCTATATAGATTAAAAATACTTCTTTGCCCTAGCAGATTAGTAGAATGATCATGGAGCATTTTTTTGATTTCCTCCTTGTTATGAGGCACCTTTTCCGAAAGACGCATTGCAACCTGCTCATCATTTAAACCATTATGTACATGAAAGGCACAAATGACACCATCCAGTAATTTTTTCATCGCATCAGACGGTAAAGAGAACCTCTGGTTTGGAGGCAAAAATAAGGATATTTCTAGCCCATATTCTTTAAGACTCTCTGTCCCTGAATGAATATTTGCAAGGCTCTGTTTCATAGAACACCATATTGAATAGGCATCTTTTAAACTAATAATCTTTAGATTCTCCCAATTTGCAAGTACCTTATCCTTCTTCCAATAAGAATCCTTCTCCTCCTTAGGAACGATTTTATAAAGAGAATAACTGGTAACAGATTCTTCAAACTTAACATGGGGTGTTTTAATAAAATCTATGATCTTTTCAAAGCGAATTTCCGATACTCTTAATTGGGAAAAAGCACTGCTTCCTACATTGTAAAAAAGGATATTTTCAACGTCATACCCTGTTTCATTAGTCGTAGATTGATAGCACCCATAAAGGACCTCATCCCTATTACATGTTAACTTCTTTAGGTCTTTCCTTAAGTCATCCCTCATATCTTTGAGCCAGCTCTTCGGCTCAAATGGAAGCCGCTTTGTTGACCAAAGCTCAACTGTCTTAATTTCTTCCAAATATTTAATAAAGTACTTCATGTAGCTATAACCTCTTTCTCTAACCTATGAAAAGTACTCCTAAAACAGGATTTGCTTCGTTTTTCTTCACTAACTTTTAATAAGTGATTAATTACTTATGCGCTGACCTTCATTGCTTCATCAATTAACCCAAAGATGTATGCTGTATTCTGCGATTTCTTTGCTGCCTCTTGACGGCTGCGTGTTTCACCCTTTTGCCAACGGTCATAATAGCGGTAAACATACTCAAAATCCTTATATGTAATCATTCTTTCCATAGAAATGTTTACACTAGGTGTATGATTCTTCGCCTTTTTTATAATGAGATTTTTTTCCCTAACGCCTACTAAAAACTATAAAGGCACACTTTTATTTTGGGGAACAGTATGTATTTCAAATTCTGATTGTAAGGCTCTCTCTCTAAGCTTCTCCCAAAGAACTACTGCATTCATATTCTCTATCTCCTCTCAAAACAAAGAAATTTCCAAATATTAACTATTAACATTATAGCAAAAAACATCGGTAGCTTAATCACCACGATATAATATTTAATTAAATTTCAGATGTATTTAAAGTCTAGACATTAACCTGTTAAAAGAATCTAATTTAAAAAAATGATATTATTATGATTATAGATATCAATAGGAGGCTATCATGAAAAAACTTGTAAAAGTAGTTGCTGCTATTATTGAAAATGAAAATAATGAAATTTTATGTGCACTAAGATCTCCAGAAATGTCGATTCCTAATATGTGGGAGTTTCCAGGTGGCAAAGTGGAAGCAAATGAAGATATATACTCAGCACTCGAAAGAGAAATAGATGAAGAATTGGAATGTAAGATTGAAACAACAAAAGAAATCTTTAACGACAACATTCATGAATATGAAACATTTATCATTAATTTGATATCAATTAAATGCAAAGTTATCGAAGGTACGCCAACTCCGAGTGAGCATTCAAAATTAATCTGGTTAAAAAGAGAAAATCTAGATTCACTCAAGTGGGCTCCAGCGGATATTCCAGCTGTTGGGCAGTTAATTCAAGATAAATAGTCTTCTCATTGTGAGAAGACTATTCTTGTTATTCAACAATTCCATTTTTCAGATAATGGTAAAGCTTATTTTCAACAGAATTCTCCATTATCAAATTCATATGAACGACAGGTAGTTCTCTACCATTTTCTACTTTCATTATTGCTTGCTCGATATTATTTTTATCAGGAATTGCCTTACCTAAATAGTAAAAGTCAGTTCCTTCATCATCATCTTTCTTAACAAATATATGAAGGTCAATATTTCTCTCTTTGGCCTCAATAATAGTTTTAACTTCTTGTGACTCTAATGTTCTATTACTTCTTGTAGACCATTTAAGTATATCTTGACTAAGAAATTCTTCCGAATAATTAACACTTGACTCAACATCTTCATCCTTATGATACGTAATAAAGATTGGGCAAGTGCCATGTTTTGTTTTATAGCCGTAAATCGTCGAGCTTTCATCATTATTCCAATTTAATAATTTACAAGCATCTTTTCTGGAGTATTTTTCATACAGGGTAAGAGGTTGCTCACTTTGATAATGTTTAGCTTTCTCACGAGAGCACCTAATAATATCTAAAACCATATATTTAAAATATTCATTTGCTTTTAAACTAAACTGTATGGATTCGTTGAAGCTAAGAACTGAATTATCATCTAAAAGAATAATCGGTTTATTTCCGTATTTCAATTTATTATTTTGAGTAAAAAACTCCAATTCAAATATCTTCATAACAGATGTAAGCGTATCTTCATCTGTTCTACAATTAGATATAATTAATTGATTAATAAACACATCGTAATTTACCTTTTCACTATCTAAAAGTAATTCTAACAATATTACTTCATGCTTCCGTTTACCTTCTAATATTTCTGAAGAAAGCATAGTTAAAACTTGATTCTCATATTGGGTTAATATTGGAACTTCTTCTCTCATTTTTAATAAAAATTGATTATAGTTAGGATATTTACTAAGTATTACTACAGGATCAATGGAATGATTTGTTACAAAGTCATATAAATAAGGAACTCTTCCAATTCTATTTTTCAATTCACTATAGGCTTCTTTAAGAACTTTAAATGCTGTTAGATTACTATTATTTATTGCTTTAAAAATTTGATTTTTTGCTATTTCTTCAAAATTAACTGTTGAAACCCCTTTAATATAGCTTGTATCCTTTATTTGTCGACGTATATTGTCCTTATTTTGAGATTTATCTCCTGATAGAGCTATTGGAATTAAATAGTTATTTTTATAATTGCCAATAAAATCGATAATCGTAACGTAATCTTTAGATTCATGTTTACGAAGCCCCCGACCAAGTTGCTGAATAAAAATAATACTTGATTGTGTTTGCCTTAACATTACAACTTGATTAACACTAGGAATGTCAATTCCCTCATTAAAAATATCGACAGTTAAAATATAGTCCAATGCTCCATTCTCTAATTGATTTACACGGAGTTCCCTCTCTTCTTGAGAATTATCTCCAGTTAATGCAATTGTCCGTAATCCTCTCTCATTTAATACATTTGATAATTTTATTGCTTCATCCTTTCTACTACAGAACATCAGGCCTTTTACTTTTTCCCCTGAAAAACCATAGTAATGAATCTTTTCAAGAATATGGTTTACTCGTTCCTCGGTAACAAGTTTAGAAAGAATTGCGGTATCATCAATGAATTCACCATCGTATTCAAGGTCGGTAACCCCGAAGTAGTGAAATGGACATAGCATATCTTCCTCAAGTGCTTCTTGCAATCTAATTTCGTACGCAATGTTATAATCAAATAATTCATAAATATTAAAGTCATCTGTTCGTTCTGGTGTAGCAGTCATTCCCATAAAGAATTTGGGTTTAAAATAATCAATTACTTTAGTATAAGATTGAGCACCTGCTTTATGAACCTCATCTATTAGGATATAGTCAAATGCGTCAGGATCAAATTGATGTAAGCTTTCATCTTTTGAAATTGTTTGGATAGTGGCAAATAAATATTTTGCATCATTTTGTTTAGTAGACCCCGATAATATCCCAAAATCTTTTTCAATACCACCAAGAATTTTTTTAAAATCAGCTTTTGCTTTTTTTAATATTTGTTCTCTGTGGACTATAAATAACATACGTTGTGGTGCAAATCGTCTTACATCAAATGCCGAGAGAAATGTTTTACCTGTTCCGGTTGCTGAAATAATTAGTCCTTTTTGTTCTCCTGAATCCCGAACAGCTTGTATTTGTTGCAACGCCGCTTCTTGCATTTTATTAGGAACAATTTTAATAGCATTTTCAATAGAATTTGTAGAGTATTCAGTGGGGAAATCAATGACTTGGTCAATCATTTTCCTATTTATAACAGGTTTGTATGTTTTTTCGTACTGTTCAATCCATTCATCAGAAAGTGGTACTGCATCTTTCCAAACATCCTCAAACTGATTTTTAAAATGATGTACTAACTCTCCGTTTTCATGTGAAGTAAGTTTAACATTCCATTCATAGTTTACTTTCAAAGCATGCGCAGTTAAGTTAGAGCTTCCAACAATCAATGAATAATGTGTTTTATGGCTAAAAATATACCCTTTTGAGTGAAATCCTTCTAGACTAGTTAATCTCACATCAACATTTTTTATTTTCAATAGCTCTCTGAAAACTTTAGGTTGATTGAAACTCAAGAAGGTGGATGTTAATATTCGCCCTTTAATCCCTTTACGTTTTAGATCAAGAAAATGAGATTTAAGGGTTGCGAGCCCACTTTCTGTAATAAAGGCGACTGAAAATAAAAAGGATTCACTTTCTTCTAGTTCTTCTAATAATGAAGTTAGAACGTTCTCATTTTGTTTCGTATTATTTACTAATAGCCTGGGTCTATAACTTCCAGATTTACTTTGTTTTTGATCAATAAACCCCTTATGTAACGAAGCTTCTAAATTCTGAATAAAATTACCCATATGATCACCATTCATTACCAATTTTTAATTATATTGTAATGCTCAGTGTTTTGAAGTGCAAATGTATTATTAATATTAAAATACTATAAGCAACTTTTTTTCGTGGCTAAGGCAAATACATTAATTGTACATCCTCTACTATTTATTGAAACTTTATTGTCTATAAATTATTAATTTGCCAATCAATCTCCCTACTCCCAATCGCACTCAAAAACTGATTCGCTTTGGAAAATGGCTTGCTGCCAAAGAAGCCATTATGGGCAGAAAATGGGCTCGGGTGAGGAGATTTAATAATGTAGTGGTGAGATGAGGTAATGAATTGTTGCTTCTGCTGTGCGAAATTGCCCCAAAGGATGAAAATGACAGGTGTCTCCCTTTGATTCAATATTTCTATGACTCTATTGGTAAACAACTCCCAACCCAGACCTTTATGTGAGTTTGCATTTCCAGCTTGGACTGTCAGCACCGCATTCAGCATCAAAACCCCCTGTTTGGCCCAATCCACTAGGTATCCATGATTAGGAATCGTGCAACCCAAATCATCCTGAAGCTCTTTATATATGTTGCGTAATGATGGTGGGATTTTCACTCCCGGTTTAACGGAGAAACTTAGACCATGAGCTTGTCTAGGGCCATGATAAGGATCCTGGCCAATAATAACTACCTTTGCATCTTTATAGGAAGTGTAGTGGAGGGCGTTAAAAATATCATGTTGATCCGGATAAATGACCCTTGTTTGATATTCATTCAGTAGTTTTTTCCTTAAGTGTTGGTAATACGTTTTCTCAAATTCCGCCTCTAATAAAGGCGCCCAATCATTTTTTAAAATTGCCATTTTCTTTCACACTCTTTTCAAGATTGTTAAGTTAATTATAAATATATAGAAATACTTTGCACTATAAAAGACACGAACTGTGCCAGGCACTGTTCGCAATGATCCACAAAAGATTGATTCGGCAGTTTCCCGAGTCTTTTTTTATTCTATGTAGTACACAATTCTGTAACAACTTTCTGCAAACGACCCTGTCCTTTTGCCCTCTAAATTCCTATATAGAGGGTAGAAAGGCTGGTGCATTTTTATGAATTTGAAATCAGGCAGAATTGAAGGGTTTGAAGATTATTCTCAGTTTAAAAGTGTGAAGGAGTTTAATACGCATGTGGAGATGTGGTTAGCTGTAAAGAAGCAGGAGTTTTCAAAGGGGGAATTGGTCGGGTTGAAACGGCTGGTTCGTTTTTCTGTAAAAGTTCCCGGTGTTTGTAATGCAAAGATTGGAACGTTACTAAAAGCAATTAATGAAGAGTATCAAGGTAACGGTATCTCCCGCTCAACGTTTAAACGGATGATCCTCAAAGCAAAAGAATTAGGAATCCTCACCATCTATGAAACTGAACGCAAAAATGGATCACAGTCTAGCAACTTATACAGCTTTAATCGTTTCCCTGCAAGTGAACCACCCAAGGCGAATAAATTGGACCACCCTAAAGAAACTAATAATCTTTTAAAAACAAATAATCAAAAGATTAATAAACGTAACGAAGCGCCGATTGAACTCGATTACACTTTTGTTAGTGATAAAGTTCCACAGACATTTGTCCAGCTTGTAAAATACTTCTTCTCCGATGCAAAGACGATTGAAGAATACTGGCATATGGTACAGATTGCTGCTTTTCGATTTGAATGTACGCAAAATACTGAGGACGTTCTTTCTATTGCTATTCAGTCCTTTAAGCAGCTGGTCCGTAAGTTGAAATCTACCAAGCTGGTGGTAAAACCAATAGCCTTCTTTTATGGCATTTTAACCAACAAAATAAAAGAATTCTATCTCGAACAATTGTTTGAAAATCAATGTGAGAGTAAGTCGTTCCGTTATGTGCTCGAGACAGGCGAAGTTATGTACTATGACTGGCTGCACGCTTAATGGGAGAGGAAAATGAAAGAAGGTTTACAATCCGTAATTGAAATGGCTCTGTCTATCTCTTCTAATTCATCATGGATATTTTTACAATAATTTTTAACCTCATTTATTTGCTTGCGCACTTAATAAAAATAGAGCATGGAATAACCAAGCTCTTTCAAGGTGATCACTCTATAAATTCCAATGTCTCAATAAAATTTACAAAAGCCTTTACGACATTCCATTCCAAGGATTCCTTATGGTAATACATCCATGTTTTGCGTAATATAGGATTTCCATTGTGGTCCGTTAAATCTTTTTTATATAATTGTTCTGTATCCTTGAGCATTCGGCTAGGCAAGATGCCATAGCCCAATCCGTTTATAACCATTTCCTTACAAGTATCAACCTGATCCACTACTATACTGTTTAAAGGCGGATGTGTATAGTTTTCAGCCCACCAATTATCAATTAATGATTTTAATAAGTAATCTCCACTATAGTTAATTCTAGGAAGATTAGGCAAATCAAGAATGTCAATCGATTCCCTCGACGTAACAGAAACTGTTTCTTGAAATAACAAATGTTTCTCTAGTCCTCTGTAGCTATAGTCGCCTCGAATAAAGCCGATATGAACATCCTTTTTGTGTATAAGTTTATTTACATCTTTACTCCAGCCTGTAATTACTTTAAATTCCACAAGAGGATACTGGCTTTTAAATAACTTCAAAATATAAGGCAGTTCATAATTCGCAAAAAAATTAGAAACACCCAATTTTAATGTCCCTACAACTTCATTACCTGCGCTAATACTCATATTCTGGACATGCTCTCTTATTTTGTTATACTGAGCAAGGATATTATCTGCACATTGAACAAGATATTCTCCCTCTAGGGTAAAATGAATCCCTCTGCTTTCACGGGTTACTATTTTCACACCTAATTCATCCTGCATGTGCTTTAAACGGCTTGTTAAAGCAGGTTGTGTAATAAACAAAAGCCGCGCTGCTTTCGTTAGGTTCTTCTGACTATAGAGGACCTTCAGTATTTCCCAATCACGATAATCCACTTTTCCCTCCCAAATTCTACCATATTATTTTTTTTTATATCTCGTTATAATTTTTTTAAATTTTATTTATTTTCATTATTGCATTATCATTGGTCCATATCAATTAGTAATTACTACTTCAAAAACTGAATAGGGACTTCATTCCAGCTAAATCATCCTTATGTATAATACAGCATTCGATATCTTTAGCCATAAAAATGTCCAGTCTGCAGGGCAGAAATAACTTAAAAGAGGAGAAATATTCATGTGGATTATAACTTGTTATGTAGATTCAACTATTTCCATGTTTGAATTCGAAACGGAGGAACAAGCAAGAGAGGCTCTGAATAACATGAATGGCACTTACATTCTTTCTGAAGTTGTATACTTCAATGATCCTTGTTTTCAGCAGGAAGCGGCATAAGATATTTGGATAAAAAGGCATAAACGAATCACACATAAAAAAGGGCAGATTGTTAGGTTTCAATTGATTTCCTAACGAACTGCCCTCTTTACTTATGTTTTTATTATACTGATTTGCACATTTTTGACTATTTATTATTCCATGAAAAAACCTCATTTATTTATGATACGGTTCACCGTGTCACATCAAAATGAGGTTCTTTTAAAAAGATATCTCACTTCCTTATAACAAGAAGTCTTATCCTTAATTAAGCAAAAGTAATAAGCGGATATTTTCCGGTTAATTTCATAATGGAGCTCGTTTCGGGGTAAATAAGCGGAGGTTTTCCGGTTATGCATAGCTAAATTGCCTATTTTCTCATTTTTTGAGTCAATAGGCGGAATCCCTCCGTCTATTTAAGCTATTTTTAATGATAATTACTAAATAAACGGAATTTTCCCGTCTATTTATCAGATCTGGTGCTTAACCTTCTTCAAATCTGATTGGTAAAAACAAAAACTCTTTTACAGGATACTGTTCAATTGAATCATGTAGCACCGCCTCTTCCATGAACAGTGCCAGGCTCTGTTCGCTACAAGGCTACTCATATTTCAGCAAGTCCTTTGAAAATCCCCACCGCGGTTTCGATGATTTCATCGCGGAAGTCATACTCATAGGTATGGATATGGGGGTAATTTTCACCGTTGCCGAGGTAGAATATAGCACCTTTTGTCAACTTCGTGTAGTGCCCGAAATCTTCTGAGGCACGGAAGGCTTCCTTCATTTCCACCAATTGATATCCCTTTTCTAGGCAAACCTTACGGATTTTGTCAGAACTTTCTTTGTGGTTTACCGTTTCCGGAAATTCATCGTTAAAGGAGATACTCATCTTTAATCCATACTTTTCTGCTTGCTCACGTGCAAGATCTTCTAGGTTTTTCTGAAGATTATCCAATTCTGCTTCGTACAGCGCACGGATGGTTATTAGAAGTTCACCTTTACTAGCTGCTAAACAAAATGCTCTTTCCCCTATGTTTACTTGAACAACCGTACAAAGTACCAACCCTTCATTTTTTGCAGGAGAGGTCAGCTCTGGAATGGCACCTATGATCTTTGCAATCGCAAATGAAGGATTCACTCCATTCTCAGGCTGGCTGGCATGAGCCGGAGAACCTTCCATTTGGATTATCATGCCCTTTGATGCACAATGAGCAGTACCGTCGATGACATTGATGGAATGAAAAGCCATTTCACTCATATTATGAAAGGCGAAAATTTCTTCTATGTTATGTTCCTTAATAAATGTGGCACATTGGATAGCGCCATCTCCCGTTTCCTCCGCGTGCTGAAAAAGGAAAAAGATGTTTTTGTCAGCACCATTTTGGTCGACTTCCAGTGCAAAGCCTGCCAGACTTGCAGCATGCCCATCATGTCCACATTTGTGGGATACACCAGGATTCTTGGAGGCATGTGGAATGTCAATCACTTCCGGCATGGGAAGGGCATCAAAATCTGCACGATAGGCAATGTTCTTTTTATCCCCGCCTGCTCGGTAAATCGCATAGAACCACTGGCCTCTATCTACGATTTCTAGCATCGTATGCTTTTTTAGGAAGTTAATTAAATGTTGTTTTGTCCAAACCTCTTCGTTTGAAAGTTCAGGGTGCTTGTGCAATTCATGACGCAGTTGTATAGCTAATTTTAAATTTTTTTCATCCAACGTATCCTCTCCCCCTTCCTAAATGTATCTGCGGGTATAACCCTACTATTAATACTAACCCTATAGTTTTTATTGTAAACGAACTATCGATCGTCTCTTATTTGCCAAATGACAAAGTCTATTTTTTTAACATCTGTTATTCCGGTGTTTGGGTACTCTTCATCAAATAACTCTATAATTTTCTGTCCTTCTTCATCTTTAAGGTAATCTTTATACCAATCCACTATCCGTTCATATAACACAATCGTCTCTTCGATTCTATCTTTTCGATAATAAGCTGGCGGCTTTAATTGTAGGTTATTCAGGACGACAGAGTCCCAAATTGGAAGATTGGGATTGATGGTCGTGACTAATTTGCTTGAAAAGGATGGTTCAACTCTTCGTAGTTCTTTTTCAATATACTTTAAAGTTTTTTCAAATGATGGTGCGCTTCCTTTGTGTTCTTCCATAAACGAATAAAATGTATCATAGAAAACCTGCGGCCGCTGCCTTACTCGATAAAAGCCATTAAATGCTCTTTGGAATTCTTTATCTTTTGATACATCTACCATTTTTACCAGGCTCATTATTTTTAAATATTTCTCAAGTCTTGGCTTTGCTTTTTTAAGTGCTTCTTGCAATTTTATATCGTTCACTTTTAGATATCTACTTCTTTTAATCGATAGAGAATTCTTAAAAAAATACCTTCCTTTGCGGAATTTGCCCATGCACCGTCACAGAAACGTTCTGAGCGCACATAAAAGGTTAAAATTGCTCTTAATAATTCAAAATCTGCTGTAGGAACAGCAATAGCGTAATCCTTGACTAATAGCCTTTCTTCCAAGTATTCTAAATAATTGCTTTTCATTAAATCTGTTTTATATACTTCCTTGATGAAATCCTTCAGCTTCTCGTCATATTGTGGATACATCCCCTCCCACCTGCAAAATACTATGTTCTCATCTTCAAAATAAGGTATGTAGTTTAGTAGCTGTATATAGGTGTTCATTGTCTACTCCTCACATAACATCAGTTAGATTCCTTTTACTTCCAACTTCAATTATAGTACGATTTGAAAATTATATTATCGATATTTTTTCATATTCCTATATGTAATAAAAAGTAAAAGTACGGTATCTCCTAAAAGAAGTTACCGCCTAATAGATCATAAAATTAGTAAAATCGTTCCTATCGTTATGACAATACCACCAATGATTGTGTGTTTGGCCGCTTTTTCTTTTAAAATAGTAAAACTCAATATCATTGTTATTACAACGCTAAATTTGTCAATGGGGGCTACGATAGACACTTTGCCCATCGCGAGTGCTGCAAAATAGCATAACCATGATAAACCAGTAGCCACTCCAGACAGGACTAAAAAGAGATATCCTTTTTTCGAAATACTTTTCAATTTCTTGTGAGTTCCCTGAAATAATACAATGGCCCATGCAAATATAAGAATCACAATGGTTCGTAGAAAAGTAGCAAGATTGGAATCGACATCTTCCATTCCGATTTTTGCTAAAATGGATGTTAGTGCGGCAAATACTGCCGCTAAAATAGCATACACAATATATCGTTGAGATCCTGAAAACCGTTTCTTTTCTTCATTTTTTCCAATTAATATAAACGTCCCTATCGCGATAATCGCTCCTCCAGCTAAAACCAAAGGCTCCGCAGGCTCCCCTAACACAAGAATGGAGAAAATAATGGTGAGTACTACACTGGATTTATCTATCGGTACCACTTTGGAAACATCACCAATGGCAAGTGCTTTAAAGAAAAACAACCATGAAACCCCCGTTGCTAATCCAGAAAATAGAATAAACCATAATGCGCTGGTAGAAATCTGAGGAATATTGTCTAGTTGTCCGGTTACGATCACAATCAGAAATGCCATGATTAACACCACAATGGTCCGAATCGCTGTTGCAAGGTTGGAATTTACATTTTCAATCCCGACTTTTGCTAAGATTGCTGTAAAGGAAGCAAATAAAGCTGCTAATAATGCTAGAATAATACTCATTGTGCACCTGCTTTTTATATGTTTAAATATTTCCGAAAGTAAAAATCACCATCTACTATACATTTATGTACGACTAATGTTCACAAAACTCCTCCTCATATTATTATGTTAAGTTTAAAATTTTAGCAATAACGGATGCCTTACAAGCATTATGTATCCCAGCAATAACTTATGATTTTCCTTATCCTTTGCCCTTTTCTAAACCTCACAGTAAAAAAGGAAGTACACCCTATGATCGAATTCTCACTGAAATGGAAAGCTTACTAGTTAAGTAAAAGGGTTCAGTTTTGAAGTGTTATATAAATTTCAATGTGTTAATGAATGATAAATTGTATAGTCCACTTCACCACAGATGTTTTTCAACCCATATTTACACAACTCCATTGCCATTAAATTCTCCTTGGATGGCGGTAAGTTTTTTTTGGACGCATATATACCGAACTCAGTTGATGTTCTAAATCCAAAGCGTCGATAATATTTGAAATCTCCTTCAACAATAATTCCCTTATATCCTCTTTCAGAAGCTAATTTAATACCTTCCAGCAACATAAACTTGCCAACACCTTGTCGTTGCTTTTTAATTGCCACAGAGACGGGGGATAACATTAATATTTCGTTTTCATATTTATTACTTATTGGAAGTTTTGAAAGTATAAAGTGTCCTATAATTTCTCCTTTCTCCTCAGCAACTAAATCTAATTGTGGGATGTAATATTGTTTTTCTCGAATCTCTCTTACAAGAGATTTTTCAACTACACCATCTGAATAGCTCGTATTCTTGAAAATTTCATAAACAAAATCTTCGATAAAACTATATTCTTCCTGTTTAACAGCTCTAATTATCATCATAATTGCCCCTCCATTACCTAAGATATTTCAACCTCATTTATTAAATTCCTCTTTTACTAACCTGCCCCGGTAGTTCACCAAGATTAAAGCAGTATTGTCAAACGTATCTGCAATAAAATAACAAATTTATAAATCTTGCGAAAAACTCTTTTCAATTTCAGTTTTAATTGATATTATTCCTATTAGAACAGTAGGAATAGTGGGTGCTTTTAAAAATGTCTTTGTATGAAAAATTACCAAGTGATTTTTTGATTCAATTTTATTATGAAGTGAGGAAAATGATTTCAAAAGGATTAGTTTCTAAAAAGATGTACTACGAATTAGGACTAATAATTGCAGCTGCGTCAAGAAGAGGGATACTACTGGATATGCCAAAAGATTTTGAACAACACATTGTCCACGAATTATTAATGGAATTAAGTAACTAGAACTCCGCAGTTATTGAATAAATAGTTAATCGTAAGAAGTTTTCATTAAACAAAGAAAGCCACCGATCAAAATCAGTGGCTGTTTTCAACTAAAGCACGCTAAACACACTCGTTTCGCTGAAGTACCTATGCATATTCATACCTGGCTTGAAATCAACTATGTTTACTCGGGATCGTGTACCCAAATTATCAATAACGAAACCATTACTTTAACAGAAGGACAACTATGTCTTATATACACTAAGGTACCTCATGCTATTTTAGCCGCTGGGGAAAACGATATGATCATTAATATCCTAATTCCAAAAGAATTACTATCAACCGCATTCTTGAGCCGATTATCGCACAAAGGAATCATTTCTGATTTTCTTATAAATGCCATATCAAAAAATCAGATTCATAACCATTACATCATTTTTCATTCAGAGAATAATAAAAAAATTCCACGTCTCATGAAAGAATTACTCTGCGAGTATTTCGATAAAACACCTTATTTTAATGAGATAATCGAATCATACTTGGCCATCATTTTTACAGAGTTGTACGTCAGTTCTTGTGTCATTTATTAATGATAGCACCGGAAAACGGACTATTCTAGGTAATTATTATTCAAAGTGCCCGATTAGTCCTGTCTAACCCTCTCATGATGATTAAAGACTCTGTGCACCATTTCGTTAAATCCGCCGTTCATTCCTTCTGCTTTTCTTCCATTTTGTATTTGTTCCCTATGTTGGCTCATTTGCCTGACAAAGTCACGATTGCTTGAAATATATACATTTTGAATAGATGCGTCAGCTTCCCTTACCTGTTGTGCAATTTGATCTTCAATGTAAGGATAAAGCTCGCCATGAAAGTCATCGTCCATAACAACCGCTACATAGGCATTACGGTTCTTTATAATGATATTCGCACGTTTAACTTCATGTAAGTTCTGAACATTCTCTTCTGCTTCATCTGCTACCCGTAAACCGGATTTATTAACCTTGTTGGAAGTGTTATTCATATTCGTTAAGTTTAAATTGGGATTACCTAAACTATTTCCTACATTTAAAGAACCCGCATTGCGGTTATTAATCTCGCCGTGCTCATCTGTTTCTCTTCCTTCTTCCTTCATATTACACCCAGCAACGATTACAGAAATGCATAAGCAGGTTAATATGATTCTAAATCTCTTCATATGATTCCTCCTAAAATGAGTTCATGCTTACAATTACCTTTATCCCCTTTTTTTATGTAGAGGGTTGGAGGAATTTTTTAAAAAAGAATAAAAAGAATCCATTCAAAACACACTAAACCATTGATGATTTTGTTTGAGGAGGATTCTTATGGATAGTGTATTTGATTATGAAGATATTCAATTGATTCCCGCAAAAAGTGTAGTGAATAGTCGCTCTGAGTGTGATACGACCGTGTCTTTTGGCGGCAGAACCTTTAAGCTTCCAGTGGTTCCTGCCAATATGCAGACCATTATTGATGAAAAGATTGCTATCTTCTTAGCGGAAAATGGTTATTTTTATATCATGCATCGATTTGAACCAGAGAGGCGGCTAAATTTTATTAAAGATATGAAATCACGCGGGTTATTTGCCTCTATTAGTGTTGGAGTCAAAGAGGAAGAATATCGTTTTATTCAAGAGGTGGCAGAGGGAAATTTATCTCCAGAGTTTATCACGATTGATATCGCTCACGGGCATTCCAATGCCGTGATTAAGATGATTCAACATATTAAGCAATATTTGCCCCAAAGCTTTGTGATAGCTGGAAATGTGGGTACTCCAGAGGCTGTTCGAGAATTAGAGCGCGCTGGTGCGGACGCGACAAAGGTTGGGATTGGACCAGGAAAAGTATGTATCACGAAGATTAAGACGGGATTTGGAACGGGAGGCTGGCAATTAGCAGCTCTTCGCTGGTGTGCGAAGGCAGCAAGTAAGCCGATTATTGCGGACGGCGGGATTCGGACCCATGGGGATATTGCGAAATCGATCCGATTTGGGGCATGTATGGTGATGATCGGTTCCTTATTTGCTGGACATGAAGAATCGCCTGGGGAAACGATTGAAAAAGATGGGAAACTCTATAAAGAATATTTCGGATCAGCCTCGGAATATCAAAAAGGGGAACGGAAAAATGTAGAGGGCAAGAAAATGTTAGTGGAACACAAAGGCGCCTTGATCGATACTCTCGTTGAAATGGAGCAGGATTTACAATCTTCTATTTCATATGCTGGCGGAAACAAGCTCGAAGCCATTCGTTTTGTAGATTATGTCATTGTGAAGAATTCTATTTTTAACGGTGATAAAGTATATTAAGTAATTTTTACAGAAAGATAAGCAGGATTCATTTATCCTGCTCATCTTTCTTTTTTACTATAGAATATTATTAACGCTGAACAACCCAACTCCCAATAAATGTGGGAATCGGGTTTAACCTGCCTGGACTTTATTTTTTTGAATTTTCTCCACCTGTTGGTCAAGCCATATAATCATATCTCTTAGAAACTGCTCTTTTCCTGCCCCATCAATGGGCCGATGCTTTGCTGCAGGATATTCAATTAGCTGTTTATCCTTGGATGAAACGTGCTTAAAAAAGGAACCAAGCTTTGTTGGCGGTGTAATTTTATCTCGAAGTCCGTATTGTAACAAAAACGGCATCGTTATCAAAGGTGCCTTATTTAATACCCTTGATACTCCTAGGATCAGCCCGCGTCCTAATCCAGGTGTAATGGTATTGTGACGTAAAGAGTCTGAATGTGTATCCCCAAAGCTAAAGCCAGGGGTTTCGAAAGAATAGTCTTAAAAAGCACCATTGTCTTTACGTGGGCTACCACAAGTCCCGCTATTACATCAGGCCGAAGCCTTCAGCTTTGCATGTCTATTTTCCATGATGATGATTTTCTGTGGAGCTTGAAGGAATTGATTTCTTTCAAGTCCTTCAAAGGCATTCTTTACATGTTTTCGAACGATATTAAATGCGCCATTTACATCTGCATGAATTAGAACTTTTGAGCCCTTAATTTTGTAAAAAGCTCTAGTACTTCGATACCCACTAAAAATAGTTTGATGTTCTTCTCCGAATGTCGGAATGGGGTCATGATTCAACAAACTAGACTTGGAGGTGTAGCTTTCTTCCCTATCAATGACTTGAACCCCTTGGCGTTCGGCTTTGTATCGAATCATTTCTATGAAAGTCGAATATGGAATTTGGATGAAGGTCTGCTTATTTGCCTTTTGCATATCAACCTCCAATTTCCAGCCAACATTCCTTCCAATAATGATAGTATCAATGTTTCTTACTAACGCAATTTCCACCACTTTAGCGCTAGCTTTATGCAAAAAATCCATGACTCGGTTATTTCTTTTTCGGTCCAACGATATCATTCGTTTAGTGTTAAAAATCCCTTCTTTGGGACCTTTCCCATTTCGAATAATACTCATGTACTTGCTCTTTAATTTGTTATAGTATTGATTGATTGATTTTAAACTTGTGCCCTTGATAAGCAGAGGCTTTAGCCCCGTATTATCGACGATAGTTGCCAAGTTATTAACGCCCAAATCAATACCCATTACTCGTTTAGGTTCAAATACCAATTCATTAAATTGCTTTTCAGTGCGATAGATTTCCTTGTCTTGTGTACCTTTAAAAATGACCTCCACTACATAGCGGCCATAGGAGGGGACAATTCGAACCTGTTGCAGTTTCCCTTCGAATTGGGCCACTTTCCCCAAGTTTAACTGTAGATGGGTTCCAGGTAATTTAAGAACATTTCCTTCTTTGATCGTTGCTATTTGATTGGTTAAATAACACGTGGTTTTCCCATTTTTCTGTTTATATTTTGGAATCTTTGGCTTACCGGAAAAGCTGGCAGGATTGATTTTATATTTCTTAGAGGCTTCGAAGAAACTTTTCCAATCATCATATACTTTTTTCATTGTTTGCTGATTGGACTGGGAGGGCATAGAAGTGTAGTCTACTTGTTTCATCACTTTAAATAAGGCTTCTACAAAGCCATATCCAATAAATGATTTCTCAAGATGAGGCACTTTAAATAGCTTCAACACTGGATCAAGAATTTTGCCATTTTTGTCTACTTTCTTAGGTTTTACCTTCACTTTTTCATGACTTTTCTGGCGAATCTTATTCATTTTAGATAAATGTGTTTCAATATCCATTAGAACGTGAAGTTGATTTTCACTTCTAATTTCTTTTTTTAGTGCAGTGTAAACCTGTCTAATATAGTAATTGGTAATGTTGTACAAGTTTTTCGCTTTAAAACATAGAGAGTCACAGTAATCAAACAATTCATGGTCCGGATGTATTTGTATTTTATAAGCACTATACATTTCGTTCACCCCCTCACAAAGAACAAACGTTCTCTTTGTGCTTTCATTATACCAAATAGTTTGATAGAAAGTATAGTAGGAGCCCTGATTTTATCCAAAAATACAGCTTATACCCTTATATCTTAAGCTAGGGGTTTTACGCTGCTTTTTGATAAAATTTCTACATTTACACGATATGGAACAGTGCTTTGCCATTTGGGGCAATTGATTTATCGAGGATAAGGTGACATATTTATCAACATCACTGAATAAAAATAGAATAAATATACATTTTCACTGGAAAGGGGAGTTTCTTCTTATGGATGTCTGCATTTCTTGTGGCGAGGAATTATGTCTCATGGAGAGGAATCGATGTGAGTGCTGGGATTGCAGGGACACGACGACCGAGGCATATACAGAAGAAGAATAGGTAGTTTTATCCTGATGGAAGAAATTCTAAAGGGCCGTTTGATTCATTCAAACGGCCTTTTATCTGCTTATTTTCCCAAATTATTCATTAACCCATGATAGTCCAAGAGTTCCAACACCCGTATGTACACCGGCAACGGTGATGAGCATTAATTTCTCTGTTTCTATATGTGGAAATGTTTCATTTACTAATTGTTCAAGCCCAGCAGCCCTTTCACGGTCATTAGCATGGACAATGGCAACCTTTTGAACTTTTTTTGAATGAAGGTCATCCTTTAAATTATTTACCAGCCAAGCAAGAGCCTTCTTTTCAGTTCGGACTTTGTCTTTAATCTTTGCGGCTCCATCCTCAATCGATAAAATCGGCTTAATATTAAATAGCGAAGCTAATATTTTTTGGCTTCCAGACACCCTGCCGCTCTTGTGAAGCTGGTCTAGGTTTGATGGAACCAGGAATAATCGAGTGTGCTCGCGCAATGCGTTTAGTTGTGTAACTACCTCGTTAATATCGACTCCCTTTTCAACTAGTTCTACCCCTCTTTTCACAAGGAACGATAAAGGATAAGAACCCGTATGGGAATCAATCGCAAATAATTTGAATCCAGCCATTTCCGTTGCCATCACAGAGGTTTGATAGGTGCCGGTTAATGTACTAGATGCATGTATGGCTATTCCAAAGTCATATTCTTCTTTTAACTTTTCATAAAGGTCCACGATGTCCCCGATATTTGGCTGTGATGATTGGAATTTCCCTTCCTCATTCTTCATTCGATTATAAAAATCTTCTTCGGTAATATCGATTGTTTCTTTATAAAATTTATCGTTAATGACAACATGCAGGGGAATAACATGTATGTTATGCTGCTTAATAAACTCTTTGCTAAGAGAAGAAGTCGTATCGGTAATCCATGCAATTTTAGGTTTTTTCATATTATCCTCTTCCTTCTTAAAATTCTCTCAATCTATATAGGCAATAACCTTAAAAATAGTAGTATTGTAATGAGGTTAACATTACAAAAATGAGTACTTTTTCACCAGTTATATTTGTCATATAAGATGAAGTTTTTTAGGTCTGACAAACGAAATTGTCACCACTTTGACAAATCTAAATCAAAATTAACCTGATTTAATTTAAATAGTGGTATAGTAAAGGGAAGAATTTTTACTATTCCAAAAAGATAATTTTTAGAGTAAGATTGAGTGAATTAAGTGTTTAAAAACTGAACTTATAAATAAGAATGAGGTGTGAGCATGAAACAGGAGATTTCATTTATCCCTAGAGAACAATTAAAGGCAAAGCCAGATCCCTCTTCACTTGGTTTCGGCAAGTATTTCAGTGATTACATGTTTGCAATGGACTATCATAGTGACCTAGGCTGGTTTGATCCGAGAATTACTCCTAATGAACCGTTAATGCTTGATCCATCAGCAATGGTTTTTCACTATGGACAAGCAATCTTTGAAGGAATGAAAGCATATAAGACTGAGGATGGGTCCATCCAATTATTCCGTCCTGAGAAGAATATGAAGCGTTTCAATGAATCCTGCGATAGGCTGTGTATTCCCCAAATTGATGAGGACTTCTTATTAGAAGGAATTAAACAATTAATTATTACTGAAAAAGATTGGGTTCCAAGCGGTGAAGGAACTTCGCTTTATATCCGCCCGTTTATTTTTTCAACAGAGGCGTATCTCGGTGTCCGACCAGCCAAGCAATATAAATTGTTGGTTATCCTCTCCCCTTCTGGAGCCTATTATGGCAGCCAATTAAGTCCCGTGAAAATCTATGTGGAAGAGCAATTCGTCCGTGCGGTAATTGGCGGCGTTGGCCATGTAAAAACAGCAGGCAACTATGCTGCCAGCCTTAAGGCCCAAGAAAAGGCAGATGCTAATGGCTATGCTCAAATTCTATGGCTCGATGCGAAAGAGAATAAATATGTGGAAGAAGTCGGCAGTATGAATATCTTCTTCAAAATTAATGGTGAAGTGGTCACTCCGAGGTTAAATGGCAGCATTTTACCTGGTGTTACCCGTGATTCCGTCATTCAACTGTTAAAATATTGGAATATTCCTGTACGCGAGGAGAAAATATCCATTGAAGAGGTATTTGCTGCACATAAGCGCGGGGAACTTGAGGAGGTCTTTGGAGCAGGAACGGCTGCCGTTATTTCGCCTGTTGGTGAACTGACTTGGAAAGATCAATCTATTATTATCAATAACAATAATATCGGTCAGCTATCTCAGGATATTTATAATGAAATGACAGGAATTCAACTTGGGAAAAAAGAAGATCCATTTAACTGGACCGTTAAAGTTGCTTCAGTAGAAGCTTAATTTGAATCATGACTTTGTAAAGATCCAGTATACCTGGATCTTTTTTTATGTATGATTGAATAGATTTTCAAATAGGAGGAAATGAAGTAATTGAAACATTGGGTCCTTTATTATCGTCTTAGATGTTGAAAAGATTTTTAGGTAAGAAAGGAAATGCGATTTTGAAACTTAACGGGCAAGGGAAACTATTACTCACATTATTTATTGCTATTATTATTTATTTCATTATGAAAAATCCTTTAGGACTTAACTTGCTTAATAGATTAACGATGGAATCTGCGGATTTTCCAACTGAACTCCATCCTATCGTGAAGGACCGGAGCAATCAATTAATCCAGCAATCTGCCCAAAAAGGGATTGTGATCATAATTACGGATGACTTCCGCAGTGCAGAGGATCAGGACCGACTATATGAACAAGGCCGGACAGGAGAGGGAAATATCGTAACGCATGCTAGGGGAGGAGAATCCTTTCATAATTTTGGGCTTGCCATCGACTTTGCCATAAAAACCCCTTCTGAAAATGTCATATGGGATATGCAATACGACGTACAAATGAACTTTGGGTTAACACTTGCTGACTTACAGAACGGCAAGAGACCTGAAGAGTCATCTTTAACAGTGGACACCCACTAATTGGAGAAGCATTCCTCTCTTTTGAAAATAATTGCGCTATAGTAAATCAAGATCCAGATGCTTTCTGGATTTTTTTTATGTGTTCCCCTATCCTGAAATACGCACCACAAGTAGTAAAGCGTGTTATGATTGATGGATTGTGATTGATTTTACAAATATTTGTTTACAATGCTAATAATGATATTTACAAGAGATAGGATGAAAACATGAAAACAGAAGTTGGTTTAAAGGTAAAATCAAAGTTCGTTACTAAATATAAAAACGGCTACCCGCTTATTACAAAGGAAACCATTCTAAATTCTACTGCTCTTGATGTAGAAGGATGCACCATAAAGCTAGTTGATGAACAGAATAATTTTATTGCCAAAGGCTATTATGGAAAACAAAATAAAGGTCTGGGCTGGGTGCTTAGCAACAATGAAAAAGAACAGTTTGATCATCGTTTTTTTGAAAAGACCCTAAAGGCTGCCTTTGATAGAAGAGAGCATTTTTTTCAGGGCTCTGAAACTACAGCCTTTCGAGTGTTTAACGGCGAAGGCGATGGAATTGGCGGTTTAACGATTGATTATTTCGATGGTTATTACGTCATTACCTGGTACAGTAAAGGCATCTATCACTTTCGGGAGTTTATCATAGATTCATTGAAGAATTTGGTGGAGTATAAAGCTATTTATCAGAAAAAGCGGTTTGATGAAAGTGGTAAGTACATTGAAGAAGATGACTTCGTCGCGGGCGAACGAGGAGAGTTTCCCCTTATCGTGAAAGAAAATGGCGTCAATATTGCGGTTTATTTGAATGAAAGTGCCATGGTCGGTGTTTTCTTAGATCAAAAGGATGTAAGAAAAACATTACGAGATGTCTATTCAAAAGGGAAACGAGTATTAAACACGTTCTCTTATACCGGCGTATTTTCAGTTTTCGCCGATTTAGGCGGAGCGACGAAAACGACCAGTGTTGACCTCGCAAATCGAAGCAAAAGTAAAACGATTGAGCAATTTAAAGTGAATGGAATTGATGCAGAAACTCAAGATATCATCGTAGAGGATGTATTCAAATACTTCAAATATGCAGTGAAAAAGGGTCTGCTGTTTGATGTCGTGATCCTTGATCCTCCAAGCTTTGCAAGATCAAAGAAGTTTGTTTTCAGTGCCGAAAAGGATTATAAAAACCTATTAAAAGAAGCAATTTCCATCACAGAGGATAATGGAATCATCCTCGCATCAACCAATGCCAGCTCCTTTGGCATGAACAAATTTAAAGGATTCATTGATACCGCCTTTAAGGAATCAAATAAACGCTATAAACTAATGGAAGAATTTTCACTCCCTGAAGACTTCAGAACCAATAAACACTATCCAGAATCCGACTACCTAAAAGTAGTCTTCATAAAAAAACTTAAATAATAGTCTTCCTTTTGGAATAAAACTGTCCGCCTGAGGTGGACACTGTCCACGGGCGGTGCCTGTCACCGTGACTTTGTCACGGTGACAGGCACCCTTCTAAGGCTACCCTCTTGAACCATAATGAATTTTCTGTTATATTTACTTGTAATTAAATATTTTCTTACTTCATTACCTTTTGAAGTGAGGATAGAGGCGCAAAGACCATTAGTACGCAGTTTGAGGATGATGAGGTCCTAGGACGATTGTGGAAAGGGGAATTTGCCGAAGTGGATGGAATCTCATTTTTCTAGACCGCTGGTTCTGCTATTGAAGAAATACAGAACTGTCATATAGGAGACTATATGGAGGGCTATCTTACGCAAAGGAACGTTTCTTTATTATGTTTCTACTGCAGCCGCGAGCCTTCGTTGCTGCTTTTTTGCGTTAACTTTTGACTGACCTCAAGCCACCTCTAATTTTCAAAAAAAATGATATAAAGGGTGAATATGATGAATTTTGGCCAAGTGTTAACAGCTATGGTGACGCCATTTGATCAGCATGGTGAGGTTGATTTTAACGCAGCGAGAACATTAGTAAATTATTTAATAGACAATGGTTCTGATGGATTAGTCGTTTCAGGTACAACTGGAGAATCACCTACATTAACTACAGAAGAAAAAGTTAAATTATTTAAATTGACTGTTGAAACTGCCGCAGGCAGAGTGCCTGTCATTGCTGGAACTGGCTCCAATAACACAAGAGCTTCTATCAGCTTAACAAAGCTGGCTGAAGAAGCAGGTGTGGATGGAATTATGCTCGTTGCACCCTATTATAATAAGCCTTCACAGGAAGGAATGTTTCAGCACTTTAAAGCCATTGCCGAAACCACTTCCTTACCAGTAATGCTTTATAACATTCCGGGGCGCAGTGTCGTCAATATTTCGGTAGAAACAGTTGTCAGACTCTCAGAAATTAGTAATATCGTGGCGATAAAAGAAGCCAGCGGAAATCTTGATGTAATGGCAGAAATTATTAGCCTTACTTCAGATGATTTTACCTTGTACAGCGGTGATGATGGATTAACCTTACCTGTCCTATCCATAGGCGGTGCTGGAGTTGTTTCTGTTGCCTCGCATATTATTGGGAATGAAATGCAAGAAATGATCAACCAATTCAAAAATGGACGTGTTAATGAAGCTGCCGTTTCACATCGCAGACTTCTTCCAATTATGAAAGCATTATTTGCGGCACCAAATCCAACTCCCGTAAAAGCCGCTCTAAATATGCAAGGTGTCCAAGTTGGAGATGTCCGCCTGCCAATGGTTCCTTTAAATGATGAAGAAAAAAGTGTACTCCAAAAGGTCCTGCCTGCTAGGTCTTTGGTTTAATGTAAATACAAAGCTGCCTGTCCCGGAAGTGGGGCAGGCTCTCTTTTTCCTTAAGCTCTGTTAAAGACAGATGTTGATTTTTCTTACGGTAATCCTTATGGAGGACTAATCTCAAAGAGTAA
>NZ_NPDD01000168.1 GCF_002272245.1 Bacillus sp. 7884-1 | reverse complement strand
AGACGATTTATACCATTGTACTAAAAATCAACAATGAAATTTAACAAAGCTTTTTCTTAAGTATACATAAAAGATACATTTCTCATTTGCTTCCCTTTGACTGTTTGGATTTAATCCAGACAGGATACACTATTTGGTAGGTAAAAAGTGGAATAGGAGGGAAATTAATGACAACAAGTCATGACCCACGATTAAATTATTTAGGACGTAATCTATTGTCGGGGTGCTTACTAGGCCTTGGTTTTGTTGCTTTTATTGATGAGGCAGTTTTCCACCAGATTCTGCACTGGCACCATTTCTATGACAAGTCTACACCTGATATTGGTCTCGTATCGGATGGACTCTTTCATACCTTTAGTTGGTTTTCAACAATAGCGGGGGCATTTCTTGTCTCTGATCTTCGACGAAGAAAGGCCTGGTGGCCAAAAAGATGGCTTGGAGGATTTCTATTTGGAGGGGGTGCGTTCCAATTATACGATGGAACCATCCAGCACAAATTAATGCGAATCCATCAGATTCGTTATAATGTGGAGATTGCTCCATACGACTGGGTATGGAATATCATTGCTGCCCTAATTCTGATTGCTGGGTTAATTCTTATTTTTCGAACAGGCCGGGAATCAAAAATGCTGGAAGGGACTATTTAAATGGAACATAACCATGTCCATCATGCCAGTGGGCCATCTTTCGAACTACTCTTGGCCCTCCCCTTTGTCCTGGCAGTTCTGATATATATTCTACTGGCATTGGTCTCAAACCGTCGGCATAAACGCTGGCTTTTCTATCGATACTTATACTGGATTCTTGGAGTTCTTTCAGCTTCCATTGCACTAATAGGTCCCATTGCTAATCTCGCTCATGAAAACTTCACGATGCATATGGTCGGTCATTTATTCCTTGGAATGCTTGCTCCGCTCTTATTAGTCCATGCTGCTCCAATGACCCTTCTGATGCGAACATTAAGTGTTGTATCTGCAAGAAGACTATCACGCGTATTAAAAAGTTTACCAGTAAGCATATACTCCAATCCAGTTGTGGCTTCCATCCTCAATATCGGAGGATTATGGGTATTGTATACTACAGAGCTATACTCTCTTATGCAGGACAACCTCCTTCTGCATATAGTCGTACATACACACGTATTCCTAGCAGGATATCTCTATACACTATCCATCCTATATATTGACCCTTCGCCCCACCGATATAGTTTTATTTTTCGCACTGTGGTGTTAATCCTCTCATTAGCTGCCCATGGAATCCTTTCGAAGTACATTTATGCTCATCCACCCGTTGGTGTTCCTAATGAACAGGCTGAAATGGGAGGAATGATCATGTATTACGGCGGCGACATGGTCGAAATCGTCCTGATCTTCCTGTTCTGCCAGCAATGGTATAAAGCTGCACGCCCACGAACGGTTGTATCCATTACTCAATGAAAATAGTGATGTATGCGAAAGAACCTGTATTGAATAATCATCAATACAGGTTTTACATTTATCCCAGCAGGTAAGAAATAATATCTTTATTTGTAGATTGAAGGGATTCTGGTATATCATTACGGGTTGATTGTAATTCAAAATAGTATGTTTTGTCGCTGTCTAGATAATGGTTAGATTTCAATAAATCCAATCCACTTCCTAACTTTGTTAAAACATGTTCGTAAAACTGGCTTTGTGTCATGAAATCAACTGAACCTAAATGAAATATACCTTTAAGCTTATTTTCAATAATAAACCTGAGCTGTCTTGCTAACTGTACATCTAAAAGATTGTTACATAAGAGATTACTGTAGGCCTCGATCACTTTAGTATCTTTTATACTTTCAATGATCATATTCCATCTAGGTGAATCCTTCCCCCATATTGCAGGAATACGGATAATATGGAATCTCTCCTCTAGAATTTCTGCTAGCATATTCTCACATTCAATTTTAAACTTCCCATAATCAGATTCTGCAATCGGGACATCTGTTTCGATATGTGGTTTTGAAAAGTCCCCATCAAATACATTTGTTGTAGAAAAAAAGTAAAGACTACTTGTAGTATTTCGTAGTTCCTCCGCCAATTCTCTATGAAACTTGAGCTGTTGACCGAACTCTCCTCTAAGACAGGAAATCACTATGTCAGGTTTAATGGAACGCAGGATATCCCTCATCTCATGGGTTTGGTGAACCTCCAGTTGGATCTGTTTATCAGGAGGGAGCTTAGTTTGTGTAGAAGCATACGTACCGTATAGGTCATAAACTTCCTTAAATTCCTCGATTATGGCCCTTCCAACCAAACCGCTTGCACCCAAAATTAGTAACTTTTTCATACATAACCTCCATCTCCATTAATAAATTTCAGCCAGCTTGTCTATCAAGGTAATTAAAGAAGGATGGAAATTTGGCAGAACCCTTCCCCCAATTACCTCATGTCCTGCATAAGTTCAGCTATATGTAAATATGATTAAAATAAGTATCCTAAAAAAGGAGTTGTTTGTATGCAAATCTTTAATAAAATCGCTCTATTCTTTGTTGTTTTATACTCAGTCATTATTATCTTAAATACTTATTTAGGAGAAACGGAACGGGTACAATCTAATGTTATTTACTTTTTAATGAATGGGTTTGCATATATTGTTTCAGCAATGGAAATGGAAAAAAGAAAAGTCGAACTATCTAAGATATAAAATGTTCAAATTTCTATAATATTAATTTTAATTAAACGTTTGATTAGTACTGTTTTGTCTCAATATAATCCCTTTATACCAAGGGTTCAACTCATTTAATCAAACGTTTGATTAGTTTTTATTTCAGCTATTTTCTTTAATTCTGTTGCACGCATAGCAATAAATCTTTTCATGTATTTTTCTAGAAACAATTTGTCAATTAAGACTCCGATGGGACCGAAACGTGACTTATATTGGAAATGATCGATCATTGTTGTCCCCTCTTCTTCATTAACAAACTGATGGATATGGATGAAGGACTTGAATGCCCCTTTTACCATTACATCCACGAAACTATGAGGCTTTTCCATAAAGATTACTCTTGAGGTTAACCTTTGCTTAATACCAAAGTGCACAGCCTCCCAAGTTACACTATCCCCTTCCTCCAACAGTCCCTTTGTTACACCCCCAACAGCCCTTTCCTTTGTTTTCAAGGTAGTTTGCGTATGAACATTGACATCTCTGGCAAGGTTAAAACAAACCTCAAGCGGAGCTTTGATAAACTGTTTATGCTCGATAACAGGCATTCTACTTACTCCATTCTTACTTTCATTTTAAAGGATTTCCCAGCTGGCAATATACTCCGTTTGCTCATTTGGGAGAAGCAGGTCCGGTTTTGCTACACTCCAACGTCCTTTTATATCTAATTCCTTACAAGCTGATTCAAATTGACACATGGCAATTCCCAAATCCAAAAGCTGCATATCATATCCTAATTTTGAGCTATAATTCGGTGTATGCTCAATGTAAAAATGACACAACTTTCGATTATTAGTTAATAAAAGTCTCCATGGCTGTTTATTGGATGCAGATGGTCCAAGCCTAACCATCTCGATAGGGACTTCAAGTAATCCCGCTTTTTGTTTATCCAATGGAACCTCGAAAGTTGAATCATAAAATAGCTTATCCCAAGGCTTTTTATTATCCGCCTTTACAACGTATCGGAGTGCCTTATCAAAAACCCGTTGTTTTTGATTTGGATAGCCCATTGGTGTTATACAGGGAATAAATTCTCCTTCCCCGAGCTGAATTTCTTGTTCAAACGAATTTCGGTTAAATGTCCCTCCCATCCAGCAAGTACCGATTTCTAATTCAGTTAACAAGATAACTAATTTTTGAAAGGTGTAAGCAAATTCTACAAGTGAGTATTTACTATTTTCTGTTACTCCAACTAAATATGCCTGTGGATTTTTTATAAATCCATATGTACCTAACTTAATGCCCTTATCGCTTACATTATTGGTTACTTGAATCAACTTAATACAGCCTTTACTTCCAAATGGTCCTACTAAGTTGTCTTCATTATTTATGTAATCATGAATTATTTTTAAATGAGAATCTTTTATGTTTAGAGTGTCAAACGTTCTAATAGACTGACGTTTCTTCATGGTTTCAATAGTTGATTGATTATAACTCATCTCGAACCTCCTTACTTACTCGGTTATAAAATAAGAATTCTATTAGTTACCACTTCTTCGACTTTTTCTCGATTCCGGTCACTTATAGCCCCTATTAGTTACCACTTCCACGACTTTTTCTCGATTCCGGTCACTTATAGCCTCTATATTACGAAAAGAGCCTATAATAAAAAAACTTAGCTTCCATTCTTATTGTAACTACACATAATAGAAAATCATAGAAGAAGGTATCATCCCTTTACAATAAACGAAAAAAAGAGTGATCACTATAAATAGTAATCACTCTTTTAAAGTATTTATGGGCCTAAATGGACTCGAACCATCGACCTCACGCTTATCAGGCGTGCGCTCTAACCAGCTGAGCTATAGGCCCTTAAATGGAGCGG
>NZ_NPDD01000167.1 GCF_002272245.1 Bacillus sp. 7884-1 | reverse complement strand
CAATAGTTAAAGATGAAGATCGCTGCGGTGGTCTTTTTTTGCTTGTTGTGCTAACGGGCAGTTTAGTGGAAAATTCCAGATTGATCTTTGTTCAGAAATCGAACATTTCGTTGAAGAACAAAAAATTTATCTGATTTTGTAATTGTATACGGGGTTACTATGTATGTGGAGTTCATACTTAAAACGATCTTCAAGTCGAAGATCGTTTTAACATAAAAAATTTTAATATTATGTCAAAATGTAGTACCCCTACAAGTGAACCTTTTTATAATATTAAAAAGGAGTTCGATGACAAAATGGAGATCATCTCCGTTTATTTATTTATCGGGGTATTGATTAGTACATCAATTTGTGCGGTGGCAGATTTTCGACCTTGGTATTTTTTATCTGCATTGTGCATTGCCTGGTTACCTCTAATATTCATTGGAATGATTATAAGTTTATTTATGGATTTAAAAGAATTTCCAATAAATTAAACTGATAAAAGCACAAAACCAAGAAATAAACCCAAAAACTGTGACAATTGTAGTTTCGGACCACCCATATTTTAAGCCAAAGTGATAGTGAATTGGTGTCATTCTGAAAATACGCTTATGAGTAAGTTTAAATGACGAAACTTGTAAAATAACCGAAAGTTGTTCAGCAAAATATATAAAGAACAAAATGGGAATTAAAATTTCAACTTTCTCAAGAACGGCAAGAAATGAAAGCGATCCCCCTATAGCTAATGATCCCGTATCCCCCATAAAAGCTTTGGCGGGATATATATTATAAATGAGAAAGCCTAGTAAACATCCAATCATAATTAAACAAAAAATTTCCACCTCTGACCTGTCTGAAACCATAAAAAAGAAAAAGTATGTAGGGATTGCAACAACTCCTAAAAGGCCGTCTAAACCATCCGTGAAATTAATGGCATTTGCAGAACCTACGACAAATAAGGTGATGACAATGACATATAACACCATTGGAAGATCCAAGGAAATATTTTTATAAATATTAATGCTGGTGTCTACGCCTAGTTCGTTGATCACATAAAAAAGCAAAGTACCAGTAAAAATAAATTGAAAAATAAGTTTGGTCTTACCCGATACCCCTCCTGGATCTTGACGGGAAGCTTTCCAAAAATCATCCAAAAAGCCAACAAAACTAAAAAGAATGTAGGTAATAGACAAGAAATACATTAATGGAGTAGGTGAAAAAAGAATTGATACGATAATTCCTACAAACAGAATAATTCCAAACATTAACGGAGTGCCTTTTTTTAACTGATGATCTGAAGGAAGTTCTTTTCTTATCGGTTGAATGAGCCTAAGTTTTCTCAAAACAGCAATTAATAGTGGAGATAAAATTGAAACAACTACAAAAGCAATTAACGCTGGGATTATTTGATCTCTCAATTTTCATTTACTCCTTTTCTCTTTACTATCTATAATAAGTTCTATAAAACTCATTCATTTCCTCTATTCCATACAATCCAATATTTTGGGTTACCTTCATAGGAAGCAGTAAAAGTAATTACTTATCGTTGTATACGAAGTTCGTATAATACAAAGAAGCGCTTTAATTACTTCGTATAAAAATGTCTAAAACCCTTGGTAAATATGGGATTAGACATTTTTTATTTATCATATTTAAGGTTAAGAAGGATTAGCGCTTTTTTTGTTAGACTTCTTGAACTAACTGAAAGTTTAGTTTAGCAAGAATGTAGAAATTAATGGTAAGATGGTAAAGTGGAATTATTCTGAATATTTAAGGAGGGAGGTAAATAGTGAAATCGGTTAAGGTTTATCATTATGATGCGTTTAGCAAGAAACCTAATAAAGGGAATCCAGCAGGTGTTGTTTTTAACGGAGATGGGTTAACAGATGAAGAAATGCAAGAAGTTGCTTTAAAAGTAGGTTTTAATGAGACTGCTTTTCCAGTTAAATCAGACATTGCTGATCTTAGAATCCGTTATTTTACCCCTGGTCACGAAATGAACCTGTGTGGGCACGCAACAATGGCAACCGTGTTTGCCTTAAAAACCAGAGGGTTATTAGGTGATAAGATGGATTTTACCCTTGAGACCAAAGCAGGTGTATTACCGATAAAGATTAATACAACAACAGATAATGAAATAATACATAACAATGAAACAGGCTTCTCCAGAGTTTAAAGAATTTAAAGGTTCAAAGGAAGACTTAGCCAACTCAATAGGATTAACCACAGAGGATATTGATGGTGAATGGCCAATTTTGTATGGTAGCACAGGAACGTGGACACTATTAATTCCAATAAACACACTTGATGCTTTTGAAACCTAATAATAGGATATTTCCCACTATATTAAAAGAAATGCCAAAAGCATCTATCCATCCCTTTTGCTTGGAAACCTATGATCCAGATGCTGATATGCACGCCAGACACTTCTCATCGCCATATTCTGGGACAGTAGAAGATGCGGTAACAGGTACAGCTTCAGGGGTAATGGGAGCATATTATGCTAAATACATAAATAACGATGAAAAATCACTAAATCTTGTAGTGGAACAAGGTCAGGAAATGAAAAAGGACGGTAGGGTTATGGTACAAGTCTCTAAGATCAAAGACAATTTTGATATAGAGATTACTGGAAAGGCAGTATATGTTAAAGACATTGAAGTTTTTCTAGAAGAGGAATAAAGGAATCAAACGAATAGTGGATAGTGTTTAATAAGCGGTTGCTTTGGCAAGTCGTTTTCTGGCTCCACTAACGGTGAAGTATAGTGAAAAGAGGACTGAAAAACAAAAAAAGAGAACGAATATTGTTAAATAACACAACTTGTTCTCTTATCACAAATCAGTCTCTTTCTCTACAAGTCTTTTAAGAGCTGAAAGCTTTTCCTCCCAATAATGTTCAAAAAAGGACAGCCACTTATGTATAATAACCAATGGTTCTGAGTTAAGCAGATAACAAGTTGATCTTATTTAATTCCGAATTCTCCAGAAAATTGCTTCACAACTGCTTGTATTTCCCCTAATTTATCTGGTTTTAAAAGACTAATCATCTTAGGGATAAATTCTTGAATATCTTCTTGTGAAAAAGTACCTTCAGCTTGTTTCCTGAAGTTTTCTAATAGTATTTCTTTTGCTTCATCCTCTTTGCCCTCTTGAACCCTTTGTAAAATAAAATTTAAAAACATTTCTTGTCCTTGTTTGTCCATTCCAATTGCCTCCTAAAGAAATTTAATTTGTAACATTTTGTGGTTTCAATACAGCCTACAAAGTTAAGTGTGTTGTTTCGGCAGCATTGCTTTCATCGGATAAAATTTAGTTGGCATTATACCAGCAATAACAGCTGGGTCTTCATCTATAAGTTTCGGGACTTGAGCTTCATCTTCAACTTCAATTATGGAGAGTCCGTGCGGAGCTGAGAGATTTAGAACAGGACCGAAGACCAGAGCAATCCCTTGGTTTTGCTTGTCCGTCCAATAGGCAATATGTTTTAACATAATGTCCCGTTCTTCTGATGTCATATCCTGATGAAAAGTTGTTCTTGGAGGAGTAGACTTTAACATAAAGTGCATTAGCTTTACTTGCGGTATTGTCTGACATCCTAAAATACCTCCATAAATTTGAATTTCCCTTCATTATTATTCCATAGAGCCCTTTGGAAAACAATGAACCTGTGAAATATTTCACTTCAACTAATTGGTGCTTTATTGAAATAAATTGAAGTTATAGTTCTTAAACAAATTTGTTTGATTTTCAATAATATCAGTCTTCCGCAATCGGGCAATTTAATTAAATAAGGATTATTTAGAATAGGAACAGTTATCCATCAAGTGGGGGAGTCCAGTTTACGCATCCACAATACTAATGTATCATGAAAGAGATTATCCAAATTGTTCCAAAGGAGTTGTTGAATGATGTCAATTAGTTTGAACCCGTATTTGTTTTTTGACGGTAACACGAGAGAAGTGGTCCATTTTTACGAGAAAGTGCTTGGCGGGAAAGTGATGGGCATCATGACGTACGGAGATATGCCGGATGACCCGAATCATCCGTTGACGGATGACATGAAGGATCGCATTATGCATGCACACTTGAAAGTCGGCGATGCGGATCTCATGTTCTCCGATACGTATGCAGGCATGCCTTATCAGCCAGGCAATACGATTCAGATTGCCATCCATCCCAAAGAGGAGGCAAGAGCGAGAGAAATCTTCGCCGCTTTGGAAGATGGCGGACAAGTCGTCATACCCCTTCATAAGACGGATTGGAGCCCTTTGTACGGGATGGTAAAGGACAAGTTCGGGGTTAATTTCAATGTGAATGTCCCAGGGGAGCAGCCGCAGTAATAACAAACAGACTTCCGCTTCACCAACAAACAAAGCCTCCTGTTCGCGAATGGACAGGAGGCTAAATCAGTTGCATATACATTGGTTGTGTCTAATGAGTAAATCATACGAGACCAAGTTTCTTTAATAATTGGGCGCAGTTGCGTCCACCTTCACTTAGTAGAGGGAAAAAATATTAGGCAATATACTCTTCTATTGCAATATTATTGTCTTCTTCTTTAATATAATATTTTCCTTTTGTAGAAATAGCCAAAATAATCGTTAAAACAGATGCAAGGATAGCAGCAAAAAATGCTGCAGTACTTTGTAAGAATGTTCCCATAAATCCTAATGCGGCAACCGTGCCAAGACAACTTGCGATTAATAGTGAGCCAACACCTACAGGATTCCATTTATACAAATTCTGTTGTCTGGACTCATAATATCCAGGACCAATCTTTAATATTTTCTTAACAAAAACAGCGTCTGTAACGAGAATAGCTGCCCAGGATAATAGGAATACTCCTTGGAAAGTCAATACCGTTTCAAGGTGATTCACAATGTCTCCAAGCATTAAGGCAATGGCCGACACTCCAGTAACAACCACCCAAAAGCGTCTGCCTGGTTTAAATTTAAAAACATTTTCGAAGAAATTGGATAGTGACAATGAACCACTATAGATATTTGTCACATTAATTCTTATTTGAGTGATCATGGTAAATAAGGCTCCCCATCCACCAAGGAGAAGAACGATATAGATTCCGGGATTTGGTTCCCCGAGACGAACACCGAACCAAATTCCAAGACCCCCCATGACACCAAAACAAAAGATCTGCGGAATAAATCCGATTGCAAATATTCCAATTTTCATATCCTTCGGTTTAAGGAAACGAGCATAATCAGAAGCGAGTAGTGGTGTTAATCCCATAATTCCGTGCTGCATGCCAATACAAAGTAATAAGGCAGTTCCTCCAACCTGAACGTTTTCTGGCAAATACGACCAAAAGCTTCCATCATAAACAGACGGTTCGATTGCAGCTACAACAATGGCTGCGATTAGGAAAATGCCAAAAAGCGGTAATGACCATTTTTGTAATTTATCCAATTGCTTGATTCCAAACCAATTTAATGGAATGACGATGATACCAAAGAAAAGAATTAAACCCCATTTTGGAATAAGAGGAAAGAATTCGTGTACGGCCGCAACTAAGATTAAGCCTTCAAGCGCACAGTACATAATAAAATTAGTGGCATAAATAACGGAGGTCAAGGAGGCGCCAATATAGCCAAATCCGCCACCCCTTGATAATAAATTGACGTTCATTCCTGATTTTGCCGATAAATAGGCAATGAAGGTTCCAAGAATTCCGGCAACAATGATCGCATATACAGCGGAAATAATCGCATTGATGGCGCCAAATTGTAGAGCCATAACACTTCCCATTTGAAAATAAAAGATGGCCGTAGCAATTCCAAATGTGATATTTGTTATGCTTAACCAACCCATGTTTCTTTTGTTAAGAGGTACTCTATCCAATGAGTAATCATCACTCAACTCTTTGTTGCGATTCTGAACTGTAGAGTTATCAGATCTCAACATTATCAACTCCTTTTGTGATAGATTTCACAAGGATGCTCCTTGCAATAAACAAATTCATAAATAGTGAACTAATGTACTAATCATAACAATAATCACAGTCTGTACTCAAACATGATTATTCGACGTAATCTGTGGTATAACACCTTTAGCGTAACATTATCACTCAAATACTGCTTCTATCTTAGGAATCGTGCCGAATACTCCGAATAATACAGGAGTAATAGTGTTAAATTTACGTTTTTATACGATGCGATGGAGTATTTTTTCCTTAGAATAATAATAGTCTGCAGGGCTCAGTTAATCTAAGAGAGTATACCTTTGTAACAGCTGTTGGGAAAAAGTAGCAGTGATAGAGATGTCGAGAATTGTTGTTAAATGTCAAACGACCTCCTATAATATAAATTTTAAAGATTCACAGATTCATATAAAATTTATCATAAGGCGAGGTCAGGTATGGATAAAATTGTCATTACAGGTTACGGAGTTAAAGCTCCGGGTGTCAGTAATATAGATCAATTTAAAGACGTTCTAGAACTGGGTATCTGTACACAGGAAATACTCCATGGCCGTGGCCACAACGGCTCTAATATCGTATGTGGAGTAGTGCATGAAGATTTGAATATGATCTCTGGTGAAAATTATATAAGGTACCCAAGTGGAGACGGTTTTAAAGACTTACCAATCGTCACTAAGACGAAGTATCAAACTGTCGACAGTGTTGCCATAACGAACCATGGGGTTAGCGGAAATAATACTTGTTTATTAATAACTAAAGAAAATTGAGGTAGAGGCAATGATTTTTCTATTAATGATTTCTTTTGCATTATTTCCTTTAGCTGCTGGAATTACGACCATCTATATATTAGGGAAAACGAAATTATCAAAGCTTCTATTTCTCTTTTTTATTTTTACCTCGTTTTGGCAAATCGATGTTTCGGTTTTACATGGACATGAATTTTTTTCATATAACGTAATCGAGTTTTTATTTCAGTTATTTCGTTTTGGCTCGATCATGTTGGGTCCCGTTTTATTTTCCATTATCTATACAGCGATCAACCCTACACAAATGGTTGAATCCAGATTGGTAAAATATGCAGTGAATAAATTTACCGTCATTACTCTTTATGTTTGGTCAATCTTTGTCTACTTGATAGGGTGGAGCCATAAAGGCATTCAAAGCTTTGAGGTAGTAGAACCTGAGGGTTTAATAAAGGTAAGTTACTTATACCCAGTCTATGGAGATTGGTCATGGATCTTTAACTTAAATTTATTAATCTTTGTTATTATCACCGTCATATCCTTTGCATTAAGTAAAAACCTGAAGGATTCTGAAACCAAATCGTTTGTCCTTTACTTTATTATCATTGCCTCCATAGGGTATTGTATTGGAATCTTAAATATGATTAAAAGCTATCTGTTATTACCAAGCAGTATCTCTGTTTTATTTTTATCCATTGGGATCCTGATCCCTGTTATTCGAATGCACCAAAAGATTATTACGAAGATGAATAACGCACTGTTAGATCAAAAAGAATTTCTTCATACAATCATCGATATGAATCCAAGCTATATCTATGCCAAAAGTCAGGATGGTAAATATACATTAACCAATCGAGCTTATGGTTTACTATTTGGGATAAATTCCGAAGAACTTATCGGAAATTTTGAGATGGACTATAATCCTGATTTGGATATGGCAAAACAAAATATACGTATAGATCAACAGGTAATCTCTTCCTTAGAAGAAAAACATATACAGGAAAATGAAATCCTAGATTCACAAGGAAATAAAAGGTGGATACAAATCGTTAAGCTGCCCATCATTTCATCTGGTGATAAGCAAGTTCTTAGTGTAGCGACGGATATTACACAACGAAAAATCAATGAAAAAAAGAGAGAGTGGGAAGCTCTTCATGATCCTCTCACTGGATTACCTAATCGGCGTGCATTTCATCAGGATTTAGTTGAACGAATGAAAATAGCAAAACTCAATAAAGAGAGTATTGCGGTCATTTTTCTAGATTTAGATCGTTTTAAAATTATTAATGATATTCTCAATCATGAAAATGGAGATCATCTTCTAAAGAAAGTGGCACAACGGTTAAGAAATGCTGATGATAAAAGGGTGACAGGTTTTTCCGTTTATAGACTTGGCGGTGACGAGTTTACCTTTATTTTATCAAGTGTAACGAAGGCTGAAACAACAATCTTTGTAAAAAGACTGTTAAACTTATTTAAGAAATCATTTACCCTAAAAGATCACGAATTATTTGTCACGTCCAGTTTGGGAATCAGTATGTATCCAATGGATGGTGAAGATCCGGATGTATTAATTAAAAATGCGGATATTGCGATGTATTCTTCCAAAGAATCGGGAAGAAATTCTTATTCCTTCTTTACACAAGAGATGAATCATGATTATCAGGAGAAAATGGTATTAGAAAAAGCTCTTCGAAAAGCATTACAATCCAATGAAATTAAAATTGTTTATCAACCAAAAATGGATATTGAAACAAAAACTATCATTGGTATGGAAGCATTAGTAAGATGGGAGAGTTCTGAGTTAGGAATGATTTCACCTGCTGAATTTATTCCTTTAGCAGAAGAAACGGGAATCATATTACCGTTAGGTGAATGGGTTCTGAAAACAGCATGTCTTCAAAATAAGATTTGGCAAGATATGGGGTATACTCCAATAACCGTTTCCGTAAATATTTCGATGCGGCAATTTTTTGATGGAAACTTTGTAGAAACGGTTAAGAATATCTTAAAAGAAACCAATCTTGATGCTCAATATCTAGATTTAGAAATAACGGAAAGTATTTCGATGGACAATATCACTTCAGTGATTTCCACGCTGAATGAGTTAAAGGCAATGGGGATATCGATTTCAATAGATGATTTTGGAACAGGATATTCCTCCTTAAGTTATCTGAAAAAGTTTCCAATTAATAATCTAAAAATTGACCAGTCGTTTGTAAGAGATATCACAACCAATTCTGAAAATCGTTCAATTGTTAAAACCATTATATCAATGGCCAATAATTTAAATCTTGATGTGATAGCGGAAGGCGTTGAGACGGAAGCGGAGTTAAAATTCCTAAAATCAATTGGCTGTATGGTTGTACAGGGATATCTGTTCAGTCCTCCGATATCGGGTGAAGAATTTGAAAGAACCTTCTTAGAGAAACACCATGAACCTTCAACAACAAATGTCTACTAATAAAATAAGAAACACTCACAAATGCTGATAGATCATATTTGTGAGTGTTTTTTTGTTATTTAAGTCGTTTTCAATTCAGTTCAATTGGTGATAATGATAAAAAGTATGATCGACGTTGGCTTTACTCATAATGAATGCGGCCAACTGCTAGGAGAATAGATGATGTATGAAATTACCGTAAGACTCCCCATAAAAAAAATTGAGAGAATCATTCCTCATTTATACCAGAAAGGCTATTACCAAGCTTTTTATGAAGTACCTTTAGATGTAGTGACAGATGACAACGGCTATGCCTTTGTTGAGAAGAGGAATGAAACAACAGAACTTAATATCTATTTAAATAATTTTATCGAAGCAAAGGAACGACGTCTGTTAGTAGAATTATTAGCCATTGATGAGACCAGTTTGGTGGTTAAGGAACTAAATGAGCTGAATTACCAGCAAACATTTGATGACATATTCCTTGAGAATGGCTGGGTCATCACGATACCGGATAGAAGGAATCACTACGACAAAGATAAGGTGATCATACTGGATTCCCAAGGGAATTTTGGTACGGGCTATCATGAAACCACAAGAGATTGTTTGCACTTCATATTAAAACATGATTTCACAGGATCGAGTGTGGCCGACATTGGAGCAGGTTCAGGAGTGTTAAGTGTTGCTGCCGCCCTCAGGGGAGCAAACTCTATCGATACCTATGACATTCAACCAGTGGAGCGTGAAATTTTGTATCAATGTAAATTAAATGCTGTGAAACCGGTGAATGTGTTTCAAAGTGACTTAATCAACAATAAAAATCGAATCAACAAAGAATATGATTGGATCTTTCTTAATATCGGAACGCAGGAAAATATACATATCCTAAAGGCCCAAGGACTTTTAGATTTTAAAGACACTACATTTCTACTGTCAGGCATGCTTGAATGGAATTATCACCGAGTTGTGAATGAATTTAAAAAGGCTGGATTCTGTTTGGAGGAAAGGAAACAAAGTAACGAGTGGGTGACATGTCTTTTCAAAGCAAAATAAGCAGAAAGGGATTCAGTTTGTTAACGGAATCCCTTAATAATCTTTGAATGTTGTATGTTAAAGTTTTTAGACTCAAGGTGGGGGATGAACGACGCAATTCGGATTATTAATATTATTTCATTTTTCTTAAATCCAAATACTGAACGGTCTTTCCATCTCGATCAATCTGAACGATTAATTGATTTTTATTAAACACATAGATAATTTGTTCACATGATGCGCTTTCATAGCAGGTAACGAACTTTACCTCATTTGGGTTCCCATAAGCATCGAGGATTTTATTTTTCTCAGTTGGTATCGAAGTTGTCTTTAAAAATTCCGGGTATACTTGCAACTGTTCAATGGAGTCATTGTCGGCATTGAATGTTACACGAACCCCGACGCCTTCATTCGTATAATAAAGAGATCGAGTATTTTTATCATCTTCTGTTTTTGTTGGTTTTCCAAATTTTTGAACGAGCTGTTTGTAAGAAGATCCTACACTGATTTCATTTATATGAAGGGGCTTCTCCGTTAAAAAGAAAGCATCTTTTATCCCGTTTTTCTTTAACTTCGTGATCATTTTCTCCGCTTTGGATTTACTCGCAAAGGCACCTGCCTGAACACGATAATAATTTTTACTATTTATAACTTTTTTCACGACGATTGCTTCAATCCCTTTCTTTTTCAAAAAAGCAACTCGCTTATCTGCATTACTTTTTTTGCCAAAAGAACCAGCCACTGCAACATACAATGGTTTGATTTGTTCAATATCTGGTAATAATAACGTTTGACCAGCAATAATCTTGTTGCTTGCTAAATGGTTGTATTCCTTTAAATCTTCAATGGAAATATTGTGTTTCTTGGAGATGCTATATAATGTATCACCTTTCTTTATCGTAATATATTGATCCTCGGCAAATGCCTTCCCATTACCGAAATAAAATAACAACCCCATCAACAATGTACAGAGAACAACTTGCATGAAACGTTTAAATTTTTTCATGTTATCTAATCACCTCATTTATTTTGACGAGGTAAATACTTTTTCGATTCGAATAAATAAGCCCAATTATTGTTCTCAAACAAAAAAGGGCGGATTCTATTCATTTTTTACTTTGTCTTGGTAATAAAGTACAATAATTCTACTGATAAATGGAAGAATGAGAGGATACATAATGACGTTTTTAGAAAAAATTAAACCACACTTGATTAGCGATGATATTCTAATCCAAGAGGTAGTCCTGCATGCTCTGCATGATTTTCCGAATGTCCCAGAAGAATGGACCAATGAGTTACTAAAAGAAGCATTTAGAAATAAAGAGAAACAATCATCGATCATGATTTATGTAGAAAATCAAACCTTCAATGAAGAGGCTGTTAGGATATTAATTGAAAATATTCCATTAATGGAACCGTCGAAACGCCATTTAGCGGTGAACTTGGTCCACCGTATCGAACCGGAACTTGCTCTTAAATATAAGGAACAGCTTCAAGAATATATTCCCAAGCGTACATGGTCCTTATATGAGTTATTGTTACATGGTACGGAAGAAGAAGTGTACTCGGAATATGGTCAAATCTTAAATGACCTTGAGCAGGCCGGTTCAGAGCAGCATAATTTCTACATAATAGCAAAAAAACTGGCAGCCTGTTTGGTGAAAAAGGGCTGGGTTACAGAAGATGAAATAGATCTAGTACTAGAAGATGAGTTAAAGGAAAAATGGTTTTCATTTAATGGAACCTTGACGGTCTATATGATTGGATTGTTAAAATTACAAAGATATATTCCTTTATTGGTTAGCTTATTGGATCGCGACGATGACAGTTTGTTAGAAGAAGTGTCCGTAACGTTAACCAGTTTCCAATCGGATGAAGTGGTAAAGGAAGTAGCACCCTATCTTAGGAAAGATAATTCCATTATTTATGCCGCATCCATCGTTGAAAACATAAAATCAGACTTCGGTGTCATGGTTCTAAGAGAAGCCTACCGTTCTGCAAAAGAACTGGATCATCAAGATATTCTAATTGAAGCACTTTGTCACCAGCTTTTGGAAGAAGCTCTTCCTGAAATTAACGAACATATGAAGCTAGATTATTCTTCTGGCCTTGTTGATATTGAACAAACCGTCTATAGCTACTTTTCGATTTTGGGGTTAGAACATCGTGAACTAGCTCACTGGAGACAAGTCGCACTGGAAAGAGAACTCGATTTTAGACTAAAAGGCCATGATCTCCCACTTGCTCCGGTCCGAAATGAAAATAAAGTCGGCAGAAATGATCCATGCATTTGTGGAAGCGGCAATAAATATAAAAAATGCTGCGGGAAATAAAGTTAATGAAACATTAGTTTCATTATATGAGATAAAAAAACGTCTAAAATAGGGGTCGAAGAAATGTCAATTGAAACAGTTGTTGAAAAGCAAATAGAATGCTACAACAGTCAAGATATTGAGGGGTTTGCGAGTACATATGCCGACAATATTACCGTTTACACCTTCCCGGATAATACCATCACCTTAAGAGGGAAACAGGCACTAATCGAAAGGTATACCGAAACCTTCAAAAAGAAAATGTTCGCTGAGATCAAGAATCGTTCCATAGTCGGAAACAAGGTCATCGATTGGGAAATCGCCACAAATGGACTTACAAGAGAAAGTACTAGCTTGATGGCTATTTATGAAATCGAGGATAATCTCATATCCAAGGTGTGGTTTATTAGAGAATAGCGAATTTACTTGGTAATTAGAAGGTCATAAGATCCCTCCTTACTTGAATATATCTAGGTAAAGAATATAAATGGAGGGATACATATGGCATTTGTTTCGATTTATACGGTGGGTAAACTACATCACCACTATGACCATCCTGCCTCTCGTGAATTTTTTGAAGCGGGATACGAAGTAATGCGACAGGCTTCTAAAACAGGGCAACTAATAGAGGATTTTTCACCTTTTGGAGTCCCTATCCCTGAAGAAGCAGCTAAAGGGGATGGTTTCCCTGTTATTACATTAACTGTATGGAAAAGCCTTCAAGCCTTGTATCGGTTTACCTACTCAGGTCACCACAGACAAGCAATGAGAAATAGGAGCAAATGGATGGAGCCTTATCAAGAGAAACACCTTTCATATGTAGTGTGGTGGACAGAGAAGGTGAAGGATGTCTCTTGGCATGAGGCATTCAATAGATATAACTATTATATAAAGAATGGACCCACTTCTTTTGCTTTTGATTTTAAGCAAGCATTTGATGAAAAAGGGGAGACGTGCGTGGTAAAGTAGTTTGGACTGACGACATCGTAAAAAAATTAAAACAAGAATATAAGCAAAAAATGACATCCATCTTTAGGTATGGGCAGCACTCAGGTATTTAGTGAAGGAATAATTATTATAAGAATAGGGATAAGAATCACCGTTTTCATTTTTTTTATTTTCATCGTGTTCCATGTGTTCAACCTCAAGGGTAATGGCATTAATTAATATCATTGCACCAATAAATTGAATCCAGCTACCAACTAATAGAATCTGGTCACCCATTACATTTTTTTCGTTTATAACATAAATGTTACCGATCGCTTCTAAAAAAGAGCCTAAAGAAATGAAGCTATTTCCTGTAATAGCAAGGGTCCTATAGGATGAATCTTCTTCAAGGGATGCACCTATTGCTTCAAAAGCTGCACCAAGACCTTGGACTCCACTGCCAAGGGTATCTATATTTATTCCCTCTTCCTCAGCGCCATTCATGTCAATACTTACTCCAACTGAATTTGAAGTATTACCAGCTGCTTCAAGCCAAGCACCGAAGATAGCATATATTTGAGATAGCTCCTTCTCTGATTTTAACAGCTTAGTTCTCCCAATGGCTTGCAATGAATTTCCGAAAGCTTCAATCCCATTTCCTTTTATGATTAAATCTTTCCCCAGATCGCTGTGGGTGAAAGCTTGCTGGGTCTGCCCGATTGTATCCATTAGTGAACCAACACCTAATAACCATGCTCCTGTAATAAGAAGGTTTTCTCCACGAATAGTCATATTCCCAAACGCTCCTTAATGGGGGTGTATTATATTATTCATAACCCAGCGTAAATTTACATAATCCTTCAAAACCACGTTTTTAGATTGTAAGGGAGCCCATCGTTTCTAATTATTAGGCTTTGTTAAGCCTTCATGTTGTCATGATTCACTGAGTAGCCAATCATAATAGATGACTTCGCCTGCCAACGGGATTAATTGGAACAACGAATTGATTATTACAATGTAGCGCCAGAAGCACTTAAAATAATGATGGAAATGGAGAAATATACGAAAACTACAGGTATAGACCGTAAACTTCGTGAACTTATCAAAATTCGGGCTTCTCAAATAAATGGTTGTGCATATTGTTTGAATATGCACACAGCAGATGCTCGGAAAATGGGTGAAACAGAACAAAGAATATATTGTGTTAGTGCTTGGGAAGTGTGTAAATTCTATACAGAAGCAGAAAAAGTAGCTTTAGAGTTGACAGAGTACGTGACATTAATCCCGACAAAACGTTTTCCAGAAGAGCTTTATCAACGTGTGCGTAAACACTATGACGAGAAAAAGTATGTAGACCTTGTTCTAATAATTAATCAAATTAAAGTTGGAATAGAATTTCTATTGCAATGGGGAATACAGCAACGAACATCTTATAGTGAACGTCTCAGATTGTAGACAAAAGGCATTCAAATGAACCAGTTTGGATACCTTTTCTATTTTATGCTTATATAGTGCGTAAGTTTTGAAGAAGAGCAACCAAACTAAACAGTGATTAAGAGATAGATTAGTTTAGAATTAATAGTGGTGAACCTTACCATAAATAGTACAAAGTAAACTATAAAAGCTGTTACTAATAATAGTGACGGCTTTTATAGTTTTTTGAGCTGACTTTAAAATATTATTGTTAATAGGTACTGAAAACATTTATTAGAAAGGGAGTAGTGGATTTTGAAGATTTCGAGAATTTTATTATATGGTTTTGTGTTAGTAAATATTTTTGGATTGCTTTATTGGATTACTACAATGTTAATAGACTTATTTAATTAAACGATTTAAGAGTTATCATGTAACCTTTCTTTCTTAGATTGTAGGGAAACAGTTGTTCCTCTTTTGTTTATATTAATGGTGAACAGAGAAACCCAATTAAAATGCTTATCTAAACTGAAGTAATATATATTTGTTCTAAAAATAATTAATAAAAATGCATTTGTGTAAAGGATAAGGCTTATTAAATTCATATTTCCAGATAGGATAAAGTTAATGTGCATAAAAAGACAAACAAGGATAGAAGGTATGGTGAATAAACCGGCTATAAGAAATATACCAAGTATAATTTGAACAATTGGTATAACATAGTTAAAAATCAGTACATGCTCTAATGCTATATTCTCTATGAAAATCTTATAAAGGGGCGGGACATTAGATTGTTGTAATGATTGCGTAAGATATTCTCTCAAAAATATACCCGGTTCTTTAAACCATAATTTTTCCGTAATTTTGGTTACTCCTGCCAATAACCAACCCATTCCAAAAAGAACCCGTGTTAAAACAATAAGTGATGGAAACAGTTTTAAATTTTTAATTTTCATTTTAATACTCCTCCTTAATTTTCGATTTTCCATAAGGCATTTTTTTTGCCATAGGGAAACTTTTTGAACAAAAAAATTTATTAAGATTGTTTGTTAGTTTAGACTTTCGCTTTAGGTATTTATTTTTAATGAATTATATGTCTTAGATGTTAGAATGTTTACTTCGTACAAAAAAATTTATCAAATGCAAAAAACTGTTGTAAATAAATATTTAGATGAATAAGTGTATGGAACTAATGAATAGATTTAAGTGACTAAATAACCCCTACAATATTGTGAGGGTGGTGGTTATAAAAATATATAAACTTTTTGCTCAAATTCAACTATGTTCTTTGGTGTCATTCGCTGAGCCGTATCATAAGGAAATGAGGTTTTATATTTTCAGAGAAAGAGCTGAAATATATATGGGTTTAGTATAGATTCAGTATATTTCTCAGTAATATCGATCCTTCCCGTTGCTTCAACTCTACATATTCAAGTGAGGTTACTCATCACAACGATCCTGTAATAATAACCTTGCTGCTACACCTACATGATCAGATGGCCATAGCCCAGTAAAGGTACTGTCATTTTGTTCATCCCCGACTAATTCTGCTTTATTCGGCTCCCAATCATTTTTGAAGAATATATAGTCGATTTTTGGCTTAGTAAAGAAAAGGCGTTTAATAAATCAGGATTCTGTAATGCAGTAAATCCATCCCCTTTACCAACTCTCTCCCAAACATCATGAAAGCCTGCACCAACAATTAGTTGGTACGTATTGCTTTGAGGATTCGCGTTAAAATCGCAGTATCAAATGAGAATCCAAGTCGTTTTTCTGTGCTTTTTTTTAGATTTTGGGGGTGGAGATTTACCCTAAATGTGCCTGTTGTATAATAGATCCTTAATAGAATTCATTATTTTTAAAATATTTTGAATTTTAATTTTATTTGTGTTGTTTTGTGGAAATGAGTCATATATAATAATAAAAAAAGCTGAAACTTCAGAAAAAACGGAAATTTAAAGTCTAAACTTCAAAAATGGAAATTTCACCCTATTACTAAAAGGACCCATTGGATGATGTGCTAGTAATTCGAAATAGAAGACGTAGAATGGGGGCTAGCAATCTATGAGTTTACAAAATGGAATTACATATAAAAGAATTGAAGAGTTAGAGGATGTAAATAAGGTTGTCAAGCTACAAGCTGAAATATGGAGCCCGGATGTTGTTACTCCTCAGCCACAGCTAGTAGCTTCGATCCACCATGGTGGGATTGTGATTGGAGCCATTTCTGGAGAACAGTTAGTGGGTTTTTGCTACGGTTTCGCGGGCTTTAAGGATGGGGAGTCCTATATAGTCTCTCATATGACAGGTATATTACCAGAATTCCAGAATACTGGAATTGGCTACCAGCTTAAGATCAAGCAGAGAGAATGGGCAATCGAGTACGGGTACAAAAAAATGGTTTGGACCTATGACCCATTAGAAATAAGAAATGGTTATTTTAATGTTTGTAAGTTAGGGGCATATTCGAAACGCTATATTCCCTCTTATTACGGTGAAATGAACGATAAATTGAATAAAGGACTCCCAACAGATCGTTTGTTAATTGAATGGGATATCTGTTCAAAACGTGTAGAAGCTGCTATTCTTGGCGCCTTCAAAAATCAAACGGAAACCAACTATGAATCTCTTCTCAGCTTTCATCAAACCAGTGAATATCCAACTCCAGTACAGCACGAGATACAAATCAAAGAGAGTCAAGGCGGATACCGTGTTCCAGTCCCATCAAATATTCAATTAATCAAGCAGCAAAATCCAGATGTAGCTCTAGCATGGAGATTTGCCGTCCAAGTTGCGATAAGTGAAGCTTTTTCAGGAGGCTTTATGATTACTGGAGTTCAAAGAGAACTAGATTCTAAGATTCATTTTTACATACTAGAAAAAGTGGAGGGATGAGATGATTAACGAAATAAACGAATGGGTTACAGGGCAAGAGGAAACCATTAAATCAACTTATCATTATCTACATACACACGCAGAAGTGAGCTGGAGGGAAATTGAGACGACGAAATTTCTGTGTTTGAAGCTAGAAAAACTGGGCATTCCTTATGAAACGTTTAATAACCATACAGGAGTAGTTGGTTATTGGGGAAATAAAGAGGATGGACCAACCGTCGGGATCAGAGCAGATATAGATGCGTTATGGCAGCTTGTGGATGGGAAATGGCAGGCAAATCACTCCTGTGGACACGATGGACATATGACAACGGTTCTTCATGCGATTACTTGTCTAAAGGAGATTGGATTTGAGCCGAAGGGCTTGATTAAAATTATTTTCCAACCAGCTGAGGAGTCTGGAAATGGAGCAAAAGCAATCATTGAAACGGGTGTCATATCTGATCTCGATTACCTGCTTGGCATTCATGTTCGTCCGATTCAGGAAATGCCATTTGGAGTAGCTTCACCGGCTATCTATCACGGAGCGGCTACGTTAATGATGGGTGAAGTAAAAGGCGTGCAGGCACACGGGGCAAGGCCTAATCTTGGCATAAATGTTACCGACTCACTAGGGGCTATCATTCAAGCTGTCAATTCTATCAAAATGGATCCAATGGAATCAGCATCAGCTAAGGTAACGATGGTCAAGGCGGGTGGGGATAATCTCAATATCATCCCGGATTTTGCGGAATTTGGTATTGATGTAAGGGCAGATCGGAATGAAGTGATGGCTGAATTGCTCGAAAAAGTCCAACATGCAGTGTTGACGGCCGGTTCGTTTAATTTTGCCGAAGTGAAGCTTGAACCACAAGCCTCCATGGTGGCCGCTGAAGCAAGTCCGGAACTAGAGGATATTATCAAAGAGGCGATTGTTGAAGTGCTTGGAGAGGAGGGACTTGTTCCAGCACCCGTTACACCAGGCGGAGAGGATTTCCATTTTTATAAATTGAAGTATCCGAACCTGCAGGCAACCATGGTAGGTCTTGGGACAGGACTATCACCAGGCTTACACCATCCCAATATGAGCTTTAATCTGGACGCTCTTTTAAATGGTGTAAAAATCCTGAGCCTTGCACTCGTGAAGGTTTTGGAGCCGAAGGCAATAGTCCCCTAAAGGAATCGCAACTAGAAACAGCTAAACATGAAGAAAGGGTTCAAATAAATGGAAAAATACACAGAAAATATTAGAAAAAACTACAATAACATGACGAAGCGTCAAAAAATGATCGCAAAACATCTAATTGATTTTCCAAGAGATGTTGCGTTTCAAACTGCAAAACAAATTGGGCAAGCGTGTGGGACGAGTGAGACAACAGTCATTCGTTTATGCTACACCCTAGGATATTCGGGATTCAGCGAGCTTCAAAAAGAGATTCAAACGAGCTTACTAGAAGACACGACAAGTCCCGCTAACCCAATCGAAAATTTCCGTACTATATCCAATACGTTAAAGGATACAAACTTAATTCAATATGTGATGGAACAAGATAATGCCTATGTCAAAGCCACTTTAGAGGATATTGATTTCAAACAATATCAAGAAGCCGTTAAAAAACTGATTGAAGCAGACAACCGAATTGTCCTTGGATTCCGATCCTCCTATGGTCCAGCGAGCTGGTTCATGAATACCTTGAATATCGTGATTGGAAATACTACACAATATCGTGGTGAAATAGAGGATGCCAATTATTTGTTATCCAAGGTAGATGAAAACACGGTGCTGGTCGCCATTTCCTTCCCAAGATACATTCAGGAGACCTTATCGTTTGTTAAGGCAGCTAAGAAAAAAGGGGCGTGTATTATTGCCATCACAGATGATCGATTATCTCCAATTGGACAGTATGCTGATTTCTTATTTAGGGTCATTGCACCGACGCCAATCCCGTTAAAGGGAATTACACCCACGTTTTCACTCTTAAATTTGCTAGTGACAAGTATCGCGGCGACTAGTAATCCCAAGGTACAAAACCATATGGCGAATTATGGCCAAAATAGTAGTGAATTTTATCCGTTTACTAAAAAAGAGAATATGGACGTCTAAGTCTATCATTATAAAGGAGGGGTGAATCATGAATAATAAGCGCTCTACTGATTTCCTACATAACGCATTGGTGATTGATGGCCATTTTGATTTATTAATGGATGTTCAGATTCAACGAGAGAGAGGGAGAACAAAGGTAATTGAGACAGACTACTATCCACGATTCGTGGAAGGTGGTGTGAATGTCATTGTCGCAGCTCTATTTGTAGATAGTGGTTTCTTACCAGAAATGGGACTTCGGAAAGCATTAGGTCAAATTAGTGCTTTATATGAAGAGGTTAAGGAGTCTCCTGATAAGCTAATGATTTGTTTAAACGGAGAGGATATGAATATTGCCAAGAAAAACAAAAAGATTGGCTTTCTTCTATCGCTGGAAGGGGCCGAACCAATAGGGACAGATCTTAGCTTGTTACGTGTCTTTTACGAGCTGGGAGTTCGTAATCTTGGGCTTGTTTGGAGTCGTAGAAATGCAGTTGGTGATGGGAGCTTCTTTCAACCAACAAAAGAAGGGAAAAAAGGCGGGATTAGTAGCTTTGGTGTGAAGGTCATTGAGGAAGCAGAACGACTTGGAATCATCATTGATGTTTCTCACTTAAATGATGAGGGTTTTTGGGATGTCATCGAGATCGCCACGAAGCCAGTGATTGCTTCTCATTCGAATGCTCGGTTACTTTGTGGATCGATGCGGAATTTAACAGATGAGCAAATAAAGGCGATCAAAGCAACAAATGGTGTAATTGGAATCAATGCCGCTAGCCTGCTCGTTGGGGATGCTGATGAAAGCTCCACGTTGGAACAGTTAATGAACCATATCGACCATCTGGTAAAGGTGGCAGGTATCGAACATGTGGGACTCGGGCTTGACCTTTGTGAGGACTTTATGAAATATGTCTCACCTGATAATTTAGCCAGCTTGCCGAGAAAACCATTTGATGTCGTTTCAGGTCATGAATCAATTCCAAAGTTAGTTGAAGGTCTGCTGAAAAGAGGCTATTCAGTAGCAGAGCTCCAAGTATTGATGGGTGAAAATTTTCAAAGAATCTTCTTAAGGTAAGGAGGACCTATTATGAACAATAAGCCAATTTCCATTAGGGAAGTGACCCTTCACCGTCTGGTAATGCGATTAATCGATCCATTCACTACCAGCTTTGGAACCTTCCAGGATAAAGAGTTTTTCGTGATTGAAATGGAGGATGAAACGGGTGCTAGTGGTTTCGGAGAGTCCGTCGCCTTTTCAAGCCCTTGGTATAGCGAAGAAACGGTTGAAACAAATAAGCACATAATGCAACAATTTTTAATTCCTTTACTACTAGAATCGCCAATTGAGCATCCTGATGAAGTTTCGAAACGATTTGAATCCATTCGTGGAAACAATATGGCAAAGTCAGCGTTAGAGGGCGCAGTCTGGGATTTATATGCCAAACGAAATAATAACCCTTTATACAAAGAACTAGGTGGTAGGAAGCAGCAAATCGATGTTGGAATCAGTATTGGTATTCAACCTACAGCGAATGAACTTGTTCATGTAGTTGAAGGCTTTGTGAATGAAGGCTACAAGCGAATGAAAGTGAAAATAAAACCTGGTGCCGACTATGAGATGCTAAAGGAAGTAAGAAGACATTTTCCAGATATCTTACTGATGGCGGATGCCAACTCAGCCTATACCTTAGATGATATCGACACACTTAAAAAACTGGATGAATTAAACCTCATGATGATTGAACAGCCACTTTCGCATGATGATATTATCGATCACGCAAAACTACAGTCAGAACTAGCAACACCTATTTGTTTAGATGAAAGTATCCACACCGTAGAGGATGCAAGAAAAGCGGTTGAGTTAGGTAGCTGTAAAATTATTAATATTAAGATTGGTAGAGTAGGAGGCCTTACGGAATCTAAGAAAATCCATGATTATTGTGCCCAGCAAGGAATTGCGGTCTGGTGCGGGGGAATGCTAGAAGCCGGAATTGGACGCGCACATAACATTGCCTTAACGACTCTGCCTCAGTTTGTTTTACCTGGTGATACAGCCGCTTCTTCAAGGTATTGGGAGAAGGACATTATTGTGCCAGAAGTCATCGTGGAAAATGGAGTCATCCATGTGCCGGATAAACCGGGTATTGGCTATGAAGTAAACCGGCAAGTACTTGAGTCATATCGAGTAGACAAAACCGTGTTTTCTAAAAATAATATATGGGCCTGATTCATGACTTTTTAGAGTTAGGAGGGATGAACGAGTGAAGGTTTTCATTTCAGCAGATATGGAAGGAATTTCAGGGGTTACCGATTGGGAGGATACAATCCCGGGTAAACGCACATACGAGTACTCGAGGAGATTACTAACTCAGGATGTAAACGCTGCTATCGAAGGTGCACTTGAAGCTGGTGCGACTGAGATTGTCGTCAATGAATCACATGGTCCGATGCGAAATCTGATTCCTGATGAGCTTCATCCAAAAGCGGAATTAGTTAGAGGTTTTTATAAACCATTACTGATGATGCAAGGATTAGATGAGACCTTCGATGCGATCTTTTTCATCGGATTTCATGGGAAAGCCGGAGAAAAAGACAGTATATTAAATCACACCTTTTTAGGGAGCTGCATTCAACGTCTCCTATTAAATGGAGAAGAAGCAAGTGAAGCAGATTTTAACGCGGCAGTTGCAAGTAACTTCAAGGTTCCGGTGACTTTACTTACTGGTGACCAACAAATATGTGAGGATGCGAAAAAGAAGATCCCAGGCATTCATACAGTAGCTGTTAAAAAAGGTATTGGTGCTTTTACAGCTCAATCTCTTCATCCAACAGTCGCACAAGAGAAAATTAGAGCTACTGCCAAACTGGCTGTTGAATCTGCTAAAAGCATTCAGCCGCTGAAAAAAGAACAATTATATACTATCGATATCGAATTTAAGCATACCAACATGGCGACAGTTGTAAGTTATATGCCCACGATTGAATTACTAGATGGTAGAACCATTCGGTATGTAACCGATGACTTAATCGAAGGATCAAAGGTGTTAATGGCCATTTTGCTATTAGCCATTCAAGGCTCAAATTCTATGACTTTATAAAATGTAGCACTGGTTGTGAATTGTACCTTAGTACAATTTTATAATAAAAAAATGTATGGAAAAGGGAGAGGTTTTGAATGACACAACAAACAGTTACTAGTGAATTCGAACAGTATTGCCAAGAGCTTGTAGGAAAATATGATATTCCAGGCTTTTCAATTGGATTAGCGAAGGATGGCCAATTATTCTATGAAAATAGTTTTGGATACCGCGACGTTGAAAACAATCTCCCATTGACATCTGATACTGTTTTTGGAATTGGTTCAGTGACGAAATCCTTTACATGTGTGGCGATTATGCAATTGCAAGAGGCAGGAAAGCTGAATGTACATGATCCAGTGATTAAATATTTACCAGAATTTAAAACATCGAATGAAGAATATACAAAGCAAATGACCATTCACCACTTCATGACTCATTCAGCGGGACTACCACCATTACCAACGCTTTTTAAGGCTTTAAGTAAGACGGTGGCCAATGATCCAAAGTTTGATGATGGTGTGAATTCAGAAGGTGATATTGGGAAAGTAGAGCAGGAAGCAACGAAGGAACAATCAAGTGTTGAGACATACGAAGAGCTAATGGAAGACATCGCAAAACAGGAATTTACATTACTTGGAGCACCTGGAACTGAGTTTAGTTACTCCAATGATAGTTACGCACTTTTAGGGGCGATTATTGAAAGAGTAAGTGGAGTTTCATACGAACAATTTGTAAGGGATTACATTCTAGTTCCAGCTGGGATGAAAAATAGTGTCTTCCATCTAGAAGAATTAAACGGTCATGAGGATATCTCATCACTCTATAATTCTCGTAAAAAAGATGACAAAACAATTATTTTTGAATCAAACAACCCTTGGGATGCACCGTCCATGCGTGCAGCAGGATTTTTGAAATCAACCGTAAACGATATGCTTAAATATGCTGAAATCTTTCGCAATCAAGGTAAAGTAGGAGATGCTCAAATACTAACACCAGAGAGTGTGGAATTAATAACGACACCACATATTGAGTGTGAGAAAGGCCGTTACTATGGGTATGGCGTCATGGTTACTCCTGACTATTATGGATACAAGCTTGTGGACCATGGCGGGTCTATTAAAGGAGTCGCCGCTCAATTGAATATTCTTCCTGAACTAGGATTGACAGGAGTGTCTTTTGCTAATTTAGCAGGGGTACCATCAACGAAACTATTATTTAGTGCTTTTGCTGATTATTTAGGAAAATCTGTCAAAGACTCTCACTTATCTGACGTGGAAATAGAGATTTCTGAAGAAGAATTAAAGCAATATGTAGGTGTATATGCTTCTGGTGAAGGATCGAAATATACAGTGGGGATTGAAGATAGGAAGCTCCAGGTTCAAGCAGAAGGATTTGAATTAAATGATATAAAACCAATTGGTAACGATACATTTATTGTTTCCTTCAGAGAATCAGAACTTGCACTTCGTTTTGTGAAAGATGAACACAACAATGTTATCCGCGCGGCATTTGGATTTAGACAAACACCAAAAGTTGAATAGGGAGGACTCCGAAATGGTTATGAATCGACTTACTAAATCATTCTTGTTTTTAACAATGCTGGTTCTTTCGTTGGTTTTAATGAATGGATGTAGTAAGGATTCTACCTCCACTTCTAAGCCTGAGAAGGCTTCAGAACCACAGTCAGGTGGTACGGTTACAATCGCTTCCATGCAAGAGCCTGATACGTTAGATGTTCATAAAACTGCTATGAGTATTGCCGGTCTGATTACTAGCCATATTGGTGGGACATTACTTGCGATTGATCCGGAAACAAATGATTTAGAACCATATCTGGCTGAAAAATACAGCGTATCAGAGGATGGAAAAACCATTACCTTTACACTTCGTCAAGGTGTGACCTTCTCAGATGGTACACCGTTAACAGCACAGGTGTTTAAAGAGACATTTGACCGGATTTTGAACCCCGATACTGGGGCAACAGTGGCTGCTAGTTTGGTAGCAGGAATCCAGTCAACCTCTGCTCCAGATGATCAAACATTCGTGATTGAGCTTGCTGCTCCATCAGCACCATTTTTACGTAACCTCGCAAGTCAAGGATATTTACAACCGGTATCCCTAGCAGCGATTGAAAAGCAGGGTGATGATTATGGACGAAATCCAATTGGAACGGGACCATTTTTCTTTAAAGAATGGGTAACAGGCCAATCGATTACATTAGAAAGAAATAAAGACTTTAATTGGCCGAAAGCCTTCACAGAAAACCAAGGAAAAGCCTATCCAGATCAAATGGTTTATAAATTTATTGCGGATGAACAAACGATGCTAGCAGCACTTGATAGTGGCTCGATTGATGTAGCCATGAATGTATCTCCTAAGAATGTTCAAAAGTATCGCAATAACCCTAATTACTACGTTTTAGAAGCAGAACGTCAAGGCTTAGGATTATTTTTAGAAATGAATTTAGAGGATAAAGTGCTATCAGATCTTAACGTCAGGAAAGCCATCAATATGGCTATCAATAAAGATGCCATCATCAAGGCAGTCCTAAGCGGTGAGGGAACACCAGCCTTTGGTCCAATACCAGCAACTATTTTTGGTTATGACTCAAAGGTAGAAAACTATGGTCATAAATTAAATAAAGATGAGGCTGTAAGTCTATTAGAGAGTTCAGGCTATACGAAAAATAGTAATGGAATGATGGAAAAGGGTGGGAAGGAGCTTGCATTTGAGCTTTCCATTATGGCACAGCATAACCAAGCAGGTCAAATGGTTCAAGCCATGCTGAAGGAGGTTGGAATCAATGTGAATATTCAATCTATGGAAGCAGGAACATTAATTGAAAAGGTTTCACAGGGAGAATATGATTTATCCTTCCTAGCCTACTCATACGCTGATCCTGATATTCTATCACTGCTATTCCACTCAAGTCAGATTGGCGGTTTAAACCATGTTCGAGTGAAAAATCCTGAGCTGGATGGATTGTTAGACAAAGGTAGAACAACGATCGATCCTGAAGAAAGAAAACAAGTGTATGCCCGAATACAAGAGATTATCGTTGAAAACGCATATTGGGCTCCTATCTATGCAGAAAAGGTCTTTTATGTAGTGAATAAAAGAATTCAAAACGTGAAATTGGAAGGTGTTACAATCGAATTCCATGATAGTTGGGTGCAGCGGTAATGAAGCAGTTCATAATTAATCGGGTGTTATCCGGTATTCTAGTAATCTTCGGAATTTCCATCTTCTCTTTTTTGTTGATTCACTTTATTCCAGGTGATCCGGTTAAAATCATGCTCGGAATCAATGCATCACCAGAGCAGGTGGAAAAACTAACACACCATTTGGGGCTTGATAAGCCCCTTTTGGTTCAATACGGGCAATATATCATGAATGTGTTGTTTGAAGGTGATTTCGGAACATCCTTAAAAACAGGTAGACCGGTTTTAACGGAAATTTTAGACCGTTTTCCAGAGACGGTTAAGCTAGCCGTTTTTGGGCTATTTGTCGCCGTTGTTATTGGAATGTCATTAGGAATTCTAGCTGCTAGATTTAAAGATTCATTCATTGATAAACTATGTACCGCTTTTGCCACATTAGGGGTATCGATTCCAAGCTTTTGGTTAGCTATTCTACTAATCATGTTATTTTCAGTTAAGCTCAGCTGGTTTCCGATTGCAAATGGAACAGGTTTTCGAGATCTTATTCTTCCAGCCGTAACACTTGGTGTGGTCGCATCAACGATGATTATGCGTTTAACGAGAAACGGAATGGTCGAGGTTCTTTCGAATGATTACATTCGGACTGCAAGGGCCAAGGGGCTTGAGGATAGACTCATATTATTCCGTCACGCGTTACGAAATGTATTAATCCCGGTTGTGACGGTGATTGGACTGCAGTTGGCAGCTTTACTTGGTGGAACGGTCATTATCGAACAAGTATTTAACTGGCCGGGCCTTGGTACATTAGCAATAGGGGCAATCATGTCGAGAGATTTTCCTCTTATTCAAGGAATTGTTTTATTTATGGGTGTTGTGTATGTAACGATTAATATATTTGTAGATGTTTTATACAGCATGATTGATCCTCGGGTGGAAATGGGCACAAAGGAGGCGTGATACATGGCAAAACTAGAAACGTATAAACCCATCCAGGCTCGTGTTACACATCGTGGGCCATTGAAGATCAAATCAGATACACTAAGGAAGTTATCTCAGGATAAGCGTGCAGTAGTTTGTATACTTTTCCTTTTTATCGTTGCCCTAATCGGTATATTCGCTCCTTTACTTGCACCATACAACCCCGAGGAATTGTTTTATGAGTCTATTTTAGAGGGACCAAGCAAGGAGCATTTATTAGGAACGGATCCGATTGGCCGAGACCTTCTTTCACGACTAATCTTCGGGGTCCAAGTTACGTTAAAGGTCTCCATGCTAGCTGTGGCCATAACTTTTTTTCTCGGGACGCTAATTGGGTTAGTATGTGCCTATCTTGGTGGCTGGGTAGATAATGTGTTAATGCGAATCATGGATATTTTGTTAGCTCTTCCAAGCATAATCCTGGCTCTAGCGATTGTTGCGATTTTAGGACCTAGCTTAACAAATGCGATGATTGCTGTTGGAATTGCATCAATACCAGGTTTTTCTAGATTAATAAGAGGAGCAGCCTTGACGATTAAATCCTCCGGCTTTGTAGAAGCTAGCCGGTCCATTGGCAGCTCGCATAGCTGGATTTTGCTTAGGCAGTTTCTACCTAATGTAGCTGGTGTATTGCTTGTCTTTACTACACTTTTTATCGGTGTCGCGATTTTGGATACGGCCGCACTTAGCTTTATTGGTTTGGGTGCACAGCCTCCGACTCCGGAATGGGGAACGATGCTTAGTGAAGGGAAAAATTATATTTACGATGCATGGTGGTTGTCTACATTTCCTGGATTAGCCATCACGATGGTTGTATTTGCAGTCAACCTTTTAGGTGATGCATTGCGCGATATATTTGATCCGAAATCAACACGGTAAGAGTAAGGAGGTGGGAAAACTATGTCAAATGTATTAGAAGTAAACGGATTAACCACTCAATTTAAAGGGAAAAATGGTCCATTAACGGTTGTTGATCATATTGATTTTACCGTGAAAAAAGGGGAGGTCCTCGGATTAGTAGGGGAGTCAGGCTGTGGGAAAAGTGTTACTTCACTATCCATCCTTCAGTTACTTGATAAAAACGGTAAAATTACAAATGGTTACATAAATTATAAAAATAACAATCTCGTAGACAAATCTGAAAAAGAAATGAAGAAAATCAGAGGAAAAGAGATTTCAATGATTTTCCAAGATCCAATGACCTCTCTAAACCCGGTCTTAACCATTGGGAAGCAGATTGGTGAAGTGATTGAAAAGCATGAAAAGGTAAAAGGCGCAGCCGTTAAGAAAAAGGTTGTAGAGCTAATAAAGCTTGTTGGAATCCCGCGTGCAGATGATATTTACTATGAGTATCCTCACCGCCTATCAGGTGGTATGAAGCAACGTGTCATGATCGCGATGGCGATTGCTTGTAATCCTGCTATGCTTATTGCTGATGAACCGACAACTGCATTAGATGTAACGATTCAGGCACAAATATTGGATTTGCTACGCTCACTTAAGGATGAACTGGATATGTCCATTCTGTTGATCACACATGATCTAGGTGTGGTAGCGGAGATGTGTGACCGAGTTGTCGTTATGTATGCGGGACAGGTCGTAGAATCAACCGATACGAGAACACTGCTTCGGAACCCACGGCATCCTTATACGATTGGCTTAATCCAATCAACCCCCCACCAATCAAAAGGGGAAAGGCGATTGAAATCGATTGTCGGACAGGTTCCAACCCCTGATCAGTACTCACATGGCTGCCGTTTTGCCAACCGCTGCCCAAAAGCGATGGATATTTGTGAGAACACCGTTCCTCCACTTTTTGAATTAGATGGTCAAACATCCTGTCGATGTTGGCTATATGAGAAGAAGGAGGCGGTTCTATGACAACGGCTCTGCTCGAAGTAAAAAATTTAGAGAAAAGGTTCGCTGCTAAATCAGCGTGGTTCCAGTCAAAGCAATATGTCCATGCCGTGAATGGCGTGAGTTTAGAGTTAAATGAAAAGGAAACGATCGGGATTGTTGGCGAATCAGGCTGTGGAAAATCAACAACTGGTCGCTGCGTACTACGGCTCATAGAGCCAACAAGTGGTGAAGTTATTTTTCAAGGGAAGGATATCACGACTTTAAGCAAGCGAGAGATGAAGCATATTCGAAAGGATATTCAGATGGTCTTCCAGGATCCAATGGCGTCCATGAATCCAAAGCTGAGTATTAGAGAAATCTTATCGGAGCCCTTAATTGCACATAAGATTCCTAGGCAAGAGCATGAACAGCTATTGAGTGAGACGTTGCAATTAGTCGGGTTATCAGAAAGTCACTTGGCACGTTTCCCACATGAAATGTCTGGAGGACAAAAGCAACGAATTGGAATTGCTAGGGCGATTATTTTGAGACCGAAGATTGTTGTGTTGGACGAGCCAGTGTCGGCACTAGATGTATCTGTACAGTCTCAGATTTTGAATTTATTACAGGACTTACAAGAAGAGCTCGGTCTTTCTTATATTTTCATTTCTCATGACTTAGGGGTAGTCGAGCATATTGCCCATCGAGTAGGTGTCATGTACTTAGGTGAAATGGTGGAAGTCGCTGATAAAGAGCAATTATTTGAAGAACCGCTTCATCCCTATACAAAAGCACTGATGTCAGCCATTCCAAAAACTGATCCTGACGAGGTAAAGGAACGAATCATCCTAAAAGGGGAGCTCCCATCACCATCCAGCCCACCAACAGGATGCAAATTCCACCCTCGGTGTAGCTTCGCACAGGACATCTGCAAAACCTCCAAACCAGAACTACGGGAAGTTGAAGGTAGAAAAGTAGCTTGCCATTTGGTGTAAATAGTGCTTTGGGGCTTAGATCCCTTGTGGGATAATTTTTGATAGAGTTATCACTTTTGAGTGGTGGCTCTTTTTATTTTTTATGGATCACGTCAGGAAGTCCATAAGTAAAACTACTAAAGCTCTGACTGCCGTAGCTAAATTACATTCTTGATACCGATTGTAGCAGGTATGGCAGTAAAGAAGCGAATAAGGCAGCAAGGAGTGCTAAGTTGATACTCATAACTCTGTTTGTGAATAATGCATAGATTTAGTTTGAAATATGTACATAGAATATTCTTGGGTAAGATGGTTTCTTACTATCATTATTTGAAGAAAACGGATAAAAACGGGAAGAGAAATTAGGCAAGATATGTAAAGGGCTTACCTTGGCTGAAGGCTTTTTAATCAAGGAATGGAAAGATAGGCGAAACAAAAGACAGGGAGAATCAAACATGCTTTCCGTCACTCTGTACGTGTCACTGATCCACTAACTGGTTCGATAACCAACTGCATATACGGCTCATGCTTCGCCTATATTCTGTAGGTTCCTGACCCGTTTGATATTCTTGCCGTACAATCTATTATAGAGATGGTTACGGAGCCCTTCTTACTACCTATGTCGATTATCTTGCATTGGGTGCGAAAGTATCAGCGATGGACGTGAATGGCAACTCGTATGAGGGGAGAGTAACAAAGGACGCCAAATTCTATGTTGACGGATTGCCTTCCGACCGTACACCTTTAACTTTCAAGTTGGATATACCAGGCCACTTCACAGTAGAAAAAACGTTTACAATCGGCCGCGAAGGCAGTCTTGGGGAGCAGCAAATCCTTTCGTTCCTACCAGCTTTTGCCGGCGATGTCAATAAAGACAACTTGATCGATATTGATGACGCTGTTTACTTGAAAAATCATTGGAAAGCATCCGATCGCAACGCTGATATCAATTTCGATGGTACGGTAGACCTAAAGGATATGGAATATATCAAGAAAAATTATCTGCTTGAAAATCCGACAGTAAAGGCTGACAAAAATCCAAAAGAAAATGCAAATGGAAAAACGCTGGAGGAAATTTTAAGTGAATTAGAGTGATTTTAAAGGAGTTCCTAAACTTTTTTCATTATAGTTACTCAAGCGAATTTTTTATCATTTGATATAAAGAAAGCGGACCTAAAGAAATAAAGGTAAGAATTAAAGAGTAATAGTACTTAGGAGAAAACTATAGTAATCAAAAAAGTTGGGGACAATAATTAATAATCTGTCCCCAACTCAATAAGATTGTTGTAATTATAACTTCGGTAAATAATACTCTTAGATCCAGCTGCTATAATGGCGGCTTTTTTTTGTGCTAACGGAGCAGGTAAGTGGTACAAGAAAGATGATAATCCATCTCTGTTTTATGTAGTAAAAGCTCTAAGAAATTAATGTTGCTGTTCAAACTATATCATTCCTAATTTAGAGGTTAAAGGTGCCATGCTTCGTGCCCAAATTTTAAAAATTACAAATCACAAGAAAATACTATGAAGCAAGAAAGCTTAATTTATCAGTACTTGAGGATACATAAAGATACTAGATAAACATATGACAGCAGTCTTCAAAACTGCTTGAGACCTGCGTGCCAGGTCTGGTAGGTTCGATTTCCACGCAGCCCCGCTAATATAACATTTTCAGCGTTTTTAATAAATTTTCTCCATTACAATCTAAATAGTGTTAACTAGACTGTTTACCGAAACTGTAAATTACATTTACTCTTAGTCGCCTATAAAAATTCATAGGAGGCTATTTTTATGCAAAAGACAATACGTAAGTATCAACGTGGTCAAGGTAGTGGAAAGAGTGATAAGGAACTTGCACCAATGACGGTTAATATTGGAATTAGAACAATGAGGTGTTTATTCTTTTTTGTTAAAATGAATGGTTTATTGATACCCTTATCCATGAAATAATTAAATTAAAATTCTATTGTCACATGAAATTCCAATATTTCCTAAAATCAGGTGATGATAATTTACAAATAGCGACACTAAATGGAGTTAAAATATTTTCTTTTTCGAGCTAATTTTACATAATGTATCAAAAACATAAATTTATTAGCATATGTATGTCAAAAAATATCTATAAACTTCAAGTGGAATTCCCCCAATTTACTTTAAGTCATTGCCTACTTATAATTAGGATTAGTGGTTTTTTACAATATTCGCATTTTTTCAAATATATTAAACTGCTAATTACATATAAAAAGGAGAAATTTGATGAGAAAAAGTAGAACAAAAAAATGTTTAATGCAATGTCCTCGATGGCTGTAACAACAGGACTATTATCAAATTATTTCATGCTAGTGCACAAAACCTTCACAGTGACAAATTCTAGAGAAATGAACACTAGGACAATAAGTTAAGAACCAAACTTACAATTCCATATCAAAAATAAAAGGAGAATGTAGTTTGAACAAATTAATTAAAAATAAAACGTTTCCTGTTGCAATAATATTTATGTTACTCCTTAATTTATTTCTTAATTTCGTGATAATAATACCTAATAATGCTAAAGCTGCTCCCAATATCCCATCGTTATTACCAAAACCTGTAAGTTATATAGCTGGCACTGGGGAATTTACTTTAACTCCAAGCACTTCGATCTACGTAGCTGGTAATTCTCAAGAAGAAACAGATGAAATTTATAACATTGCTCAATTCCTTGTAGCTAAGCTAAATATTTCCACAGGCTTTAATATCAGGGTTACAAAATCAAATACGCCTCAAGCGGGAAGTATTTATTTTACTACAATAGGAGGAACTGCTGAACAAGGGATTGAAGGATATAATTTGGTTACAGATACGGATAGAGTTACACTTTCTGCCTATAAACCAGAAGGTATTTTCAGAGGTACTCAAACATTAATTCAGCTCTTACCAGCAGAAATTGTAAAGAGTACAGTTGTTACAGGAGTACCATGGGTAATACCATGTTCAACGATAAACGACAAGCCTTCATATAGTTATCGAGGGATAATGATAGATGTAGCTAGACACTTTTTCACAGTGGATCAAGTGAAGCGTCAGATTGATCTTGCATCACAGTATAAGATTAATAAGCTACATTTACACTTGTCTGATGATCAGGGATGGCGAATTGAAATTAAATCGAGACCAGACCTAATAACATATGGAAGCATTTCAGCAGTTAACCATGCTCCAGGTGGGTATTATACACAAGAACAGTTTAAGGAAATTGTAAGCTATGCAAATGCTAGATATGTCGAAGTGATTCCTGAAATTGATATGCCTGGACATACTAATGCAGCTTTAGCATCGATTCCAGAATTAAATCCTACTGGAGTCAGAGCGGTACCTAGGTATGATACAGCAGTTGGGTATAGTACACTGATGGCTCGATCTGAAGCTACATATGATTTTGTTGATGATGTAATAAGAGAACTTTCTGCTATTTCATCTTCACCGTATATTCATATTGGAGGGGATGAATCCTTTAATACCACTGCCTCAGATTACAATTATTTTGTAGGAAGAGTCGCAGGAATTGTAAGTCAATATGGTAAGAAGGTTGTTGGATGGGACCCATATGATACTTCAACCGGTTTAACATCGAGTGATTCGATTCTTCAAAACTGGCATTGTACTCCTACCACTGGTACATCTGCCATATCAAAAGGTATGAAGATGATCTTATCTCCAGCAAATGCATATATCGATCAGAAATATTACGCTAATTCTCCACTTGGCTTATCTTGGAGAGGATATATCAATACATCGAAAGCGTACCTTTGGGATCCAACGGATTTTGCTCCGGCAAACTCTATCTATGGAATAGAAAGTACATTATGGACCGAAACCATTGTGACTCAGGACCATTTGGATTATATGATCTATCCACGATTAATAGCGAATGCAGAGGTTGGATGGACACCAAAGAGTATGAGAGACTGGAACGATTTTAAGTCTAGACTTTATAACCACGCTTCAAGTTTAGAGAATAAGGGAATTAAGTATTTCGCAGATCCTATTGCATTTTCTCCGCCTGCAATGCCAATTAACTCAACCTGGAGCATGGATGAAGGTTCCGGTACGACAGCAGCAGATAGCTCAGGTAGATTTAATGCAACCTTATTAAGTAACACAACTTCTCTTCCAACATGGACAACAGGTAAATTTGGAAGTGCGGTTAGTTTGAATGGGACTTCTCAATATATGAGTCTGGGAGGAACAGAGATAGCAGGAGACTGGACTTTAGGTATGTGGGTTTACGGCAAATCCAATACAACCAAAACTGCTGAAGCACTTGTTAGTGGCCCAACATCTAGTATTAAGGCTAACCAATGGAGGAATTCAGGGAAAGTTGGATTTTCCGTATTTGGAGTAAAAGACAGTAGCTTCAATTATAAGCTTCCTACGACAAACACATGGGTGCATCTAACATTTGTTGGCTCCAGTGCAGGGACATCACTTTATGTAAATGGTGTATTTTCGCAAACACTTCCAGATAAAATGAATTGTCCAATGTCCTATCTGGGAGCTGAAATACAACCAGGAACGGGTGCAAAAGCTTCATTCTTTGCAGGCAGTATCGACCAACTAACAATAATCGATAGAGCCTTGAGTGCCAGTGAAATTGTAGGATTGACAAAATCACCAATTGCAACTTTAAGTTCTATTACTTTAAATGGTACACCTTTAAATGAATTTGCTGCAGAAAAAACAGATTACAATGTATTGTTACCGGCAGGAACAACTGAAGTTCCGACAGTAGCCACAACTACATCAGATAGTAATTCTAGTGCAGTAGTAACAGCTGCAACAAAACTACCTGGCAAAACATCGATAAAGGTAACTGCTGAGGATGGTACTACATCAAAGACATACAATGTTAATTTTACAGTTGATAAGTTGAAGGATGTAACCATTGCTGCTGATAAAACAGTGCTAAGCAAGACAAACAAAGGAACGATTATCATATCAGGAAAGCTTGACAGTGGTTTAGATGCGGATTTAACAAAAGCTACCATACAGTATACAAGCAGTAATTCAGAGGTAGCATCTATAGATGACAACGGGGTAATAACGCCTAATGAAGAAGGAAATGCAGTTATTACTGCGATAGTTAATCTATATGGTACAATAATACAATCAAATAACATCCCAATCGTAGTAGATTATACTGCACCTGTTTCTATCGCAAAGGTAGGTGGAACGGGATCGAATGAGTGGTCTAATTCGAATGTAAATGTTACTTTAAGTTCAAATGATAATTTGAGCGGGATTAAAGGAATAGAATACAGAATCGGCGATAGCGGAGATTGGATTCCTTATAATAATCCAGTTGACTTTAATCAAGAGGGAGTTTATACGCTGGAATATCGCTCGATGGACATAGCAGGTAATTTAGAAGAGACAAAACAGCAGATTATAAAAATTGATAAAACAATGCCGCATTTTGATCTTATAGTAAATGGTAATAACCTGAATGATGGAGAGTCCTTTGATGACTATTTACCACTTACCTTTAAAGTAGCAGATGATTTATCAGGAATGGCTTCAGCAAAAATTACTATAGACGGCGAAGTCTATGTTATTGAAACTAAAACACAGCAGGACGTAGTTATTGACATGGCAGGAAAACCAGGAATTTATACAGCTCTAGTTACACTAGAGGATGTAGCTGGCAACCAACTAGAAACGTCGCTTAGCTTTAATGTCACTACTAGTATTAACTCAATGATGCAGCTGGTAAGCCGCTTTATTAATTCAGGTGAACTCACTGGACCGATAATACCACAGCTTACAAATTATCTTAAACAGGCCCAGCATCAGCTAGATATTGGGAATCCTGATAATGCGGATAAGCATATACAGGACTTTTTATTCCAAATTAATAATAAAGCATTAATTAATTATAGCAGTGAAAAAGCTAAAACTGTTTTGAATGCAGATGCACAAAAAATATTAAATAACAAAACTTATCCATCAATTTTGATTGCGCGCCAAAAACAGCTATTTAATTAAAATTAAGATTTGGAAATAATTTGTCACCAGCTTTTGCTGGTGTTTTTTTTACGGAAACGAGGAATATTTCTCATCGCTTTCTATATAATTCACAATTATTTTATTCTTTTCCGATCTTGAAAGTGAACTGTGTAGAAGCCCTTCGTGTAAGCCCTTATTCCTAAAACGGTTTTAAATTATAGTTGTCATAGTATTACACTAAAAAAGAGTCTGACTCAAAAGGTCGCCTAAATAAATAAAGTAAAAAGGCAGGGGCTTTCAACTCTAGAAAGCCCCTGTAACTTAAATTGACACGTCAATTTATTATTATTAAAATTAGTGGTATAATTTTATGAAAATAATTAATATTTAAAAAATAATAAATTTTAAGAAAACAATAAATTAATAAATAAATAAATGTTACTTTATCGACAGTCGTCATAAAGTAGCTTAAAGGGAAAAGGGGATTTCACAGGTTTCAACTTTGATGGAGAGGTTTGATGGAATGGACCATGAATATCACTATTACAGAAAAATATTTGAAAGAACAGCTAAACCCTTTGCGTTTGTGGACTTTGATTTATTGGATGAAAATATTGAAAGGATTGTTTCAGCCGCAGCGCACAAAAACATTCGAATTGCGACGAAATCAATTCGAAGTGTTTTTATAATGAAATATATTATGAAGAAACATGCGCTATTTAAAGGTGTGATGTGTTTTACGGCGATGGAAGCGCTTTATCTAGGGAACGAAGGAATTGAAGATATTTTAATCGGCTATCCGATCTGGGATTCAGAAGTAGTGGCGAAAATTTGTCAGTTCAACCAACAAGGAAAAAGGATTACCTTAATGGTTGACTCTGTCGAACATGTCCAACATCTTAACAAAATTGCCGAAACGTTTAATGTAACACTCCCTCTCTGTCTCGACATTGACATGTCAATGGATGTTCCGGGGCTTCATTTCGGCGTATGGCGTTCACCGATTCGTAATGTAGGTGATGCGAAAGTAGTTGTTGAAAAAATAATGGAGTCCTCGTCTGTTTGTTTAGTTGGTGTAATGGGATACGAAGCCCAAATTGCTGGTGTTGGTGACCACTATCCGAAGCAAACTGCAAAAAATACGATTGTTACATTACTAAAAAAACAATCGAAGAAGCGTCTTGCTGAAAAACGAGCTGCGACGATTCAAATGATTGGAAACTACGGGATTTCCCTTCAGTTTGTGAATGGTGGGGGGACGGGAAGTTTACATACAACAACAAGTGAGAAAGTTGTAACAGAAGTAACAGTCGGGTCGGGTTTTTTCTCCCCGGGGTTATTTGACAACTATCGTAATTTTCATTACAAGCCAGCTGCGGGCTTTGCGATTGAAATTGTTCGCAAACCGGATGCCCATCTATTTACATGTGCTGGAGGGGGTTACATTGCATCAGGAGCAGTTGGAACAGATAAGCTACCGAAGCCGTATTTACCAAAAGGCGCACAGTTATTGCCCCTTGAAGGAGCGGGAGAAGTACAGACGCCGATTGTTTATCTGGGGACCGCAAAATTAATGCACGGTGATCCTATTTTTTTACGCCATGCGAAAGCTGGTGAACTTTGCGAGCGGTTTAATCATCTTTATTGTGTTTCAAATGGTGAAATTGTTAATAGAGTAACAACTTATCGGGGGGATGGACAATGTTTTCTTTAAAAGAAAATCAAAAAATTTGGCAAAACTGGTCTGGAATCGTTCAAAGTAAACCGACACATATCGCTTTTCCAGCGAGTGTTGAAGATGTCGTTTCGTTAGTAAAACGATGTAAAGAAGTAGGACGAGGGATTCGTATTGTCGGATCTGGACACTCGTTTACGCCAGTTATACATACAAATGAAGTGCTTGTTTCACTTGACCATCTAGCAGGAGTCGAAAAAGTCGATGCAGTTACACAAACAGTCGGTGTATGGGCAGGAACGAAATTACGCGATTTAAGTGCAGCTCTTCATGCACAAGGATGGGCGCAAGAAAATCTTGGTGATATCGATAAACAATCGATTGCTGGGGCAATTAGTACGGGAACGCATGGAACAGGAAGTAAGCTTGGAAGTATTGCGACACAAGCTGTTGAAATTCAAGTTGTGACTGCTGTTGGTGAAGTATTGACGTGTAATCGTGAGAGTCACCCGGATTTATTTAGAGCGTTGCAAGTTTCGCTCGGGATGTTAGGAATTATTGTGAAAGTAACATTGCGTGTCATTCCGGCTACTGTCCTTACATATGAAAGTATACGGTTATCATTAGATGAATGTTTTAAACATTTAGCGGAGTTTAGAGATGATTATCGCAACTTTGAATTTTTCTGGTTTCCGCATACGGATACCATTCAAGCTAAATTGATGAATGAAGCAACGAATCAACTACCAAGCAATCGATTTTGGCGCAATTTAAATCAAATGGTGATGGAAAATGCCTTATTTGGTGTTCTTTCGCGAGTATGTCGTACGATTCCAAGTCTGAGTAAATCAATCAGTAGTCTGTCAGCGAAATTTGTCGATACAGGAAAGGATGTTGGTTATACTCATCAATTATTTACAACAACTCGTCTCGTCCGTTTTAACGAAATGGAGTATAGCGTTCCAGCTGAATTAATGGAAACTGTTGTTCGTGAAATACATCAGCTTGTCGAGAAAAACGACTATCACGTTCATTTCCCTGTTGAATGTCGCTATGTGAAAGGTGATGATATTTGGCTTAGTCCAGCGCATGGGCGTGATTCTGCGTATATTGCTGTCCATATGTATAAAGGTATGGAGCATGAAAAATATTTTGCTGATATCGAGGCAATTTTTCGTCGCTACAATGGACGACCGCATTGGGGGAAACTTCATACACTTCGTGGCGATAATTTAACTACACTTTATCCGAAAATAGGAGACTTTAAAAAGATTCGTCAACAGCTTGATCCTAAGGGCATCTTCTTAAACGATTATTTAAAAAAGTTGTTCGCAATCGAGTAACAAACGGATAGGAAGGTAGGAGATTTATGGACAGAGATATTCCGATGAGTATTAAAATGGGGCCGAAATCTTTTAAAGAAATTAAAGATTTAGATGAAGGGAAGCAGATTGACGAGGCAGGACTACTAGAGCTATTGAAATTTATTGATTACCGCCTTGACTGTGCTGACTTTAGGATGGTCACAGTTTTAAGAACACTGTATTCTTATTCATCTCTTTTGACGGACAACACTATTCAAGAGATGAGAAATACAATTTTGTCTTTCAAATATTGGATGGATGAACCTGGTGACGACTCAATGTGTTATTGGTCTGAAAATCATCAGCTACTGTTTTTTACGTGTGGGTATGTAGCAGGGCGTTATTACCAAAATGAGCTATTTACTAATTCATATTTAACAGGGGCACAACTGAGTGAGAAGTTTAGGGGGAAAATTTTCATTTGGTTAAAACATCGTTTTGAACACGGTTTTATTGAATGGCACTCCAACACGTATTATGAAGAAGATATTGCTCCTTTAGCATTACTCATTGATTTTGGTGATGAAGAAATTAAAAATAAAGCGGCAATTATTATGGATTTAATTTTGGCAGATATGGCGATGCATTTGTATAAAGGTTTGTTTTCGGTTACAAGTGGACGCTGTTACGAAGTGCAAAAACGTGAACCGTTGACACAAGATGTGCTTGAAATTAATGAGTTTTTATTTGGAAACCGGTATAAGCAAGAATTAGATTATACACGCATTAGTGCCAATCTTTTTTTATGCAAAAATTATGAGTTGCCAAAAGTCATTTTTGAAATAGCGAACGATAAAGAACCGGGCGTAATTAAAACAAGTATGGGGCATGATTTGGACGAACTTGAGCAGCTCCGTGCCGAAAAAGGCGAAGTGACGGCTGGCTATATTCAATGGGCAATGGAAAGTTTTACAAACCTGCAATCTATTCGCGAAACAATGCGAATGTTTCGCGCCTACAACATGAAGGCAAATGATTTTTTGAAGGATTTAAAGATGCTAGATATAAAGTCGTTCAGTTTTTTATTGCCATTAGTGACAAAGATGTTAAATCCAGTGTCAAACGGTGTCGCGATTCAAAAGGTGAACTCTTATACATATCGGAAAGCCAACTATATTTTGTCAACAGCGCAAAATTACTATCCGGGAACGTTTGGTGACCAACATCACATCTGGCAAGCAACTTTAAATAAGGACATTAGTATTTTTTCGACACATCCAGGTGCGCCGATTTTTGATGACAATGCGCGAAATTTTTCGCCTTCTTATTGGGTTGGAAACGGCATTCAGCCTCATAGTGCCCAGTTTGAAAATGTCCATTTGTCGATTTATAAAGTGGACCAACGAAAGGGCTTTATGGAACGGCATCGCATCGAATTCACCCATGCGCATTTTCCAATCGATCGATTTGAACAGGCGCATATTGAAGGAAAGTACGCGTTCGGTACAAAAGAATGTGTTCACGTCGCTTTAATTGGTGGCAGTGACTTAGTCGTCAATCCAAATGACCGTTATGACCTCATTCAACATGGTAAGACGACATATTGGATTTTTGAAGTTTCAGATTCAGGTGAAAGTTATGAGCAATTTCAAAAACGAATAAAACAGACGAACATTCACTTTGAAAAACTGACGTTAAAATATGGGAAATATAAGCTGAAATATAAAGATGGACTATATGTAGATGGAAAGCGGATGGAGGATCAATATAAGCGGTTAGAATCGCCCTATGGAAATTTTGACAGAGGAGCAAACGAAATTGAGTTAAAATGCAAAGGGCATCGGTTGACGCTCAATTTTGATTTAGGGTTGAGAGAGCAAAGATAATTAGCTGAAACGGAGAGAAAGCTATGAAAAAAATGATGAAAAAAGAGGTGTTTACGTTTGCAGCGGGCGATTTGTTTGGCGGCGGTGCCCAGCTGGTTATTGCTTTTTTTTATTTGAGATTTTTGACAGATGTTGTCCGCATTGACCCTGTTCTTGCAGGGACCGTTATTTTATTATCAAAAATTTGGGACGCTCTTTCAGATCCAGTGATGGGAGTCGTGACTGACAATACGCGGACAAGATTCGGTCGGAGAAAACCATATCTTTTAGCAGGTTTTTTTCTCATCCTAATTGCCTTTACGCTCCTCTGGTATGCGCCGAATTTTGAAAGTGCACTTGGAAAATTTTTATTTGTGTTATTTAGTTACATCTTTTACTCAACGGTTTCTACGATTGTAACGATTCCGTATACTGCTTTATCAAGCGAAATTAGTCAAGACGTCAAAGAGCGCGACCAAGTGAACGCAACTCGTTTATTTTTCTCGCAAGTTTCCTCATTGATTGGTGCGGTCATGCCGATGGTTATCGTAGGGATGTTTCCTGAGAAAACAGGGTATTTATTCATGGGGCTTGTTTTCAGTATTTTTTATGCTGTTCCGTATATTGGCATATTTCTTTTTTGCGAAGAGCGCGTACCGATTTCCGATGTGAAGCGCCGATTTAGCTTGACAGAAATTATTTCTCCTTTTCGAGTTAAAACTTACCGTTCGTTAATAGGAATGTATTTATCCGCTTTTTTCGTCATGGATGTAGTAAGCGCTATCTTTACGTACTATATGACATATTTGATTCATCGAGAAGATTTACTCGAATTTGTGCTTGGAACGATGCTCATTATGCAAATTGTCATGTTGTTTTTTGTCGTAATGCTCGCTGGAAAAATCGGCAAGCCGAAAACATTCATGATTGGAGCAGCAATTTTTATTGTTGGCACCGTTGCTCTTGGGTTTTACAATTACAGTTGGCCAATTGCCGCGATTTTTATTATTGCAGCTGTTGTTGGGTTAGGGTTGACAGCTTGTATTGTTATGCCGTGGGTGATGTTTCCTGACGTTACGGATGTATCGCTATTAGCATTTGGTGAGCGTCGCAGTGGCTCGTTTGCCGGATTTATGGCGTTTTCACGAAAGTTTTCTTCAGCCATTGGCATATGGACGGTGGGTTTAATGCTTCAACTTTCTGGTTATATGCAGCCAGGTGAGATGATTATCCCTAAAAATGCAACCGCTTTCGTCAACAATGAAGGGATGTTAACGGTCGATTTGCAAAAAGACGGCAACGATGATATTCGCATTGACATGGAGAATCGACAAGTTGAATTGCTGACAAATGAAAAAATCGACTATGTTTTTGATAAAAATGTGTTGAAAATGAGTCAAAAAGATGAAGAGAAAGACAGTATTGTTGTTGAGAAGGACCTTAAAGTAACCGAGGTCTACGATTTCAGTAGCAATTCATCTCTAAAATCGGTAAATTTCTATAATCAGCCCAACTCATTTATGACAGGATTGCGTGTCATTATCTTTGTTTTGCCGGCCATTTTATTACTATTAGCCATTTTTATTGCCCGTAAGTATCCGCTAAACCGTCATATTCACGAAAGGCTTTTGAAATTTTACGAACAAAAGGATAAGAATAAGGAAGAAGAGGATGAACTGAAAAAATTGTTAGTTTAGTTTGGAGGATGCCGATGGATCAGTTGTTTGCAAAAATTATTGAGTTAGCTGACGCGACGACGAAACGACTCGTCCCGGAGAAATTACCGTGGATGTGGGGTGAAGGGTTACTGATGCACGCTCTTGGTCAACTGAACGACCTTTTAGGTGAAGCGCGGTACACAGATTACATAAAACGATATGTTGATTATCACATTAAAAAAGGGCTTCGCGTTGATCAATCGGATACGTTAGCTCCGATTTTGGCGACGTATTATTTAAGTAAACATATTGAAAATGAAGACTATCGTGTCGTAACCGAACGAGGCCTTTCCTATATTAAACACTCTGAAAAAATTATCCACAATATGCCAAATCATCTCGGTCACTCACTTGAAGGAAAATTTTATCCGAAAAGTATTTGGATCGACTCAATAATGATGTACGGGGTGTTTACAAGTCTTTATGCAAGAGAACAAGGAGAAGAGTGGCTCATGGAGTTTGCTAAAATTCAGCCAGAGTTATTCGAAAAATATTTGAAAGATCCGGACAACAAATTGTTTGTTCATAGCTATTGGGTTCGTGTAAAAAAGCAGTTTCCACAAAAGCTTTATTGGGGGAGGGGGAACGGCTGGGTTGTTGGTGCGCTACCAATGTTAATTGATAACTTAGAAAACGGCCAAGAGCGTAACAAAGCAATCCGAATATTACAAGAAATAAGTGTGGCGTTACTTCCTTATCAACGAACAGATGGCTATTTTGAAACGTTACTTAACAAGCCAGAAACCACCCTTAAAGAAAGTAGTGCAACAGCTTTAATTGCCTCGGGGTGGATGCACGGTGTTCGTTCTGGTTACCTCGATCGAATCTATTTGGAACCTAGTTTGAAGGCGTTTAATGCAGTCGTCGCTGATTTAGATTACCGAAATGGTCTCATCAGTTTAGGACATATTAGCGGTCCGACGATTCCGCTTCATATTTTACCAGCGCTAGGTTACAAGCTACAATATAAGATGCAAAAATCAAGAGACTGGAGCTACGGTCTTGCTGCTCTATTTTTTGCAGGAATTGAATATAAAAAGTTGATGAATGAAGGAGTAATCAAATGAAACTTGATATACGCTATGCGAATCAGCAAGAAGATGCAAAATTTTATACGACAGAGCAAATTCGTGCCCATTAGTAATAACAAATCCATTAAAGAGAAATTCAGAATATAAAAACAGATAGGAAATGCTTTATAAAATATGACCTTATGAAAATTGCCCTTAGTCATGAAATGTGCTACCTAAAAAATTGACAGATGAAATAATAACAATCTTTTTGATAGTTTATGGTATTATTTTCATAAAGATAAAAAATTGAAATGTAATATTTTATTTGAAAGATTCTATGGGGAAGTTAAAAAGTATTCAAATATAACTTAGTAAGGTAAACGCCACTGCATCAATAGGTTTTGGTTTGCATCCATAATATCAAAGAATGTAAAAAATATGAACTTGGTGAATCACTTTCAGAGCGCTTTACCAAGTTCAATAACGCCTAGATATAAACAATATATATATAGTAATGGTAGGTAACATTTTCTCTATAGTAAATCGCGAAAGATTAAGAACTGCAACAGAATTAGGGTTTTATTTCTAAGGAGGAAATTATATGCAAAAGATAATTCCCCACTTATGGTTCGACAAAGAAGCTGATGAGGCAACAAAATTCTATATGTCCTTAAAAAATAACAATTTGTTACAGAAATCTTATTTAGATAATCCGCGGGGAACCGTACAATAAATAGCACCGTTTTAGAAATTATTTCCATATACATTATTTTCTATAGCCATTGTGTCTTAAATTAAATTATTGCAACCAGCCAATCCTGTTAAACCGGTGATTGGTTTTTCTTTTGTCCACAGGCCGGAAGGATTGGTGTGCTCACGGAAAACCATATCTTTATTTACTTTATACATGCCGTATAGAGGAATTAATTTCTTATTAAACAAATCGTAAAATTTCATACACCTCTTCTTGAATACGTATAGATCTTAATTTAGTTACAAACCTTAATATTAATAATTTAAATTTTTATAAACACATTTATGGTTTTGACTGTTCGTATTGATTATTTGTTGAAGGAGTAGTGTTTCATGGTAAAAAAAAATGTAAGAGTATGGTTCGTTTTCTTATTTTTGATAGCTGTCGTTGGTTGTGGCAGAGAATCGAATGAATCAAATTTATCTAAAAATATGCAAAGCAAGAAAAATGAATCTTTGACACCGCTTGTCAATGTTCCACATTCTAATCAAGCTCAAATAACAAAAGCCTCTTATACGACACAGGAAAGAACGCCAGATGGGAAAGTGGTAACTACTACGAAATATCCAGAGTCAATTGCTGTTTTTGTGAACAAAAAAATATATCTGCCCCATACATATATTCCTACAGATTTAGTTTTTCCTAAAGTCTCTTTCATATTTAAAGAGTATATAGACAAACGTAAAATGCGAAAAGAAGCGGCGATTGCATTAGAAAAAATGTTTGCAGCTGCTAAAAAGGAAGGAATTTATTTAAGCGGTGCATCAGGATATCGTTCTTATGCTACACAAGCTTCAGTATTTAATTATTATGTAAAAAGGGACGGCTATGAAAAGGCGAGAACATACAGTGCTATTCCTGGTACAAGCGAACACCAAACGGGTTTAGCAATAGACGTAAGTGGGAGCAATGGATATTGTGCAGTGTCTTCTTGTTTTGCAGATACAAAGGAAGCAAAATGGTTAGATAAAAATAGTGCTAATTTCGGGTATATTATACGATATCCGAAAGGGAAAGAATACATTACTGGTTACAAATATGAACCTTGGCATATTCGCTATGTAGGTACAGGAATTTCAAAAGATATGAAGGCTCGTGGTTTGACATTAGAAGAGTATTTCGGAATTTTCCCTGTTCTTAAGTAAATTTTCTTGAGCCATAAGAATATTTCTAAAAGAAGTCAGTCGGAAGTTTTGCGGACAAAAAGCACAACTAGTGATTTTTCAGCTAGTTGTGCTTTTGTTCTCTTTAGGCAAAAGTTCAAGTCACAAAATTTTTGAATACCAGAGATGAAACAATGATTTTAGAGGTGATAAAAATTTCCGTATCACTTTTTTAGGTTGATTAATAAGGAAACTCTTTCTAATTTAGTGAAATATATTAGTACTTTTTCATATTTAACCCTAAATTGAATGGAAATTTGATGGAATAAAAAATATTTTAATATAACAATTTTAGGTTGAGGTGAATTAATTGAATAAATTAACTAATAAAGAAATCATGTTTATTGGCTTTATGTTATTTTCAATGTTATTTGGTGCAGGAAATTTAATTTTTCCAGCATATTTGGGAGCAGCTGCTGGAGAAAATGTATGGCAAGCGGTTATTGGATTTATTATTTCAGATGCGGGTCTCGCTGTATTAGCTTTTATTGCTGTTGCTAAATCAGGATCATTCGATACTTTAGTAAATAGGGTTAATCCTACTTTTGCTTTGCTTTTTCCAATGGCAATTTTTATATCAATAGGACAGGGACTTGCCATTCCGCGTGCAGGCAGTCTTGCTTATGAAATGGGAGTTAAGCTCTATTTACCAAATACAATTGAGTCTTCACCGATCGGACTTTTGGTTTATACAGTTGTATTTTTTAGTATCGTTTTTTGGTTCGCAAAATCGCCATCTAAATTAGTAGACAGATTGGGGAAAATTTTAACACCTTCTTTATTAATATTAATCATTATTGTTTTTATTAAAGCCTTGTTTACTGATTTATCTAGCTTTAAAGAGGCTTCTTTATCTTATAAAGAAAATCCAATCTCACAAGGATTTTTAGATGGATATCAAACAATGGATGCAATTGGTGCATTAATTTATGGAATTATATTTACCAATATTTTTAGAAGTAAAAAAATAAACAATCAAACATTACAAGTTAAGTATTTAGCGATATTTGGAATTGTATGTAGTCTACTTTTAACTTTTTGTTATTTAATTATTGTATACCTAGGAGCTTCAGCTTCGATATCAGGTAATGTAGATAATGGGGCAATTGTATTAAGTTCTGTACTACATCAATTGTTTGGACAGAGTGGTACGATTGTTTTAGGATTAATTTATACTTTAGCCTATTTAAGTGTTTCTATAGGATTAATTACATCATGTGCACAATATTTTTCAAGTGTTTTCCCTAAATTACCTTATATAAAATGGGCAATCCTTGTATGTTTGATCAGCGGTTTTGTAGCAAATCTTGGTTTATCTCAAATCTTAAAAGTATCTGTCCCGATATTGGGCTTAGTGTATCCAATGGCCATTACCTTAATTATTTTAGGTCTTTACATGATAGATTACCTTTTAATCAACGACCAGTTTATGTCATGACAGTCGGCCTAGTTGGGTTATTTAGCTTATTGGAAATCATTAATTCTACATTTTTAAATGATTCATTTTCAGAATTATTATCAATTGTTCCTTTGCAATATATGGACTTCGGATGGGTGATTCCTGGTTTAATTGGTTACAAAATAGGAAGCATTTTTGTGAAAACAAAATTTAATGAGGGTACGATTGAAAAGAAAGCAGCATAATTACGAATTAACACAAAAGCTGAAATAGAAGCTCTTCGTTAGTTTAGCAGCTTATAAATCTGCGGGATGAAATTCCTTAGCACGTTACAATCTCCTTTGAATCCGTAATTTAATCCCATTTTTCGGTCGTAAAGTAATTAATGGAGCTAATTCAACTTCCTTTGATTCTGAAGGCAGTAGTACTTTATATTTCTGCAAGATGGTTACGAGGATCATCGTCGCTTCCATTAAGGCAAAATGATTTCCGATGCAAATACGAGATCCACCGCCAAAAGGAAAATACGCATATTCATGAACATCGATTGGTCTACCATTCTCAAAACGATTAGGTTTAAATACATGTGCATCTTTGTAATACTTTTCATCCCTATGTGTTACATATTGAGAAATAAAGATGTGTTCCCCTTTATTTATTTTATAACCCATCAGGTCAGTGTCTTCAGCTGCTTCACGAGCTATAATCCAAGCTGGTGGATATATTCTCAAGGTCTCCAATATTGTCGATTGTGTATATTTTAATGAAGTTAAATCTGTAAATTGAACGCTTCTGTCTCCTACTATTTCACTAATCTCATTAATGACTTTCGTTTGCTCATCTGGATGTTGAGCTAATAAATAAAGACAGATAGTAAATGGCTTCGAGTAAAAGATGGCTGAATGAGTTTTCTTTGTTTTCGATTTTTTGGGTTCTCGCTTGTTAATAATCCATCGCCAATGATTATTTTTAAACCAGCAAATATTGTAGATTTTTGAAATGACTTTTGCTTAGTAACCAGAACTTCTTTAATTAATTCGGGATGAAACAGAACATGTATTTTTATATTTGCAAATCTTATGATTGCTTTATCTTCATTTAATATCCTTAATGAATCCATTAGCTTCAAAGGATTATTTCGAAATTCAGTTAAGGGACCCAGTAAGGAAAAAGACATACTTTTTAATTTATTTACCAATTCCTTCACTCCTTCCTTGTAAAAGACTTTAGATGTATATTTTAAAAGAGTGATATATAGTAATTAATTTTTTTGTAGGTTTGACATATTTATCAGGTTCTTTGTTAAATAGGAATCATTTTATCAATCAATTAATCCTAAAAAGTTTTGCCCCAGAATATATTCCTTTTGGTTATCAGGAATTTGAAGTGAATCAATCCAAAGAACCTTACGATAACCTAAAGATTCAACAGCCATCTTTACAATCGATCGATTTAGATAATCACTTGATGTGTCAACAAATACATTTGGTTGATCCTTAACGTATTTCCATAGTTTTTTCCAAAAAGGAAGACCTGCATGAGCATAAATTAATTTAAGTTTGGGGTAGTTTTCGGGTAAATATTGATAAGAATCAGGTTCTGAAGATAGATGAATAATCATAGGTATGCCTTTGATTCACACAAAGCCGCAATAGGATCAATTGCTTTAATACTATATTGATGCATGAACGGATGAGCTTTCACCCCAATAAAACTTGGGTTATTAAGATAGAATTCTACTTCTTCCATAGATCCGGGAATCAAAGGGTTCACTGCTATCCAGCCTAGAAACCGGTCTGGAAATCTAGCAATTGCAGTAGCAACAAAACAATTGCTTGGCTTAGGATAAATCTTGTATGAATTGCCATAAAGTTTCAAATAGCCATCTTTTACTAGACCATCATAAATTTTAAGTCCAATTTGAGGTGCATGAAGTATTAGAAAACGGAACAAGCGTTGTAAATGATGTTGAAAAGCGCTCTCTATTTCAAACATTGTTTCATTCATAGGGGCAATTAGCACTGTTTTAGTTACATCATTTTTATCCATACCCTCTACCATTTTTTCTAGTGTCAAAATTTTTCATCCACATGAAAATGGCAATCAACAATCATTTTAACCTTTCCCTTCTAATTTCTATTGTATTAGCAAACTACTCAACTGTATTTCTTCTAGCAGAGTATCCTTTTTTTAGCTTAAGTAAGAAGAACATCGGAAAGCTTTAAGAGGGAAAACTTCACGTACGGTTTGATGAGGGGGAACTGAAATTAAAAGAGATAGCGTAAGCTACCTCTTTGAAATCAGTTCTCTACTTTACAACTAGATGGGAAGGGTTTCCCTTATTGCGATTCTATGATACTAGTTACTTTACACCTACTGCATCAAACGATTTATTTACGGACGTAACTTCATTTGAAGTTGCACCATAAAGGTCAGCAGCCGCTTGAGCGAGAGCAGCACGAGCCTGGCTAAAAGTAGAGGATTTAGTTAAGTATACTGTATTAGCACGGTAATAAATATCACCTAACTTATCATTACCAATGCCTGTAACAGTTACACCATAATGTGTTCCACCTTTTGCTAAAAGGTAAGCTGCTTTATTAATAATTCCGCTATTAATATGAACTCCACCGTTATCAGCTTTTCCAGTGTAAAGCTTAGAGTAATGATCAGGATCACCATATTTTGCTGGATCGCTCATCGAACGAAACGCGTCATTCGCAATACTTGGAGTATAAATATCTTCCCCAATTTCATAATCCGGGTTGTTATTATCATAAAACTCAACAAGCGTTCCGAAAATATCAGATATTGCTTCATTTAGTGCGCCAGACTGATTTTGATAGATTAAATTTGAAGTAGAATCTGTTACTGCGTGAGTTAGCTCATGCCCAACTACGTCGACGCCTCCTGATAATGGAATGAAATTAGATCCATCCCCATCACCATAGACCATTTGTCGACCGTTCCAAAACGCGTTGTTATAATTACTACCATAATGAACACTAGATTTTACTACTGCGCCATTATCATCATAAGAATTACGATCAAAAACATTTTTATAATAATCATATGTTTTACCTGCATAATAATGAGCATCGACAGCTGCCGCATCATATGTGCTATTTAGGAGGTTATCAATACTTGTCCATAGAGAACCGGATAGACGAGTACGATTCGCCGCGTCATATGTGAATATGCCTCCACCTCTTGTATTATCTTGTAGATAATATGTTGACCCCGAAAGCGTCATATTTAGCAGCTTGGAATCTCCAAGAACCCCTTTACCTGTTCCGGAAACATTTGATCCAGTAATTGAACCACCACTAGGTTTACCTTCATCAGATGTAGTTTGACCGTGTGCTTCATCAAGATCATTATAGCTATTTAATATGTTTCCTGTTGAAGCTTCAATAAAATAGTTATAGTTTCCAGGTTTTGGAGATAAGAAGTTTAAGTTTACAAGATAAGCATACGTAGCTTCATCTCCATTTGTATAAACTACTAGATCAGATGTTGGGTTTTTTTCATAATCAGGCGTATATCCAAGGTCTGCTTCCGCAATTTTAATCGATTTATTGGCATTAACTTTCTTTTCTTCTTTAAGTCCTTTTTTGGATTCCAGGTTAGGAGCTACAGTACCAGAAAAAACGGTTAAAACTCCATCATCCGCTACTAATGCTGCTTGAGTTGATCCCCAAACAGGAACACCATTGTATACTTGCTGAAGTCGAAGAGCAGTAGAACCAAATTTGTCCTTTTTACTAGATTGGATGATAAATGAGGCTTCAGATGTTTTCGATCCCAACTTGAATTTATCTTTATTCTCATTCACATAAGCATGTACAATGCTCTCAGGACTTTTTGCTGATGGTTTTGTTAACTCACCTGATACAAATTCAGGAGAATCCACCGACTCGTTGTACTTGTAATTAGATAAAACATTTTTTGGTGCAGCATATGTAGATGCTGCTGCCAATGTACTAGCTGCTAAACCGAATGACAAACCAAGTGCTAAAACTTTTTTATTCAACAAAACTCCTCCTCTTTTTTTGTTAAAATAATTTTATAATTTTGTGAACATATAGCGATAACGAAACCTATCATGACATGTTCAAATTTAGTTTAAACTATTTTCAAAATTTTGAATAGTTTTATTTTTATCGACAATTAGCTACAATAATTATGATTTTAATAGAAAAATAACCAATAGTATTGAATATATTTAGAATGGATTTTTTTGAGATGATAAGGTTTTGGTTGAATAAATATGGAAATTTATTGAAGTAATTAAATACGAGAATGATGTATGAATTTCCTCTAAGGATGTCAATTATACTGTCGATGGCGTTAATACTGAAAATGATACATATACTATTAATGTTGATGTACCAAGTATCTATAGGAAAAAAATAGTAGACTATGAACAAACCAGCTTAATTATATGAAGCAGAAATGTTATATCCAAAAAACGGGATGAAACTATTAGAAAAAGTCTGTCCAAGTATTAATTGGGTAGATTGCTATGAGAAATTCTAAAGATAAGGAACTTGATAAATTAGAGTCTTTTTATAAGGATTGGTTACTCTATCAGGAAGAGGATGATTTTTTCCGTTTTGAACAAACAACAGTTTCCTATTAGTGTGTAGCCCTTTTATCAGCTTATTTGGGAATAGACTAAAATTTGCTACTATTTGCCACTACATTATCCTTTTTCCTCCTATTAAAATTAAGTAAACATAGTTTGCTATTTTAATAGGAGAGGCAGGAATTGCCATGAATCCACGATTACAAAACTGCTTTAAAATCTTTACTGTTTTCTTTTTAGTGTTTCTCAGCCTTACCAGTAATTTCACTGTCAGTGAAGCCGCAAAAAGGGATCGAAATGCACCAACTGCACCAACTAATTTGAAGACAGCAGGAATTACTGCTTCGACTGTTTCATTAACTTGGACTAGCTCTACGGATAATATTGGGGTTAAAGGTTATGATGTTTACAAAAATAATATCTATATCGGAAATACTTCCTCAACCTCATATACAGTGGGGAATTTAAGTTCCAATACGTCTTATAGTTTTTTCATAAAAGCGCGGGATGCAAGTGGAAATGTTTCTGATCCAAGTAATGCGATAAATGTTACCACTTCCGCACCGGCAGTCGATCAGCCACCCCAAGTAAGCAGCTTTCAGGTTTCTCCTATTGCGAGTGATGGCCAGACTATAAGTGGAACGGTTACATTGTCTGTTGATGCAAGTGATGATAAAGGAATAAGCAAGGTAGAGTTTTACAGCAATAATGGCGGGTATTTAATTGGAACTCGAACTGCAGCACCATATAGTATGAATTGGGCCACCGACCCATGGGTGCCGGATGGCAGTCAAACATTAAAGGTAATCGTTTACGATACTGCCAATCAAAGTGCGCAGGTTTCCAAAACGGTCATTGTAAGAAATACAGTTACCCCTGAACCAACCGCCTATAAAAGAGTCGGATATTTTACCGGCTGGTCCACTTATTCAAATTTTCAGGCAGCCGATATTGATGCAAGTAAACTTACCCATATAAACTATGCATTTGCCAACATTTCTTCAGATGGGAAAATTGCATTAGGGGACTCGTGGGCAGATGTTGAAAAAAACTTTCCAGGAGATACGACCGAACAGCCTTACAAGGGAAATTTTTATCAATTAACAAAGCTCAAACAACAATATCCTCATTTAAAAACATTAATTTCTGTGGGAGGCTGGACATGGTCCGAAAAGTTCTCGGATGTAGCCTTGACGGAACAATCCAGAACGATCTTTGCTGAAAGCTGCCTGCAATTCATTTTGAAATATGGATTTGATGGAGTTGATTTAGATTGGGAATATCCAGTTGGCGGGGGAGAAGCAGACAATATAAACCGTCCTGAGGACAAGCAGAATTTTACTCTTCTTTTAAAAAAAATAAGAGAAACAATGGATGCTCAGAGTGCAAAGGATGGGAAAGAGTATTTGTTAACCATTGCAGCTGGAGCGGGCAGCACCTATGCTGCAAATACAGAACTGAACTTAATTCACCAGTATGTGAATTACATCCAGCTCATGACGTATGATATCCACGGATCCTGGGACATCATGACAGGGATGAATGCTCCATTATACCGTGATCCCGAGACAGGCTTCTCCTGGGAGTGGAGTGTACAGGATGCAGTCCGGATTTTTCTTAATAATGTGGTGCCTGCCAATAAACTCATCATGGGAGTTCCTTTCTACGGCAGAGCCTACAACCAGGTAACGAATATGAATAATGGTTTATATCAGTCATTTATGGGCGGTGGTTCGGCTATCAGATATGCGGAACTGGAAGCGAATTATGTAAATAAAAATGGGTTCATCCGTTACTGGGAACCGGATTCCAAAGTTCCATGGCTGTTTAATGGATCTCAATTTATCAGTTATGATGATACAGAATCAATAGGATATAAAACCTCCTTCATAAAGGCGAATGGCCTGGGTGGTGCTATGATGTGGGAACTTAGCCAAGATCCCAATAAAGTTTTATTATCAAAGATTTATAATGATTTGAAGTAAAGCATTTAATAAAAAAACGATTAACTCTTTTAACAAGTCGAAAATCCCTGCCTTAAAGAAAGGCTGGGATTTTCTTTTTTTTCGAAATTTCGCCTACAGTTTTTTGAAACCTCGCATTTACATGAGTCTCAGGTCTGCGCTGGTTTACTAGGGCATGTTGTTTTTTTGTTGCTCATTCATTTGCTCTATTTAGGAATTATGCCGAACAAACACTTGAATAGGTTCAGAATTTTTTCATCATTTTTATAGATATCAGAATGTTCATTTTTATTAATAAATAATCTCATTATCGTTTTTCCCCTGCTTTATTTTTATTATGTTATTTTATGGACGAAAAACAGAAGGGGGAACTCTGGTTAATTTCGACGTTTGATTTTCAAGTCAGAAAGCATTAGGATTTGGATTATAAACTAGGAGTAGAGAAGTAGAGAATAAACTTTATTCTGGGCAAGAATGAATGGTTGTCAAGGCACTTAGATTATATCCACCATCGTGTGAGGCACCAGGTGCTGGAAAGCTCATTTCTCCAATCCGTGATATTCGTGATACGCCAAGGTATGTGGCAGCATCCAAGAAGTTCATATCCTTTCCTTCGTATGCCATTACTTGAAGAAGCTTTCTCTGTTGACGGTCGTATGACTTCAAATAATTGAGTACTTCTGTGCTTGAGGAAACGGGACAGACAAATATAAATCGTCCTGTTGAAGCATTGATGGCAGCATTGTCTGGCAATGTATTCGATATCACCACAGTCCAGCCATTTGGATCTTTTGAAGCCAGTACTTTTCCTTGACCACTCATTCCATATTTAAGACTATATTGCTGTCGTTGGGCTGCGACAAGTATACTTTTTCCGATATCAGTCCGTGAAACTGGCCATTTGACATCAGCCTGACTAAGGGAAATGGCAAGAGACTCTGCCAACGCTTGAGCGTCTGCGCCATCATCCCCTGAACGAACCAGGATAAACCTTGGTGACGAACAGGCTTTTTGCTCCCATAACACTATATCAATGGAAATTCTTTTTGCAAGCTCCGTTACATCCTTTTGCATCAGCCCATCTATATATGAAAAACTAAACTTAGGGCCATGTGAGAGTAAGGGCACATCATACTCTGAAGCCAGAAGAGATATAGCATGCTGAGATTTTTCTCCACCCCAGTGAATTGCTCCGTCTAGTACAGGGAATAGTGTTTGAAAAACTTCATGATCGGAACCTGACCATTGTAGAACAGATATCTCATTATTTAGTTCTGGTGCAAGTGATAGTAAAGAACGGACAAATGCCGTTGAAAATAATGGTTGATCAGATGGGACTTTGATGAGTGCAATATTTTTAGTCAATAATCCAAAAGTAATGCTAAGAGGTGCAACGATTAAGGCATTACCAGCCAAATTATGCAATATCAACCCCCGAGGATGTCGCCGCAACAATATCCCTTGAACCTTTATCCAATTGTCGAGGATGTTTCCATCTTCAAGCTCTCTATCCACCATGGCAAAAAGGTACTCCTGCTTTAGGAATTTGCAGACCGTATCAAGTTCTAATTCAACGAGCTCGGGTGAATGGCCTGTAGCGGTTGCTAGAAAAGGTAGAACTGAGGCGCGAAAAGTGGGATCTGACCAAAGTTTCCCAACCGCATCAAGCAGGTCTATATAATATGAAACAGGGCGGCTCCTTGCCGTCGATATTCCATTTCTAAGCTTTTCCGCTTCAGCTCTTGCTTCTATAGAACCAATACATCGAGTAGGTTCAAATAAATTATTAACTGTCATTCAAACATCACCCCACATCCAGCTTTATGAGAATGAGGAACACGGCCATGAATACGGATAGTAGTTCGTTTACTCCCATAAATTGATGGGTCAACAAGACTGACTAAATCATCGACTAAAATAGCTGTTCCAGTATGGGTGCTCATCCCATAGGGAGTTATGACTTCAAGGAGCCCCTCTTTACCAAACTCTGAAATTGGTTTTAGTGTAAATGGATCCCTAACAAGAATATGTGCCCAAGGAGGAATTTCATATATAAAATCTCTTAAGTTAGAATTATAATGGCCAGCAAACGTTGCGGAGGATTCGGAAAAACCAAATCGATCAATAATGTGTTTCGGTAGAATACCTAGAATTTGCATCAAATCTGAAACAAAAGCCTCCTTTGATATTGTTCTTCCGATATTTACCTGCCCCTTTTTTCCATCCCATCCACCTGCTCCTGCAAGGATGAAAGTATTGGGTCCGAGGTGGAAAGTCTCACCGGTTCGCTTATAATGATCTACAATAGTTAAGTAGAGTAAAGGGGTTGAGCCAATCAATAATGTTCTTCCTTTATCTTTATCTGCTTCCCTTAGACCTTCAAGCAAAACAGGAACATTGACCTCCAATTTTTTAGAATGTTGATTTAATTCTAAAAGATATTGTGTTTTAGTTGGTTCTTTTGTAAAACGCTCTGAATCAATAATGTACGAAGCAAATGGTGCAGCTTTTTTCCCATCAATTAGGCCTATGGATGCTCGCATAGCTTTTGGATCAGGCCAAAACATAAGGCAACGTTCTAACGGCTCTGTACCAAATAAACGGGGATAAACGGTAAGATATGATCGTTGATAAGTACCGACATCTTTCCATCTTCGGCCTGATAAACTGGGATCTCCACTTGTGCTGCTGGATAAGGTCCAAAGGTCAATTTCCTTAACAGGTATACGTAAAAGCTTGGAATAAAGTCCAACAGACCGTTTGAATGTTTGAGAAGTGATATAGGGGATTTTTGTAAGGTCGTCAATGGTTTGTAAATCACGATTTGCATCAAAGTCCTGTTCCTTGCACAGAAAGCGATAAGCTTCACATTCGTTCACTGAATCAATTAAAGTATTTCGTAAATCTATTAAAAATTGCTCCTTGGTTAAATTCCAATTTCCTACTGCATTTAAAGCGTTATCATCAATGGGTAACAAAGCCGCCAATCAAACTCACCCCTTTGTAAATCGAGATTACTATTATTAGTAATATGAATATGATGAAATGAAAAAGAACAGCCGTGGAGTGACTTGACATACCTATTATTCAACAATTGTGATGATTGGAGGTTTAAAAAGGTATTTGAATAAACTTTCTCCGTCTGCTTCTGCAGCTTGTGCCTCAGGGCTAGACAATGCTTCATGTAATTTATCGATGTTTTCAAATTCAAGTTCAGTAATTAAGTATAAGTTTAAGTTGGTATTTTGTGACTGAATGACTCGTCGTATAGTTTCACTCTTAATATGGGGAATCTTCCTTCCAAGCGGAACATGAACATCGAAGTAATGTTTTTCAAATCCTTCTATATCCTTTGGTTGTTCATACAGAATGATAATTTTAGCCAATAGACAAAACCTCCTTAATGTTAAATCATTCTATAATATTCAACTGTTTTTTTAGGCATACCATTTTTATAAACTCTAGATTGTCTTTAACTGTGTTAGTGAAGGAGCGATTATAACATTTGTCACTTATTCTTAATTTCAAGATGGTGACATATGAATAGAATAAAAAGACTGGACAAGGTGATTGTTATTTTTCAGAAATTAATGGCTTTGATCATTGGCAGCTTGCTATTAGGAATTGGGGTAAACGGGTTTCTCGTGCCCAATCATATAATTGATGGTGGAATCCTTGGAATTTCATTAATACTTCATTACTTCTTTCATTTTCAGACAGGAAAGACAATGGTGGCTTGATCTTTATATGAAAGGGGCTATTTTTTTAGCAGTTTACAAGGGTTGTTAATTTCATCTTTGTTTATCGATTTGCTTGCACCCTTACGTAAAGAATTCTCCGTATCCCACCTTGGCAGTGCATTAATAGGAGGAGTTATAGAACGAAACCGATGTTTTCTAACCTTGTTGATAACGAATGCTTAGAGGAATGGGAAGGCATGTGCTCTCATTTAAAAGAGAAGTTATAGGGAGATCTGTCATTGGTCAACGAAAACTATAAGTCAGCTAATAGCTTGTATGAAAAGTGGGAAAAGCTTCTTGAGGAATCGTATTCCTATCAAGAAGAAATTGAAGTTTGACTAAAATAAAGATTAAGGTATTTCATTTTATATTACCTAAAAAAAGGAAGTGGCAGGAAGACCAGCCAATTCTTCTATTTAAGCAGTCATTATACTGGTAGAAGAATACTCTATCTTCTAACGCGAATTACGGCAATATTACATCTCTTTTTAGGGTGTAGTATAAAATTCAAAAGGTTTGTTAGGAGATTTATATGTACATAAATGAAGGAGTCAAGGAAATCTGTAAAAGAATTGGAATTGCATTTATTGCTGCGATTGCCACTGGAGCAGTTTGTGGAATTTTGCTACGAATCATTATGCGTATCTGCTATCGCTTTTCCGGAATTGGCAAGTGGTGTAACGATCGAAGGAGTTTTGCAGTTGCTTGGTACAGGAATAGGTTCCTGTTTAGCGATCAGTTTCTTGTTTATATTAGTAGAAATGTATCTCCCACATCATTGGTTTAAAAAAGGATTCTTATTTGGGATTATGATTCTAGCTATTTACGGTACACCAATCTTAACCAATCCCGGTACCGAGTTGACAGGGTTCCAAGCAATGCTCACGATTATACTCTTTTCTTGTGTGTTTATTACTGGAGGACTTTTGATGGCATATTGTTTTTGTAAGGTTGATAGATGGGTACGAAGCCGACACTATGAAAAGGTATTATATATTAGTTTTTTGGTATTTTTCATTCCAGCTTTAGTTATGCTTGGGGAAATGACGTTTGCGCTTTTTGAAAAATGATATCTAGAATTTGAGCGAGTTGGTAGTCAGTCCAAAATGAAATGCATCTAGTAACGAATAGCCTAATTTCTCCATTTTAATGCTCAGAAATTGGGCTTTTTATATTAGGATTTCCTTAACGTTGTAAATCAGCATTTTCCTGACGCTACCACATTTAGCGTAGGGGAAATCGGCTTTTTTTCTCCTAAATTAAAGGGTATGCAGCAGGTATGTAATGGTCCCCACACTTTTTTGTGTAATGTAATAAAGAGAGTTTGATTAATATTTTTGAACTGTGGAAGGGGATTTGCCCTTTTATATCGAATTAAAGTGAAAGCGAAGGCAATAGCAAAAAAATAAGGAAACCAATATAAAAAAGGCTTACACAAGAAAGGAGATAATAATGGATTTAGGTTTAAAAGGAAAGGTCGCATTAATCACCGGGTCGAGCAGAGGAATTGGATTAGAAACGGCCTTTCAGATAGTGAAAGAAGGAGCAAAAGTAACGATTTGTGTTAGAAATGAGGATCGTTTAAAGGAGGCAGCAGCCTAAATTTTTGAACAAACAGGAAAAGAAGTATTAGTTGTCGTAACCGATGTTACAAAGGAAGACCAATGTAAAAAAGTAGTAGAAGTGACCATAGAAAAATATGGACGTTTGGATATTTTAGTCAACAATGCCGGAACTGCACAGGCCCACGCGTTTGAAAAAGTAGAAACCGAACTTTGGAGACAGGATCTAGATTTAAAATTATTTTGTACGATTCATTGTGCCCGTTATGCCGTACCGTATATGCGCCAATCGGGAGGAGGCGCGATTGTCAATGTCACAGCAATTAGTGGGAAAACACCTCCTTCTACTTCACTGCCAACTTCTGTTAGCAGAGCAGCGGGGATGGCTCTTACAAAAGCAATGAGCAATGAGCAAGGACCTTGGCCGGGATAATATTCGCGTCAACACCGTATGTATTGGCTTAGTACGGAACGAACAAATGGAAAAAATATGGAGAAACCAAGCACCGGAACATTCATGGGAAGAATTCTCCCGGAAAGACCATCAATTTCCTCTTGAACGTATCGAAAGTGATTACATTCCTTGTTTCGGATGCAGTCTCTTATGTTACAGGTACTTCACTGAATATTGATGGCGGTGTAGCTGGAACTTTATAATCATAAGTAATAATAAACGAAAAGAAACATAAGTTTATTTGAAAGACATTTTCTAAAAATAGTCCAAGGAGGCAGGATTTCGATGAAATACAGAAGATTAGGAAATAGTGGTTTAAAAGTAAGTGAAATTAGTTTAGGAAGCTGGTTAACCTACGGGAAATCTGTCGAAGAGAATATTGCTGAAAAAACGATACATAAAGCGTATGAAATAGGGATCAACTTTTTTGATTCTGCCAATGTCTATGAGCGTGGTGAAGGTGAACGAGTCATGGCTGGGGCTTTAAAGGAATATCCACGTGACTCTTATGTGATTACAACAAAGGCGTTCTTTCCAATGGGTGAAGGTCCGAATGATCGGGGATTATCTAGAAAGCATATTACCGAGCAAGTAAACGCTAGCTTAAAGAGAATGAACTTAGACTATGTGGATGTTTTTTATTGTCACCGTTTTGATCCAGAAACACCTGTTGATGAAACATTAAGAGCGATTGATGATTTAATTCGTCAAGGGAAGATCCTCTATGCCGGGGTAAGTGAATGGAGCGCAGCGCAAATTGAAGAGGCAATGCGTGTTGCCGATAAATATCTCTTAGATCGAATCGTGGTGAACCAGCCGGTCTATAACATGTTTAAGCGCTATATTGAAAAAGAAGTCATTCCAGTGAGTGAAAAATATGGTGTAGGACAAGTTGTCTTTTCTCCACTCGCTCAAGGGGTTTTAACAGGAAAATACAAGGGAAATAACCTTCCAAAGGATAGCCGCGCTTCAAATGCAGAAATCAATACCTTTATCAAAGGCATGCTGAATGAGGACATTTTTTCAAAAGTAGAACAGTTAGAGAAGATCGCAAAGGAATTGGATATCACGCTACCTGGTCTTGCTTTAGCCTGGATCTTAAGACAGCCAAATGTTTCGAGCGCTTTAATTGGTGCAAGCAGACCAAGTCAGGTGGAAGAGAATGTGAAAGCTGTTGAAATCGAACTTCCAAGTGAAATTATTCAAAAAATTGAGGGCATTCTTGCTTAACAACTAATAGCGAAAACTACTATACTTATAAAAAATATTGATTAAATCAGGGTTCCCACTGTTAGTAAGCCGTTCTCTTTTGGAGTACCTACAGAGGAAAAGGCATAAATAAAAACAAGTATAAAAGCAGTGCATTTCAAAATTGCACTGCTTTTAGCACTTTTATTAAGCAAATATAGGGTAATTACCGAGCATATGGAGGTGAACAAATGATATAAGAAAGTAATGAAACAGTAATTACCAATTAAGACGAAAGAAATCAAGCACAAGAGTGGAATGAAAGTTCTTTGTTTAAAGCAGGTAATTATACGTTGATTGGTGAAAAAGAACGTTTAGGTTTTATTTATGATCATAGTGAGGTTCTAATATTTTATCCAAATAAAACCCAAAAATATATGTGGCATTTTTGGGGAGAAGACAAAGAGCTTGAAGGAAAACTATAAGTTGTTGCTACACACGAAAATGATATTGAACAAATAACTTTGTTTGAAGGTGTAGATTTAAGTGGTCCAAATAATGGAGCAGACCGACACATGCCATCAAATATGTCACTACCTACGAGTGCAATGTGGAAGTTAGATGCATATATTGGAGATAAACTATTTGGAACTGTATTTGTAAAGGTTCATAAGAAATAACGGCAACCAAAAATGTGCCGGTTTTTTTGATTTCTAATGTTATTCTAATTTACAAAAATTAAACTACTACTCAGAAGGATGAGGTCTTATTTTCTCATTATGTTAACGGGGCAGAATAATGGAATGAAAAAAAGAACTTTGGTTCACATTGAGGCGGGCTAAGATATTTCTTTAATACTTTAAGAGTAACCGTAACGGAATCATAAAGGTATTCGGACAGCAATGGTGAATCCAAGAGCAATCGTGTCAAAATAATAGGGTTATTCTGACAGTTTTGGTGAATCCTAAAGCACTCTTGTAAGAATTAAATGGACATTCAGACAGCTTTGGAGAATTCAAGAGCAATCCTGTCAGAATGAAAGGGGTATTCTGACAGTTTTCGTGAATCTCAAAGAGCTCGTGTCAGAATCAATAAGATATTACAACAGTTTTGTGAAATTCAAGAGTTTGCCGATATTAAAAATCGGCCCATTGTTGGGCACAAGGTCATCTATTGGGAGATTGCCACGAATGGGATTACAGGGGAAAGTACTAGTTTAATAGCTAGATGATTTGATATCAAAGATTTGGTTTATTCGAGAATAAGGAACCTCCAATTTGAGGTTCTAAATTTTAAAAAATCGCTAATGAAAATGAGAAATATATAAAACACCAATTAGGCTGCCTCAAACTAAATTCATTTGGATTGAGGCAGCCTAAATTTCTTGTCTTCATAGTTTCTTATAGGGTTCAAATGAGGTTAGACCATGAGAACAGTCCCCATGGTCTTCAAGAAATCTATAGATTAAATAATCAATGATTTTTTTCCTGCTGGATCAAAATAGTAGCGAATTCCTTTACCTGTAAAGATGGAATAGCCCATCACCACATAAGTCAATCCCCAGAATAGTGAGAAAAAGTCATCAAGGAAAGGAAGCCCTAAAGAGATAAGCATGAGCAAGAACACGACTCCGTACCAGCCCGGGAATACTTTCGCACGGAAAGATACAATCATGAGAATAATCGTGCCAAGAAGCAGCCCTCCATATGAAAGACTATTCGCGATATTGACAGACAAACCATCCTGTGGGTAGTCCCTATAAGCGAACTTCCCATAAAAGGTCGCAGCCAGCATCAGGTTCCCAGCTGAAAGCAAGAAACCTGCGATCAATCCAAAAACCCCTGTTTTTTGAGATTGAGACATAAGGAGCAGTGTGCTAATCACTGCTCTGTTTTTTAATAGATTCCTCTCTAATAAAATCCCTACTTGTTCTGCCATGACACGAGGTGAATAAGGCATTCCATTCTTGAACCACCATTCCACTATCCCTACGTAAGAGGTGACAATAAATTGTAGAATGATATCTCCGTTTATTCCTTGATTTTTTCCTTTTGTTACATCTACTTTAACTTTGAATTCTTCGATGAGAATACAAAAGAAAATTCTTTTTAATTGACATGGATTTTCCTGTAGTTTAAAATGTTTCATAAGGGAAACTTTTTTGAATTAAACCATATATATAGTTAAAGTAAGATGTGGTAAATTTCCACTTTATTTTTTTAATTAAAAGTTGCATTAAGTCAACATTTTTCATACAAAGGAAAACATTAGATATGAAGGAGATGATTATTAATGAATCCAGCGCTTACAGTGAAAAGTTTGTTTGTGTCCTACCATGGTAATGAAGCGGTGAAAAATGTTAGTTTTTCAATAGATCCAGGTAAATTAGTTGGGGTTATTGGTCCAAATGGAGCTGGGAAATCAACGCTATTAAAGGCATTGTTAAACCTTATCCCGAAAGATAAAGGCGAAGTTCAAATATTCGGGCAAAGTTTTAATGAGCTAAGAAAATCCGTTGCCTATGTCCCGCAAAGGAGCAATATTGACTGGGATTTTCCAATCACTGTTTTGGATACTGTCTTACTCGGAACGTATCCAAAACTAGGTTTATTCAAAAGACCAAAAAAGTCAGAAAAAGAATGGGCGCTGCAATGTTTACAAAGGGTTGGTATTGCAGAATTTAGTAAGCGTCAAATTGGAGAACTTTCAGGGGGACAGCAACAACGAGTTTTTTTAGCAAGGGCACTTGCTCAAGAATCTGAAATGCTTTTTCTGGATGAGCCTTTTGTTGGTATAGATGTATCAAGTGAAGAAACCATTATTACTATATTGAAAGAATTAAAGAATAGTGGCAAAACGATTCTTGTTGTTCATCATGATTTAAGTAAAGTCAGTGATTATTTTGACCAACTTGTTCTGTTAAATAAAGAACTTATTGGTTTTGGAGAAATAAATCAGGTTTTAAATGCGGAAGTTTTGGCTAAAGCGTATTCTGGACAGTTTTCGTTTCTTGATAGTTTGGGGGTGAAGGTATAAATGTCTTTTATTGAGGCTGTGATTCAATACGGATTTTTACAAAAAGCTCTTTTAACCTCTGTAATGGTTGGAATTATTTGTGGAGTAGTGGGCTGTTTTATCATTTTAAGAGGAATGGCACTAATGGGTGACGCGATTTCTCATGCTGTTCTTCCAGGGGTGGCCATTGCTTACATGCTTGGAATTAATTTCTTTGTTGGAGCCGTTATTTCAGGTGTTTTGACCGCAATGTCAATCGGTTTTGTTAGCCAAAATAGTCGTATCAAAAATGATATTTCCATTGGAATTATGTTTACGGCTGCTTTTGCATTAGGAATTATTCTGATCACCCTAATGAAAAGTAGTACGGACCTTTATCACATCTTGTTTGGGAATGTATTAGCAGTCCGACCTTCAGATATGTGGACTACACTGGGCATCGGAATATTTGTGTTAATTTCGATTTATTTGTTCTACAAAGAACTACTAGTGACTTCTTTTGATCCGACCATGGCAGAAGCATATGGACTACCAATAAAATTTATCCATTATTTTTTAATGACGCTGCTTACAATGGTAACTGTTGCTTCTTTACAAACAGTGGGAATCATACTGGTAGTAGCAATGCTAATCACTCCAGCAGCAACAGCCTATTTATTAACTGATCGATTATGGGTAATGATTTACCTTTCAGCTGGTTTAGGAGTGATTGCTTCGGTTGTGGGGTTATACTTTAGCTTCACTTATAACTTAGCCTCAGGAGCAACCATTGTCTTAGTTTCAACTGCTCTCTTCCTATTAGCCTTTGGTTTTTCACCAAAACAAGGAATCTTATGGCGTTTCTTAAAAGCAAGAAGGAAAAAACAAGCCCTTTCATAAAAAACATAGGAGGAATAGCAATGAAATATTTTCTAAAATTATTTATTATAAGTCTTTTTGCAATTGTCATTCTGGCAGGATGTAGTGAAAATAGGGAAACCGTTAGTGAACCAGGAAAAGAACATAAAGAGGATAAGTTACAGGTGGTTACGACTTACTCCATTCTTTATGATATCGTAAAAAATATCGGTGGCGATCAAGTAGAGATTCATAGTTTAGCTAAAGTAGGATCTAATCCGCATGAATATGACCCACTTCCATTAGACATTCAAAAAACAACAGATGCAGATGTCGTTTTTTATAATGGTTTAAATCTTGAAGCGGGTAACTCTTGGTTTGAGAAACTTATCCAAACTGCGGGAAAGACTGGTGAGGATGCGCCTGTATTTAGACTAAGTGAAGGAGTAGATCCTAAATTTTTAACATCAGAAGGAAATGAAGGTGAAGAAGATCCACATGCATGGCTTGATATCCGAAACGGAATTAAGTATGCAGAAAATGCAAGAGATGCACTGATTGAAATAGATCCAGCGAATGCAAATATTTACGAAAAAAACGCTAAAGAATATATTTTGAAATTAGAAAAACTTCATCAAGAAGCGTTAGAAAGCTTTAATAAAATTCCTAAGGAAAAGCGTTTTTTAGTTACAAGCGAGGGAGCTTTTAAATATTTTAGTGATGCATACGAATTTGAGGCAGGATACATTTGGGAGATCAATGCAGAAAATCAAGGAACGCCGCAACAAGTTAAGCAAATAGTGGATTTAATCAATGAACAAGAAATTCCAGTATTATTTGTAGAAACGAGTATCGACCCTCGCAGTATGGAAATGGTTTCAACAGAAACTGGTGTTCCAATTGGTGGGACATTATTTACAGACTCTCTTGGAAAACCGGGTGAAGATGGAGATTCTTATATTGGTATGATGGAATGGAATATCTCTGTTATATTTGAAAACTTAATGGGAAAATAGGGATAAATGAATTAACAAATACAATATAAAAAAAGCCGTTGAAAATCGGCTTTTTTTTAGATTTTTAAGAAAGGTCGATATATTCCTTGATAAAAAATAAATACCACTTAAACCAACGGGGGCGATTGTTCAGTAAAGTTAATCAAAATCCGTAAGGAAAAAGCTTAAATAGTATACTGGTGCAAAAGTTTAATAACGAAGCTGTCAGTTTGTGAGTGTTTTTTTCTTTGCTAGGGGTCAGTCCCCCGGCGAAGCACTGCGTTAATGTAACGGGGGACAGTAATACTAAAAAGCCATCAGAACCGTCCCTCCGGTCTTTTTCCTACTATTTAAATGTCCAATAGTTATTCAATATGAAGTTGATGATGGGTATGATCAATGTTGTGATTAGCTCACCGATTACATAGTGAAGTGAAAGTATATTTACTACTAGATACATAATACCAAAATTTAAGATGAAACCAATGGCAGAAACAACTAGAAAACGCAACAATTGATTGTAGGAGAAGTCGCTGCCAAAGGTAAATTTTTTGTTTAATAGAAATGAAATGTAAGTCATGATAATAAAGGAAAATGTTGATGCGAAAATCGGATCTTTGTCAAAAAGTTCAACCAAGATGAAAACGGAAAGAAAATAAATGAGCACGCTTATGCAGCCCACAACACTGTATTTGATAAATTTAAGAAATAGTTCTTTACTTACGAGCATCATTATAGCCTCTCATTTTGGTCATTCAAAACGCCATTTTGAGATAGCATTTTTAATAGAATTATTTTTTCTTTCCTTATTATCTATTGAACTACGTTTAGAGTTGATCAGAAAAAGTAGTTGTAAAATAGTTAACGGCAGAAAGGTTTTTTTGTAAGCTAAATATTTTGGTTCCCAATCGGTAGTAAATTTACTTTTAAATTCTTTTAGACCTTTAAAATTGTATAAGGAATTCCCGTAAAGGTAGGCAAGACGAATTAGTTTTTCACATGTAAATGAATGTTTGCAGTTTCCTACATTTGATAGTGGTGACATACCCAAACTGCAGATTTGATATCCATTATTTTTTGCCCACTGAAATATATGAATAAATAATACATCCATTGTTCCATGAGGGCTATCTGAATATTTTCTCATCAGGTCAATGGTAACCGTATTTTGAAAATCGCTTGCTAACGTCGTAAAAGCAATTACTTTCCCTTCAGGATTGTGTAAAAGGGCGATAGGGAAACGCGAAGCATATTCTTTGCTAAAAGAGACGACCGAAAACCCTTTTTCCTTCTGACTGCCTATCCATGAATCGGAAATATGCTTTAATTCGGAAAGCAAGTGATTAGAATAAGGGGGGTGGACTACGCTAAATGTATAAGAATTTCGCGTAAATTTATTCAATCGTGTTCGTAATTTTGCTCCTTGTTTTCCTTCTAAAGAAAATTGTTGGAGATTCACTAATCCCTCTTCGCCCACCTTGAAGAAGCGAAAACCTGTATCATGGTAATAGTGCATATACTGTGGGCTTATTTGATAGAAAACAGGTTTAAAGCCTCTGCTTTTGCTATATTCACAGAAATCTTTTATGGCTTCCTGAATTTTTGCTTCATCTCCAATTGGATCACCTAAAACCATTAATTTATTTGCAATGCGTTTATATACAATTAGTACATCTCGCTCTTTCGTCCAAAAAATCTCTTTATCTTTTAAAAAAATCAAATGAGAAGCATGATTTCCTCCATTTTCCTGTAAAAAAGAAGACAATTCATCATATTGTAGATCGTTATTACTTGTGGGAGACTTCATCTTCTCACCTTGTTTTTTAATAAAGGATGTATTCACATCAAGCATGAAAGGTTTCCTCCTGAAAAAAAATCAACTATTAAATAATAACATAGGAAGGGTTAATTGACTGTGTAGAATTTATTGTAAATTTAATAGTGACACTCTTAAACTTAATAAATCAGAAAGAATTGGAAATGCAGAGAGAATCTTAAGTTCAAGAAAATGCAAGTAGTCAGTTTAGAAAGTTTGCCTGAGGTAGCTCAAGACGAAATTGAAGTTTACAATTATTTATCCTCTTTTTTAAGTGAATTGTGTCTTAATTTACAATTTAGCGGTAGTGACCATGGGGACGGTTCTGATGGCCTTTTTAATATAACCAAGAGAACCGTCCCTAAGTACTCTTTTTTCATGTATAGTAGAGTAGAACAAAAATGCAGAACGAATTCGTAATGGGTTTTATATTGGAGTGGGGGATATGGATGAGGAGAATTATTTTAACGACAGAGAGTGGTGCGGATTTACCAAAGGAATTAGCTGAAAAACATAATGTTCAAGTGGTCCCGATGCACGTTATCATGGATGGAAAGGATTATTTAGATGGTTCGTTACCTGTAACAGAAATTTTTGACTATTACGAACGGACAAAGAAAATACCCTCGACAACATCCACCAATTCGCATGAATATCTTGAATTTTTCACAAAGATCAAAAATGATTTTCCTGATTGCATCATTGTACATATAGGTTATACTTCGAAGGCATCTTCTTCCTTCCAAAACGCGATCATTGCAACCGAAGATATGAATGATATTTTTCTAATTGATGCTTTGAACGTTACAGGCGGATTAACGGCGATTGTGATGTATGCTGTTACCTTATTAGAGAATGAACCTTCCATTGACCCTGAACGCTTAGTAGAGAAGATTAAATCAGTGGTTCCTAAATCAAGACTAGCTTTTGTCCCCGGCAGCTTAGATTTTTTAAGAGCAGGAGGACGAGTTAGTAATCTAGCTTATCTCGGAGGGGCGCTGTTAAAAATAAAGCCGCGGATTGAATTAATTGACGGAAATCTTACTTCAACCAAAAAATATCGCGGGAGTATGGACGCAGTTTCAGAAAAACTCATGCGAGATTATTTAGATCAATACGACATTGATAGAGGGCAACTTTACCTTCTATACTCTATCGGACTTGATGAAAGGATCAAGCATCGGATGAGTGAAATCGCGAATGAAACGGGTTTTAATAATGTAAAATGGATTCAAGCCGGCGCAATGATTTCAACTCATGCGGGACCTGGTGGCGTCGGAATTGCAGGGTTAGAAGTTTAGAAAGTGAAAACTGGTGAGGAAGACTCCTTATAATATTGGAAATCGGCAAAATCAAAAATAAAAACAACTAGAAAAGCAGTGTGATTCTTTTAAGAAATCACACTGCTTTTATTTTTTAAATAGCTTATTCAACTTTTTAAGTTCCATTGTTTTTCTTGTGAGTTTAATACCGTTCATAATACCTGGTTTGGCAAATGGATCGTCACAGGACAATGCAGCATTAATAAAAGATTTGCCCGATGGACAATTTTATATGTCTAAAGATGAGGATCAAACTATCAACCTCTTAAGAATAGATAGTGATGTCCAAGATAGGCTGTTGCATTTTCAATTCAAATGGGTTTTTTGAATGATGATGCTACCAAGCAACGAAGTGTCGCATTTGTTACATCGACCGATTCCGAGTTGTTTGTAAATGTCAAAAAAGGAGATGTCGTATCAAATCGGTCTATGGAAGATAATGGCATGGGATTTGGAGATACCTTTAGGAAAAATTAGATTTTTCACAGGTCTCGGACCGTTCCCTTGGTCTTAATAATATTTTGCACCAACGTTCTAAATATAATAAGTTCTGCATTTATAAGGAAGGTGATAGATAATAAAAATAGGAGTGATTGATTATGTCTCTAATTATGAAACTCTTCAAAAAGCCAATAGTAAAGGGTGCAGTGGTTGGGGTATTGGTGATGTCGGCTATTTTTGGGGTATCAAGTGTTCTCGCACAAGATGATACAACCGTATATTATGCATGTGTCAAGAATAGCAACGGTACCCTCTACATAATTGATGCCGAAGATGAGTGCCGTTCCAATGAAATGAAAATAAGTTGGAACCAAGTTGGTCCAAAAGGTAACCAAGGGTTAAAAGGTGATAAAGGCGAGCCTGGAACTGAAGGACCAGTGGGGCCAACAGGACCACAGGGACCAAAGGGTGACAAGGGAGATCCGGGAGATAAAGGTGACAAAGGTGATCCTGGCGTCCCTGGAAATAAAATACTTCAAGGTGCAATTGCCTCTGATGGCCACATTGTCTCCGGTTCAGGCTTTACCGTAGAAAAACGTAACACTGGATTATACTGGATTACAATCCCCGCTAGTATAGTACAATCATTTCCTAATCATTTAGCCTCAAACCCTATACCGATGATTCAGGTTTACGGGGTTTCAACACCGACAATAGCATGGGTAGCAGGAACATCTTATAATGAAAATGGGGATTATGAGTTGATTATTTTTGTTAGGAATAATGATGATACTAAAAATGTAGATACCAACTTTTCTTTTATGCTTGCTGAATAATATAGAATGAGAGAATCACATGATAGTTTCAGCACTTCAGAGTGCTGGACTTTATTTTTTTGTTATTTGAAACATTAAATCTTAAGTTATTACTAAAAACTTGTCTTGTGGTTCTATTTTTGTAAATAATTTAGGGAATAAAATTCCAGATACAAGTTGGGAAGAGCTATTGATAAAAGAATCGAGTTTCCAATACCACTGGGACGGTTCTCATTCGGACATGAACGAATAGGTTTCTTACCACAGAAATTTCTCCCGAAAGTTCATATGTCGGGGTGGATGGTGCCTGGCACTTTCCTATTTACATCGAACGGCTCCACCTACGCCAAATACCATGATAGCCACACATGCTACCCCCACTAAAAATAAGAATAATAAATCATTGTTAAGAGGCTACTTTGTTGATGTTAAGGTGCTGTAAATCTTTTATTAAAAAGCTGGGTTATTTAAGTTTACCTGGATTGTTTACGTTATGAAGATTCAGCATTGGCCCATTACATCCACCATTTACTAGCAGAAAAGAAAATATCATTAGATGATGATATGTCCAAAATAGACTTTGAACAAGCAGATCATCAGAAAGTACTAATTCGCAGATAATCATTACTCTTGATACAAATCAGTTAATGAAGACTCCAAGCTCTGATGATAGAGGTTGGAGCTTTTTAATTAGGCGTTATCATGAAGCCGATGAAGACCAAATACAGAAAAAAAACAGAGGAAAGTGTTATCATTTAGTTGATGATAATTATTAAACCACTCTTAAAGGGGATGGAACTACAAAAATTTTTACTTTTTAGGACCGCGAGAACCGTCCCCACGGTTTTCTAATTCAATTTTTATTTGGGAGGACATTGTGAATGATGATAAAGAATCGTTGGCTGGCGTTAACGATTATTGGAATAGCAGTCATTTTTTGTTTAAGTCTGTGGTTTAATGCCTCCGTTATTGCCTCCGAACTAGAAAAAAGCTGGAGTCTAACCCCGCCCCAAGGCGCATTGCTGTCCGCAGCCATTCCCATTGGATTTGTGATTGGTGCATTTTTAAGTTCATATTTTGGGGTATCGGATCGTTTTAATATTAGAAGGTTGTTTGCTATCTCAGCGCTGTCGGGTGCGTTCCTAAATGGGGTCTTGATTATCGTTGATCAGGCAGCGATTGGTATATTATTGAGAATATTGACTGGTGTAACGTTAGCGGGTGTATATCCAACTTCAGTAAAAATGATTGCACACTGGTTTCCAAAACAACGAGGATTGGCAACAGGCATTTTAATCGCTGCTTTAACATTAGGCTCCTCATTGCCGCACTTTATATCCATTTTCACAATTAATATGGATAGTCGATGGGTACTCACAATTAGTTCGACATTAGCAATGATAGCAGCTATTTTTATTTTCTATCTATTACCTGATATTCGATTGGTTTCTAAAAATAGTTCTTGGTCTTTTTCCGTATTTGGAAAGTTACTAAAGAATAAACCAGTCATGTTAGTGAATTATGGTTATTTTGGACATATGTGGGAGTTATACGCCATGTGGACTTGGCTACCAGTTTTTTTATCTGCAAGTTTTTTGCGGTCCGCACCAAATTTAGACCCATGGCTAAGTATGTTAGCTTCTTTTTCCGCTATTGGAATTGCGGGGGGAATAGGGTGCATAGCAGGTGGGATAGCGGCGGATAAGATAGGAAGGGCAAATTTAACGATTATTTGTATGTCGGTTAGCGCTATTTGTGCGATATTGATTGGTTTTACTTTTGGTGGGTTCATTTGGCTGACGGTTCTTGTTTCCATTATCTGGGGAGTGTCGGTCATTGCGGATTCTGCACAATTTTCTGTTGGTATTACAGAGTTTGCAGAAGCGGACTATATCGGGACGGCCCTTACCTTGCAAATGTGTATAGGTTTTCTAATTACAATCTTGTCAATAAACCTAATTCCAATCTTTCAAACATGGTTAGGATGGAGATTTGTTTTTATCCTATTAAGCATCGGTCCGATCATTGGAATCATTTCCATGGTTAAATTTAAATACTTTGAAGCTAGAGTAAATAACCTATAGTAAAAATAGAACACTTCATTGGAATTTAGAAGGAAAACAAGGTAATCTGTAACAGTATATTTTTAAATGGGGAGTTTGATGAATGGAGAGTTTAGGGAGTAAGCAATCATTGATCGTGGGCCTTTTGCTAGCAGGGGCCTTTATCGCGATTTTGAATCAAACGCTGATGATAACAGCAATTCCTCCAATTATGGATGAAATGAGCGTTACCGCAAATAGTGCACAATGGCTGACCACCGTCTTTATGTTGGTGAATGGGATCATGATTCCAATCAGTGCCTTTTTATTAGAAAAATTTACCACAAGACAGTTATTTATCTCTGCCATGAGTGTTTTTGCTTTAGGAACGGTTGTCAGTGGGATCGCTCCTAATTTTGAAATTCTTCTAATAGGTAGAGTCATTCAGTCTGTGGGAGCGGGAGTCATGCTGCCATTAATGACAACCGTATTTTTACTGATCTTCCCGGTCAATAAGCGCGGTGCAGCAATGGGTCTTGTCGGGCTTGTGATATCCTTTGCACCAGCCATCGGACCAGCATTGTCTGGATGGGTGACATCGCAATTTTCATGGAGAGTGTTATTTTATATTATTTTGCCTATTGCTCTTATCGATATTGTTGTCGCATTCTTTTTCTTGAAAAATGTCACAGAGGTTTCCAAGCCAAAAGTGGATGTCATTTCGATCCTACTATCGTCATTCGGTTTTGGCGGGCTGCTTTATGGATTTACGAGTGCTGGAAATTACGGTTGGTCTCATGCTGCAACCTTACTATCACTCACAATTGGTGGTGTATCACTGATTGTATTTATTTTCCGCCAAATAAGACTGAAACATCCGATGCTGGAATTTCGTGTTTTTACGTTTTCAATATTCCCTTTTGCCGTAGCAATTGGAATGATCAGCTTTATGGGCTTAATTGGAGCAGAAACAATCATTCCGCTCTTTATGCAGAATATGAGGGAGTTTTCTGCCTTTGAGGCGGGGCTTGCTTTATTACCTGGTGCACTGATTAGCGGGATTATGTCACCAATTGTTGGAAGAATATTTGATAAAGTCGGTGCAAGATGGCTCGTGATGATTGGATTAACCATCATGACTGCTGCTTCATTTGCGTTTATGACTTTAAGTCCGTCGACCACGTTGACATATATTACTGTCCTCTATGGGATTCGAATGTTTGGTCTTTCCATGGTAATGATGCCGGTCGCAACAGCTGCTTTGAATCAGTTACCAAAACGATTAATTCCTCATGGGGCGGCGATGGATAATACGATGAAAATGATTGCCGCTTCGGTAGGAACCGCCATCCTTGTTACAGTTATGACAACAACAGCGGAAACAGCAAAACAGCGCCCGGACATTGCCTATCCGGATATACACGGAGCGAATATCGCCTTTATGGTCGTTTCCATTCTTTCCTTAATAGGACTGATTCTCTCCTTTTTCATTAAGCATAACCGCCAGGCAGAGGGTGTGGAAGATGGAAAAAGGCAAAGAAATGTACGAGTAAAACTTCAGGAGTAATGGCTTAGGTATCCAATGATAAAAGACTTATCAACAGAAAAAAACGTTCCTTGCATTTTGTAAGGAACGTTTTTTTTTTGGATTTCACAATAATCTGAGGAGTAATGGTGGAGAAGTAAATGTCCAGAGGGACGGTTCTCATGGTACAAGTTAGACAAAAAGGACCGCGAGAACCGTCCCCACGGTTTTGTCTCTGTGGTTAAAGGAAAATTTCCATTCCCTAGTTAAATTAATTGGAATCCTTGAAAAATAGCTACTCATTTATAGAGTTAGTATTATTGCTCACATCACGATTATTGGAAGCTATATTGTTATCTGCATCAGCAGTCTCCACCATCTGGTTACCAATAACACCGCCCGTAACACCGCCTATAACAGCACCAAATAGTCCAAATGGAGCACCTATCATAGCACCCGCAACGGCATCAGTTAAAGTTCCTGCTGTTTTACTTTCACCAAAGTCACTGGTATCCTGATTAGCATCACTACCAGCTAGGTTGTTACCACTTTCTTCTACATTTCCATCAAAGTTATTTTGTTCGTTACTGTGTTTCATCTATTCACTTCCTCATTGATTGATAGGAAAAATGCTAAATATGAACGTAAATCATCCTAAACATATACTACCCAGTTGAATTAGTTTTACTCACTATATTTAGGAAGCAGGCTTTATCCTCATTAGAGAAGGGTATATGAAAAGGCAGCCATTTTTACTTGAGAGGACTGTCCTAATAGCTTACTTAAAGTTCTTTATTTTTCTTTAAGGAATTTCTTTACATGCATGTTAATAATAAATTATAATTCTTATGGATAATTAAGATAATTTAAAAAATTTCAGGAATAGGAGGTGTAAGGAAATGCTTACTGGTTTACGTTTTAAGGTTAATTGGATAGTAGAAGTATGTTCCACCAAATATGTACTTATGTCTAACGGGAGCAGTGTGCCCTTTTTTAACTATAAAACGATTGTTCAACCATAAGTTTTCCTTACCCATTCTTTCATTTTAATTAAAATGCCGTGGGCGGGTTTAACTTGCTCACGGCTTTTTTGTTCTGGTAAAAGTATAATCTTTCAGTCAAAGAGAAATGAGGAAAAAGAAATGAAAATGAGTTTACATGCCTTTCGAAACATGGATCGTAATATTTGGATTCGTTTTATCGGCGAATCGATTAATGGTATTGCGATGATGATGTTAATGCCCTTTTTCGCCTTATATATGAGTGATAAGGTGGATCATTTTTGGCAAGTTGGTGTTGTGATGGCGATGGGACCACTTGCAGGAGTGCTTGGTTCATTAATAGGTGGAAAGCTTGCGGATCAATATGGCAGGAAACCTATTATGATTGTTTCAATGGTTGGAAATGGATTGGTTATGCTTGGTTTTATTTTTTTCGATGGTTTCTATCCTTTCTTATTGATATCGAGTTTTTTCGGTTTGTTTAATTCTCTTTTTCATCCTGCGGCATCAGCCATGGTCGCTGATGTGACGGATGAAGAAGGAAGAACGGAAGCATTTGGGCTGCTTCGAATGGGACACAATATTGGAGCAGCAATCGGTCCATTACTTGGAGCATCCGTTGTGTTTTTATCAAAGTCAGTTATTTTTATCATTGCTGCTTCATCCGTTTTTATTTATTCTCTATTTTTAGCGCTCTTGCTTACAGAAACACTTCCGAAAAATGAACGAAAAAAGGATACGAAAGATCTTGATAAAGAAGAGAAACTGCCATCTATATTTACGGTGCTCGTCAAAGATAAAATTTTATTTTTCTATATTATCACGGGAATTGTTATTTCAATGGGATTCTCACAAACGGAAGGGATGCTGCCACTGCATTTTGATCAACAATTGCCGGCACTTTCCGATGCCCAAAATCCATATCCTTATTTAATGGCTTTTAACGGTGCACTGGTCGTTTTCTTCCAATTTGCGATATCGAAATGGGCAAGTAAGCGCAAACTTGGAAAGGTCATGCTATATGGTTCGGTTTTATTTGGTTTTGGGCTGCTTTCAGTAGGATGGCTGCCAATCTTTTTTACAAAGCTCCAGTTTTCCTATTGGAGTATCCTTTTAATTCTTATCATTATCTATGGAATATACACATTAGGGGAAATGCTCTTATCCCCGGTACAAATGACATTTGTAGCGAATATTGCACCTGAACATTTACGTGGTACCTATATGGGGGCAGCAAGTCTTCAGTGGATCGTTGGCAGTGCATTCGGTCCCATTTTTGCAGGTTTTTTGCTTGATGAACATCTTGGTCAGGTTCTTTTTACTGTTCTAGGAATAGGTTGTATCTTTGCCGGTATTATTTATTTATCACTTGATAAATGGGTATCAGAAGCGAAGGAAAAGAATCAGACCCTTCATGTTAAAAAGGAAGTTACAGCAAGTAGAACGAACTTATCATAGCTTTATGATGAAAAGTTATTCAAAAACAGGCTCGATTCTACAGTAAGAATCGAGCTCTTCTTTATGCTAAGGGCTTTTAATGAAAAAAGACTTTAAGATACTTTGGTGTTCGCAGGAACCAGAGGGCTAGCCAGTTAACAGGTTGGTCGAAGAATGTTTTATGATGGTACACGTCGAAACTTTACCTAAAACAATTCGTCCTATAATAAAAGGGGTGGATTCACTTGAAACAATACAGAAAATTAATGGTCACTATTGGAATGATATTTATATTTTTAGCAGGTTGTTCAAATGATTTAAAAGATGGGAAACAAAGGATAGAAGTCCAAAAGTATATGGTGAATGAAAATCATTATGAGGACTTTAAAGAAATTAATAATAATGAGCAAGTTAAAAAAGTGAAAGAGATTTTATCATATATTGATTGGGAAAATGCAAAAGTGTCTATGATACGCCCTCCTGATTACAGGTTTGGATTTCAATACAAAAATCCTAACATTGAAGCGAAAGCAGTGTTGTATGAGCTCTGGATAAGCCCAAATAAGGAAAAAGTAGAACTTGTTATAGAAGCTGAAAGTAAATATGCTCAATTAGATAAAGAAAAATCGGCAGTCCTATACGAAATTATTACGGGAGAAAAATTATCAGACTTAAAATAATGATTTGACCTAGAGAGTAGAATAAGGAATTTTTGATAGATTTTATCCGTCTATTAGCTTAAAAAGGGGGGAGTAGGTTGTTTCGGAAGTTATTCTATTCATTGATTGCATTATTTTTATTTACAATTACGGGATGCAGTAATGTATGGGAAACAACTAAAGTAACAATTGAGAGTATTGACGCCGAGGAAGTTTTAACATTAGACCCTGATGCTGATATTTTTGTTTGTTCAAATCCAGAATGATTAACTTTTGCCTAGCAATAATCTTATTGCTTGTTGTTTTAAATGCAGATTATTTGTGAGAACCACCATTTGCTAACGATAGCGAAGGGTGGTTTTTTTGTTTTCTTGAATCTACTTCTGAACAAATTCAAATTGGATTAGCTTCTTCATCTTAGCTACGACACTAATAATTATAAAAAAGCCACCAGAACCGTCCCCACGGTCACGGTCCCCGTTGCGAGGCACTAAATATCAAGAAAATATTTCAGGGTCTTCCTTTAGTATATGATAGAGCAAGTCTGTCATTTTTTCTGTATCGCAGACTCGCACGATCGCATCGCCAAAATGACCTTTATACATCACTTTATTAGTAAGAAAGATTTCTTCAACTCGTTCATATTTTTCAGAGGTATGCCCAACATGTCTTCTTTGTGGAACTGAAATTTCGGTTTTATCTGGTAGTGTCCATAGGGACGGTTCTCATGGGACAAGTTAAACAAAAAGGACCGCTAGAACCGTCCCCTTGGTCACAGAAAATTTCTCTCAAATTACAAAAAACGCCTTCAAAAATTTGAAGGCGTTTTTTTGACGTTTCGCTCTAAAAATGCCTGCTCAAGTGTTGCCAAATATACAAAAAAGTGGACAATTTTTCTTATTTTATATAATACATTTTATTGGCAAATAAGGAGATTATAGGAATGTCCTGTAAAAATACAAATTAGGAAAGAAGTAGTTTTAACTTTACGCAATAATAAAATAAATAAAAACCTTTTTAGCGGAACCCCTTCAATTTGTGAATCATTGGAATTGCTCGTGATGCCCTCCAAATACTATAAAATGAATCCTCCTTTTACGAGGAAGAGAAGATCAACAGGCGTTAATCAAACGATTGCGGGGTAGAAGGATAATGCGTATGGAAGAAAGGAGTGTAATGGAATGAAACGTCAACTCATTTTAGAAGATGGTACTGTATTTGTTGGAAAAGGATTTGGCAGTGAGAAGGAATTGATAGGTGAAGTTGTATTTAACACAGGTATGACCGGCTATCAGGAAATTTTGTCGGATCCTTCTTATTGCAGTCAAATTGTTACATTGACTTACCCACTTATTGGTAACTATGGAATTAATCGTGATGATTTTGAATCGATTGAACCAACAATTAATGGTTTGATTGTAAAAGAATTTTGCGAAATACCGTCAAATTTCCGTAGTCAATTTCCACTTGATAAATATTTAAAAGACAAAGATATTCCAGGTTTAGCGGGAATTGATACAAGGAAGCTTACAAGAAAAATCCGCGAGCATGGGATTCTAAAAGGAAGAATCTGCAGCATGGATGTTATTGTTGAAGAAGTAGTGGCAGATTTAAAGAAAGCAGAATGGACGAGAGATCAGGTGAAACAAGTATCAACAAAACGTTCCTATCCGAGTCCTGGAAGAGGTTTTAAAGTCCTGCTAGTCGACTACGGAATGAAGCACGGTATTTTACGGGAGTTAACGCTGCGCAACTGTGATGTTATAGTCGTTCCGTATGATACAACGGCAGAAAAAATATTTAATCTAAATCCGGATGGCATCATGTTAAGTAATGGACCAGGGGATCCGAAAGAAATAACAGAAGGAATTGAAATGATTAAAGGTGTCCTTGGGAAAATACCATTGTTCGGCATTTGCTTAGGTCATCAATTGGTCGCACTTGCATGCGGAGCAGATACAGAAAGATTGAAGTTTGGCCACCGCGGGTCAAACCATCCTGTTAAAAATTTAGAAACAAATCGCGTTGAAATTACCTCGCAAAACCATGGGTATACAGTTTGTATGGATTCTTTAGAAGGAACTGATTTATCAGTAACACATATTGCATTAAATGACGGGACAGTTGAGGGGTTAAAGCATGACAAGTATCCAGCTTTTACTGTCCAATACCATCCTGAGGCATCTCCGGGACCAGAAGACGCAAACTATTTATTTGACCGTTTCATTGAATTAATGGAAGCAAGGAAGAAGGTAGGGACGAACGATGACAAAACGCTTAGACATTGAAACAATTTTAGTAATTGGATCAGGACCAATTGTTATTGGACAAGCGGCAGAGTTTGATTATGCGGGCACGCAGGCATGTATCGCATTAAAAGAAGAAGGGTATAAAGTCATTCTTGTTAACTCAAATCCAGCGACCATTATGACCGATACGGAAATGGCAGATAAAGTATACATCGAGCCGTTAACTGTTGAGTTCGTAAGCTCCATCATATATAAAGAACGTCCGGATGCCATTTTACCGACTCTAGGTGGGCAAACAGGGTTAAATCTTACTGTAGAATTGGCCAAATCAGGTATTTTAGAAGAGCTGGGCGTTGAAATTTTAGGAACAAAATTAAGCGCGATTGAACAAGCAGAAGACCGAGATTTGTTCCGTTCATTAATGAACGAACTGAATGAACCAGTTCCGGACAGTGAAATTATTCATACGCTGGAAGAGGCATATGCATTCGTGGAACAAGTTGGCTACCCTGTTATTGTTCGTCCGGCCTATACACTTGGAGGAACGGGCGGCGGTATTTGCCACTATAAAGAAGAATTAATTGAAACTGTAACGAGTGGCTTAAAATACAGTCCTGTTACCCAATGCCTGCTCGAGAGAAGTATTGCCGGGTTTAAAGAAATTGAGTACGAAGTAATGCGTGACAGCAATGATAATGCTATTGTTGTGTGCAACATGGAAAACATCGATCCTGTTGGTGTCCATACAGGTGATTCAATTGTTGTAGCACCGAGTCAAACCTTAAGCGATCGTGAGTATCAATTATTGCGTAATGCATCTTTAAAGATTATTCGTGCCCTGAAGATTGAGGGTGGATGCAACGTTCAGCTTGCCTTAGATCCCTTCAGCTTTCAATACTTTATTATTGAAGTAAACCCGCGTGTGAGCCGCTCATCCGCGCTGGCTTCAAAAGCAACAGGATACCCAATTGCGAAACTTTCGGCGAAAATTGCAGTAGGTTTTACGTTAGATGAAATGATGAATCCTGTAACAGAAAGAACCTATGCATCTTTTGAACCTGCCCTGGATTATGTAGTAACCAAAATTCCGCGCTGGCCATTTGATAAATTTGAATCGGCCAATCGGAAGCTTGGTACACAAATGAAAGCGACAGGTGAAGTAATGGCAATCGGCCGTACGCTCGAAGAGTCACTATTAAAAGCGGTTCGTTCACTTGAATTGAAAGTATATCACCTAGCCTTAAATGATGCAGATCAAATCAATGATGAATTGATTGAAAAACGTATTCGTACAGCAGGTGATGAGCGCTTATTCTACATAGGTGAAGCACTCCGCAGAGGAAAAACGATTGAACAAATTCATGAGTGGAGCAAAATTGATATCTTCTTCCTTGCGAAGTTTGACAATATAGTCAAATTTGAAAAGGTTTTGGAAGAAAACAAAGGCGATAGAGAAATTCTCCTTGAAGCAAAGAAAATCGGTTTTTCAGATAAAACTATAGCAAGACTATGGGGAATGACAGAACGCGAAGTATATGAATATCGGAAAGAGAATGGAATCATCCCTGTATATAAAATGGTGGATACATGTGCAGCTGAATTTGAATCCGAAACGCCTTATTTTTACGGTACGTATGAAGATGAAAACGAATCAATTGTCACTGAGAAGAAGAGTGTTATCGTACTCGGGTCTGGACCCATTCGTATCGGACAAGGAGTGGAGTTCGACTATGCAACGGTTCACTCTGTCTGGGCTATTCGCGAAGCAGGTTACGAGGCAATTATTATTAATAATAACCCCGAAACAGTTTCAACCGATTTTAGTATTTCAGACAAGCTGTACTTTGAGCCATTAACCATTGAAGATGTTATGCATATTATTGATTTAGAAAATCCACTGGGTGTTGTTGTACAATTTGGCGGGCAAACGGGGATTAACTTGGCCGGGGAATTGGCAAGCCGGGGTGTGAAAATTTTAGGCACATCACTTGAGAGTCTTGAGGCAGCAGAAGACCGTGAAAAGTTCGAAAAAACATTGGGAGCTCTGGATATTCCGCAGCCTTTAGGGAAAACCGTAACTTCAGTAGAACAAGCGGTAAAAATTGCAGAGGATATTGGCTTCCCTGTACTGATTCGGCCTTCTTTTGTACTAGGCGGAAGGGCAATGGAAATTGTATATCAAACTGAGGAATTACTTCATTACATGAAAAATGCGGTCCAAGTTCACGAGGATCAGCCAGTATTGATTGACCGTTATTTAACAGGCCAGGAAATGGAAGTAGATGCTATCTCTGATGGAGAGAATGTATTCATTCCAGGTATTATGGAACATATTGAGCGTGCAGGTGTCCATTCAGGTGACTCGATCGGTGTGTATCCGCCACAAAGCCTATCAGAAGAAACAAAGGCGACAATTATTGACTATACAACAAGAATTGCAAAAGGTTTTCAAATAGTAGGTTTACTTAATATTCAGTTCGTCTTAACAAAAGGGAAAGTGTATGTATTGGAAGTTAATCCGCGCGCGAGCCGCACAGTGCCATTCCTAAGCAAAATTACACGTGTTCCAATGGCAAATCTTGCTACCAAAATAATGTTAGGAAAAACGTTACCGGAGCTCGGGCTTCAATCAGGCATTCATCCCGAAGAGAACAATGTTTATGTGAAAGTCCCTGTATTCTCATTTGCAAAGCTAAGAAAAGTAGATATAACACTTGGACCCGAAATGAAATCAACCGGGGAAGTAATGGGACAAGATACAACATTGGAAAAAGCACTGTATAAAGGATTTATTGCTTCCGGTACTTCAATCAAGCCCCACGGGTATGTATTGTTTACAGTTGCGGACAAAGATAAGGCGGAAGCTGCTGAACTGGCTAAACGTTTCTACAACATTGGGTATCGTATCCTGGCAACAGCAGGGACTGCTGCTGCATTTAAGCAAGAAGGAATTCCTGTAAATGTTGTAAATAAAATCGAATCCGAAGAGGAGAACTTGTTAGAGGTAATTCGTAATGGTAAAGCACAGCTTGTGGTCAATACACTAACAAAGGGAAAACAGCCTGCACGTGACGGATTTAAAATTCGTCGTGAAGCAGTTGAAAATGGTATTCCATGTTTAACCTCTCTTGATACAGTAGTCGCAATCTTTCGTGTACTTGAAACCATTCGTTTCCAAACAACACCAATGCGAAGTACATAACAGCTCGCTTGGTTTTATGATGAAGCTAAGGCAAAACAAAATTGATTACATTTTTTAAATCTAGGACAAAGTTGCTCTAATAATCAGAGTATTACTAGATTTTTTTCAGGTCAAATTCAAAAAGTGATTGGTAGAATAGGGAGGGATAAATATGAATAAGTCGGAAGCTGTTACTAAAAAGGAACAGAAACAAGATAACATTAAAAAATTCAGTGAAGTCAATGAATTCAGCCATGAAAGCAATCAAGTTGCCAAAGCGCAAAAACAAATGTCTTCACAAGAGACAACTGGAGTATTAGATCAGGAATAGTTCCGGTGCCACTG
>NZ_NPDD01000166.1 GCF_002272245.1 Bacillus sp. 7884-1 | reverse complement strand
TTGGTCAAGCCCCCGAAAAGTAGACATTAGTATATTCGACATTTATGATGCATTTTGGTAATTTAAATAATACATTTTAGGAGAAACGAATCCCATTCTATGTTGGATTCGTTTTTCGTTATAGTAGCGAATATATTTCTTTAAATTTTGTTGAAAAGAATCTGGTGGACAGTTGGGATAAAAACAAGGGAATTCCGTTTTTAACTGCGAAAAAAAGCTCTCAATAACAGCGTTATCCCAACAATTTGCCTTTCGTGACATACTGGGTAGGAAGTGAAGCTGTTTACTTAAATTGTGGTACATATGAGATCTGTACACGCTACCTTGGTCGCTATGGATGAGGACGCCATCCAATGTATCCAGGTTCCGCTTTTTTTGTGCAGCCAAAATGGTGGCTTTTATCAATTCCTTATTAGGGCTTGAGCCCATTTCAAAGGCAATCAATTCACGGTTAAATAGATCCATTACCGCAGAGATATATAACTTTTCTTGCCCTATCAAAACTTCTGTCATATCTGTTACCCATTTTTGATTAGGATGATCAGCGTTAAAATTCCGATTTAATAGATTTTTATAGACATATCCCGCAGATTGTTCTTTTGTTTCATGAGTAGTTTTGGGCTGCCTTACCTTTGATTTCAAATTGGCCTCATTCATGAGTCGTGCTACTTTTTTATGGTTTATTATTATGTCTTCGGCTTTCAGAGCCCGGCTTATTCTTTTAGCTCCATATGTCCCCTTGTGAAGGAAATATATCCTTTTTATTTGCTTTAAATCTAGGCGTTCTTTTCCAGATGATTGGCGCTTAGGGCGTTTAAGAAAAGCAAAATATCCACTTGAGGAAACCCCAAGTATACGGCATAAAAGATTGACTGGATAAACCTTTCTCAAGTAAGAAATAGCTTCGAATTTCTTGCTTATTCTTTCACTTTGAGAAAGGCCTGGAACTTTTTTAGGATTTCTATCTCCATCTCTTTTTCATTTAATTTCTTCTCCAACTCACGGATATGCTTTTTGTCATTTGAAGGTAAAGGCCGCGAAATAGAGCGGGGATTGACAAGACCCTGCTCACCATGATTCTTAAAAGAGATTACCCAACGATTCACAGTATCCCTATGTAATCCAAGTCCCCCTGCAACTTCTGCCACAGGGATCTTGTTTTCCAGCACATGACGTACTGCTTCCAACTTTACTTCGACACTATTATGTGAAGATTGCTTTTTTGTCATATAATTATCGCCCCTAAGAAAATCAGTTATGTCGTATCTTCATCATAACCTATAAGTCTATTATAAGGGGGTCAACCA
>NZ_NPDD01000165.1 GCF_002272245.1 Bacillus sp. 7884-1 | reverse complement strand
AACCTGCTTCGTTAGTGCAGTAAGCATCGCTTCACAAATGTGCATAAATATAAGTGTTTATACAGGCTTACCCTTAAGTAATAATCTATAAAGATTTATAAACATACTGCCAAAACATACATCAGTTAATTGCCAGAAACACCAACAATATTCAGCTGCAACTCCATTCTATCACTGATTAGCTATCTAACAACCTATCAATCTTCGACAAAAACCGAGGAGTGACAGGCACCGATATTTAAAATAGGCCTTTTACCTCTTTAAAAGGCTTTTATTAATAGTTATAATTTTCTGTGAATATTATTATGCGCATGTTACTGATTCGATCAGGCAGGGCGGCACGTATGAAAAGGATTGGCCTTTTCATTGTGTTCCCCTGCCTTTTTGTTGTTTCTTCTTTTCTTATACTACGCTTGGACAAGCTTTATGCTTTTTCAATATACTCCACCGAGATATCCACCTAGAGAATTTACCCAGAAAGGAGGCATCGCAGAGCAGGTTCCAATTAACAGTGACAGTGGTTCAAAATACTTAGTAAAGGTGATTACAAAAGTGAGGAAAATAATCACAAGTTTTATTGCCGCCATCGTGCTAGCGTTCCTAACCGTTAGCAGCATTCCGGCACAAGCATCTGTATCTGAGTTTCCAAGGGGCAACGAGGTTAACTTGAAGGTAATGTCGTACAATATCCATCATGGAGTAGGAGTCGATAATGTCCTTAATCTTCAAAGAATTGCTGACTTGATTACCGAGAAACAGGCTGACGTAGTTGGAATCCAAGAAGTGGATAGGCATTATGGCGCACGCAGCAATTTCGAGGATCAAGCCAAAGTGCTCGCCGAAATGCTTGGGTATCATTATGTGTATGGAGCCAATCTTGACCTTAACCCTGCTGTAGAGGGACAGGATCGCCGCCAATATGGGACGGCCATCATGAGCAAATATCCGATTATCCAATCTCAGAATTACCTTTTATCAAGCTTTGGAAAAGAGCAGCGTGGCTTACTGGAAGCGACTGTTAATGTAAAAGGAAATCATGTTCGGGTTTACAATACCCATTTGGGGTTGGATGTACCGCAAAGATTGGCACAAGTGAATGAAATCAATGATATTCTTTCGAAAAAAGAAACCCCGGCCATCCTCATGGGTGATTTAAACGCTGAACCAGGTGTGGAAGAAGTGGAATTACTGCGTACTGGCGGCAATCTTGTTGATGTTTTTCAAGATGCAGATAATGCCAATACCTTTCCGGTTAAAACCCCTTCAAAACGAATTGATTATATTTTCGTTAGCGAAGGAGTGAAGTTTTCCGGTCAACAGGTTTTACAATCGACCTATTCCGATCACCTGCCAATCATTGTGGACCTTGAATTAGAACGGTCCGCACCTTATCTTAACGGCAACTAAAAATATAGGAGAGATACTATGAATAAATGGAAAAGCAAATGGGGATTGGCCCTTGCTTTAGCCGGGACCATCACACTATCATCCGCTTTTGCGGCACCTGCTTTCAAAGAGGCGGAGGAAACCAACCCGAATCCGGTTATTACCCCCATTAAAACAGATGAACCTACCTCTTATCGAATAAATCAACTAGAAGATATCGCGATGTACTATTACTGGCATGGCGGTGACCTCAAGCAAGCGGAGGAAGAAATTTTTAAAGGCATTACCCTAAAAGGCAAATATGATGTAGTCGAAGCGGCGTATAATGAGGCCGTCAAACTGGACCCTCATGATGTGGATCTCAAAATCTCGCTGGCATCCACACAAATCATCCAGAAGAAAATCCCGGAAGCATTAGCGACCTACCAGCAAATTCTGAATTTGGATCCTGACAACTATAATGCACATTTGCTATACGGGGTTTATTCCAAAGTAAATGGGGATGAGAAAGCGTATAAAACGGCCATTGCCAACTTAAAACGGCTCGACGCCCATAAAACCAATGAATACCTTGAAAAATTTGCCACTACAGAAACGATTATGAAGACCACCTTAAACACAGAGGTGCCGGATAACCTGCCGCAGAGCAAGCATGCCTTAGTCATTCTGGGATATGCACTTGCGGATGATGGAACGATGAGAGAACCACTAATTGAACGGTTAAAGGTCGGCCTAGCCGCAGCCAACAAGAATCCAAATTCCAAAATCATTGTGACCGGCGGCGTGCCGAAGCAAGGCAATACGGAAGCAAAATTGATGAAGGAGTGGCTCATGTCTAACGGTATAGCGGAAGGAAGAATTTTGACAGAAGATAAATCAACAGACACCGTTGAAAATGCCCTATTCACTACAGCAATCCTTGAAAAAGAAGGTCTGAAGGATGTCACGCTCGTGACAAGCGCCAGCCATATGAGACGCGCACTCACCATCTTTACGGAAGCAAGCGATTTTTACGATAAAATGAAAGCAAAAAACAGCGACCGGGCATTCACGAATGTGGTTTACTTGGATTACCCATCGATTGAAGAAGCCCACAACGTAACCAAAGACGAAACAATGGTCATTTACCGCGACTTAATGAGAGCCACCGGCGTTTGGCAATATCCGGACAAGCAGCGCTAACCTCACAACAAAGGCTAAACCAATTTTTTGGTTTAGCCTTTTATCATGAAAATTTTATTTAAGTAGCTTGTCGACTATTTTAAAAAAATAGCCTTTTTCATTTTACTCCCATTATAACCTTGATGCATCAAGATTCGCTTTTCTTCTATAAATATAGAGCATTGCCCCAACTGCAACCAATAATGAGCCAATTAACAGGTACTTCTACATATTTACTGCTGTATTTGGTGGCTTATGCGTTCCCTGTGAGGCTTTGGAACCGTAGCGAATACTAACTTGGAACTTGCAACATTTAAATCGTTAATAGCTGTATCTACTTCTGCTTGAGATGAAGTTGGATTTGCAAGTACCGCTTTCGCTGATGCTAATGCCTTTTTAAAGGCCGTCCAGCTGGCAGCAGTATATTTTGATGCTTGTTTCTTATTAGCATCGGTCACTGCATTTTCCAGCGCGGATTTATCTACTTCTACTACTACTGGTTTTTTTACAAGGTTTTCCGTTGCTTTCATTAAGGAATGGAGAGCTGCATCTACTTCTTCTTGTGTCGCTTCATTATTTCCTAATACTTGCTTAGCAAGACTTAGTGCAGTTGAAAAATCTTTCCAATTCTGTCCTGTGTAGTCAGACTTTACTTTTTTCTCGGCATCCGCAACTGCTTTTTCTAGTGCGGATTTGTTTACTTCAACACTAACCACGATGTTTTCCGTTAGTTTTATGCCCTTTTCTTCATAAGTGATTACAAGTTCTTGGTCTCCGATTTTACTTGAATCGAATCCCGTAATATCCGCAAGTTCTGTAACGTCACGGACATACTGACTATCATATTGTGCATTAACCGTTAAATTTAATTCTTCACCTGCGTAGTATTCTAAGTCCCCTTCAATAGCCAAATTTTCCAGTTTGGAAATAGGGAGATTGCTAGCTCTTGGTACACCTGCAATGGAGGACATTCCACTGACTTTTAGGGTCATTGGTTCTTCTGTTTTATCTGCTCGATACCAGCCTGCATTACCTTGTCCTAGAAACTCAATCGGAGCTTTGCCAAGTTCTTTCGCTTTCAAAAGTGACATGGTGTAATAGAATATACTTGCCCTTTTTAAATGATATTGGCTGCTTATAATAGAAGCGGTTTTTATATTATAGTCGTTGTACAAAATATCATAGCTGAACGATGCATTTTGAACGGTATTTGCACTTTTGTTTTCTACAATGATTCTTTCTATCGGAAGTCCGTTAGCCAATAGCCAATCACGCATACGATCGCCTTCTGTCCAACCGTTTTTCATTACTCCGCCAGTTACTAAGACATAAGAGTTAGGGTATTTGTTTGCACTATTTAGGGCAACTTGTAATCTACCAACTAATTCATCTGTCATTGTACCGTCGCTATTTAAAGCAAACCCTAAAACAATAAAGGCATGCGTATTATCTTTTGGAAGACCGTCGGGAGCCACATCTATATTTTCTTCCATATCAATCTCGATCCAATCCCAATAATCAATGACCGAATTCCATAACTTATAATCTTCCAGAGATTGTTCTTCAATCAGTTCAAGAGTTCTTTGGACATCTGTACGTGCATCTTGTCCATAATAATAGATTAATTCACTTACTAGTGTTTTTAAGTCCTTTGAGGCATCAGGGGTTTCTGCCGAGGCAGTAGAGAAAGGAATCAAACTAAATATCAATAGCAAACTGAATAATAAATTATAAATTTTTTTCATTACTATAATTATCCCTCCATCGTTATGAACTTATTTACTATTTATGTCATCCACTTGGTTGTTAATAATCTTACTTGAATCGATCCACCTCCTTTAAATATGAAAGTTTTACAGGTGATCACATAAAAAAGGCATGGTGGAAATTGAGGAATGGATACATTCCCTCATTTACCACCATGCCTAATCGCATTAGTAACATGTGATTCACTATGTAATTTCTAAGTATATAGTAACCATTATTTTCCTTGAAGGCAACCGTTTTTAACTGATAATTTTTAATATTCAACAAATTAGTAAAAACTAATGGATGGGATGTCCGTCTGATTTCTGGCCAAGGACATACAAGTTATAGACTTAAAAAGCTTTACTGAGAAGATTCATAAAGATGAAGTTCGCTTTCTGTGCTGGGAAGAATTCCAATGATTTCATAGGCGTATTGCACAACTCCCACCGGAGGTTTTTTACCAACTAAGTGAAACTTTTGATATCAAAATTGAATTCATAATAACCCCATACCAGCCATTCCCATATGAATGTTTAGAGACAATCTGCATAAAGACCTAATAACTTTTATGGCTAAAGTGGCGAACATCTTCCTAATACGGTACCTAGCATCACCAATAAAACTATCAATCCTCGACAAATACCGGGTAGTGACAGGCACATAGATATTTATTGAATGGATACTAAAGTCAATTTTGTACCCCTTTTTCCTTCTAGTGTTAGTGTTGCTTTCTTTCCTTGATGATTAATTAATTCATTAATCATGTTTCCCGTTGCTTTTGAATCATATGTGGTACCTTCAGCCGTGATAAATCGAAACGTTCCGTTATCATCTACCTTGCCTATTTGAGCTGTTATTATTATTTGATTGACAGTAGGTGCAGTAGTCGAAGGGATTTTGATGGTTTGTCCAATTTTCATCTTTGTTGGTTCCACTCCTGGATTTAGTTTTTGAATCTGTGAAACAGAGAACCCTAATGTTTTACCGATTTTTGTAAAAGTATCACCGCTCTTAATCACATAGGTGCCTGTGTTATTCAACGTATCATTAATGTTTTTGTTTGGTTCGTTATTCGTTAAATAGGTTTGACTAACAAATGCTATTTTGCCATTGAAATGAATCTTAGCCCAACCATTAGAAGTGGATATCATGGACACACGATCGTTTAATTTCAAAGAGCCAATGATAGCACTACTCGGAGAAGCTGCTTCTCTTACTCTCAACGATGATGCCGTTACATACATGGTTTTAGTAGTTGGACTTGATTCAACCGCTTGTTTTGATGTAAGATAATCCGCACTCACAAAACAAACTCTTCCTTTAATCAAAATGCCAGCCCATCCGTCTTCTTCGAATACAACCTTAACCACATCACCTTTTTTATATTTTCCGATAATACTACTTTCAGTGGTCGGTTGGGATCGAATATTTAGTGCAGTGGCGGTAACCATTCGATCTTCTACTTTTGGTAAGAGAATTTTCTTTCCGTTAATGGAAGTTAGGCCATTTGCATTTAATATTCCTTCTGGTGTTACCCCATGTTTCGCAGCAATCGCTTCAATTTTTTCACCACTTCTTACCTGATAGGTATATTCTTCTATCACTGTTGCGGCACTCGAAGTAATCGAAGAAATACCAAGAACTACGGTAAAAATTCCCGTCACGACCAATCTTTTTACTGGATTTTTTTGAATCCATTGGCTCACCTGTGCTACATATGTATTCCAATTGGCACGAATATCATTTAAGAATCCTTTAACATCTAAGACATTCCGGATATCAAAATGATTTACGCTCTTGTAATATTCCCGTTTTTCCATCCTTGAAGTGAAAACTGGTAAATTTTTGGGTTGCTTGCCTTTTCCATGCGCTTCTTTCCTGCTTACCTTTAATTCCCCATTTAAAAATATCTCTGTAGTCAAAATTACCGCTTCTCCTATTCTCTCTAAGATGAAAGTCATCCATAATATTTCCTATAAACGATTCGATGGTTTATAAATTTTTTTGTCCCTTTTTGTCAAAAAAAGTAGAAATTAGTTTAATATGGTCCCACTTCCATATTTATGATGAATATCCCGGCTTTTATGCAAATATATAATTGGAATTTTAGGATTCTAGGAGTACTTTCTAATTCTTATAGGTGAACGATTCATCAAGCATCACAAGTTGATATGTTACAATAACTGCGAAAAAAAGCTTTCAATAACAGCGTTATCCCAACAGTTAGCCTTTTGTGACATACTTGGTATGAAGTGTAGCTCCTTACTTAGATTGCGATACATGTGTGATCTGTAAACACTTCCTTGGTCGCTATGGATCAGAACGCCCTCCAATGTATCCAATTTTCGCTTTTTCTGTGCTGCCTTGAAGGTGGCTTTTATCCATTCCTTATTAGGGCTTGAACTTATTTCAAAGCCAATCACTTCACGGTTAAATAAATCTATTACCGCAGAAATATACAACGAAAAACGAATTCAGCATAGAATGGGATTCGTTCCTAAAATGTATTATTTAAATTACCAAAATGCATCATAAATATCGAATTTATTGATGTCTATTTTTTGGGCGCTTGACCACAGGCACCCATATGTTAATCGCGAACATCTGTAACTGGAAAAAAGGGGAATTCCTGAGCTAGATAAAACGATAGACCCGTTAGTACAACAAAATAACCAACAAAGACAACATCAACTTTCGAAAACCCTATTTTGTAATAAAATGTGCGTTCCTTTGAGTAATCAAACCTCTTTGCTTCCATAGCGACGGCTATACGAAAAGCTCTCCGGATGCATTGAGACAGCAATGGAATCGAAGTGATTTTGAATAGGTGAAAAAGACCATTCATTCCAGCACCGGTTCTCACTCCTCTCACTTTTTGAGCACTGCGAATATGTTGAAATTCTTCGATCATGATCGGCATTAAGCGAATTCCAGCCATAAAACTATAGGAATATTTTGGATTAAGCTTTAACTGCTGCATCATCGAATAAAATAAATACACGGGCCTTGTTGTAAGGGCAAACGTTAAGCCCAGCAGTGCATAGGTTAAAGCCCTGAATCCCAAGTGAATTCCTCGAAATAAACTTTCTTCTGTTACATGGACGAGACCCCATCTGAAAATAGTAGTATCCCCTTTACCAAAAAAGATCATCGAGGTGGTCGTCGAGATGAAAATAAATAGGAACGGTATCGAGAATAGCAAAATTCGCTTATATGGATGACCTGTAAAAAATACAAATAGGATCATCGTCACAATTGTAAAAAGAATCATCTGATTAAGATTATGAATAAAAATCACCAGGATAAACAAGAAAATCATCGTCAGGAGCTTCAGACTTGGATTGATTTTATGAAGCCATGTTTCTCTAAAATCAAATGTTGTGTGCATAAGCTACTTGGTCCTTCCCCTGATGTACATGTTCGTTTTTCCAATCTTTAACGACCTTACCGTTATCAATCTCCCAAACTCTTGTCGCGAAACGCTTAACGATTTCCGAATCATGCGTGACCATGATAATGATGCACCCTTTTTGCCGTTCCCTCTCTAACAACTCAAGCAGATGGAATGTATTCTTGGAATCCTGCCCAAACGTAGGCTCATCCAAGAGCAAAAGCTTTGGATTTTCTACAAATGCAGTCGCCACACTCAGTCGGCGTTTTTGCCCTATAGAAAGATGATAGGGATGGTGGTTCTGTTTTTTTGATAATCCAAATATGGCTAATAGCTCATCCACCCTCTCTTTAATGATCGAGGGTTCTTCCTTTTTCACAGTGAGAGAATAGGAGATTTCTTCATAAACAGAGTTTGTGACAAATTGATATTCAGGATTTTGAAAGACAAAATAAGCTTCCTTTTGGAGTTGTTTGATATTCTGTATAATTTCCCCATTCAATACATAGGTTCCTGACGTTTTCAGAAGCTGCATCAATGATAATAGTAAGGTACTTTTTCCTGCTCCATTATCACCAACCACAGCGATCCATTCCCCCGATAGAGCAGAAGCCTTATCAAGTTGAACTTTTATTTCTTTTTTCCGGTAACCCTTAAAGTTCTCTAAAATCAGCGAGTGGTTGTAACCGTGTCCAGCATTCGATTCGAAAGACAATAAGTAATCATCCCAAACCCCCGGGTACCAGATACCATATTCTTGTAGTTGTTTACGATAAAAGGAAAACACGGTATTCACATCATCATCTGCAATGATCACCCCGTCATAGCTAAAAACAATGACACGATCTATAAAATCCAAAATGTGATCAATCTTGTGTTCGACAATAATGACCGTTTTATCTTTAGCGACGCTCTTTACACTCTCCCAAATTTGTTTAGTGCCTTCTTCATCAATCAGCGCTGTTGGTTCATCTAAAAATAAACATTCAGGATTGAGTGCTAATACTGATGCAAGCGCAAGTCGCTGCTTCATGCCTCCAGATAGAGATTGGATAGAAGAATGATATAGGTCCAATCGCAACCCAACTGCGGACAATAATTCTTCAATCCTATCAGGCATCTCACTTCTTGGCACATTAAGATTTTCTAATACAAATGCAAGCTCTTCATCGACATATGGCATACAAAATTGCGAATCCGGATCCTGGAACACGTAACCCCAGGACTCGGGATATTGAATATTTCTATACTTGATCGGTACTTCTATAGACTTTGGAATTAATCCTGAAAGTGTTTGTAAAAGAGTTGATTTACCGCATCCAGAAGGTCCGAGTAATAAGACCTTCTCACCTTTTTTAATGGTAATTGATAAATCTTTGAACAGCAGGTTGTCGTCTCCCGGAAACTTTAATCTAAGCTGTTCGACCATCGCTATATTTGTCACGTCTTCACCCCTGATTATTGATTTAAGGCGTCGTAATCTTCTTTGGAAGCAGGACGAAGTAAATTGGTAACTCCTGTTGCCTCCAGTGCCTTCGCAATGCCAAATGCCATAAACCCAGTAAAGATAACGGACCCAATCAACCTGAAACCAATGAGCAACATGAAGTTCCATGTTGACAAATCACCCATATATCCTTTGTAGTAATCCATAAATATGGACCCAATAGCCGCACCAATTCCAGCTAAGCTAACAACAAGTAAATCATAGCGCTTATACCTAAAAGCCATTATGACAAGTTCAGCAAATAACCCCTGCACAACACCATATAAAAGAACCTCCAGTCCAAATTCAGACCCCATTAGAAACTCTCCAGAAGAAGCCGCAACTTCCGCAAGAAATGCCACACCAGCTTTACGTATGATTAGGAACGCAACGGTCGCAGCAATAAACCACATTCCGTAAATCAGCTGGTCAATATGTAATCCAAATGGTTTTACTGCGTAATAAAGCGGTCCCCAAATTTTGTAAACAATCCCAAATGCGATGGATATCACGATGGTTACTAAAATGTCCGTTAACTTTAACCCTTTTTTCATTGTTTCATTCTCCTTTTTTAGCAAAGGGGAGAACTCATTCCCCTTTGCGAACATGATCTTTCCCTTATTAGCTAATATTAAGTTGTTCTTGGGAATTCACTTCAATGGGCCATTTTTCGAATGTATAAGCCATTTCCCAGAATAAGTATTCGTATTGACAGCTAATTAAGAAATGATCAATCATTCGACTTTTTTCTTTTTCGGAAGCGGTTTTTGCTAGCTCATCTAGACGATCCAATTGCTCCTGAACCAATTCGCCAAACCATTCTCCACCATAGGCCGCAATCCATTCCTGATAAATCGGTTCATCCGGTGTCGCCCCTTTTAACTGCTGACCGATATCATAATAAATCCAGTAGCATGGTAGAATAGCGGCGATAATCTCTCCTAAACTTCCAGATGCTGCAACGCGATATAGATGGGAAGTATAGGCATAAGCCGTTGGTGCAGGCTGGAAGTTTGCAAGCTCCTCTGATGTAACTTGCAGCTGTTTGATGAATTTCTCATGTAAGCTTAACTCTGCTTGTGAAGTGCCTTGCGCATGAGCAGCCATTCTTGCTGTAGTGTTTAAATCTTCTGCTCTCGAAGCACCAATCGCTTGAACACGAGCAAAGTGTGATAAATAATAGGAATCTTGTAATACGTAATAGCGGAAACTTTGTAAATCTAATTTTCCACTAGCAATTCCTTGAACAAATGGGTGTTCTAGATTCGCATCCCATATCGGAGCTGCTTTATCTCGTAGAATTTCAGTAAATGTAGACATACGATACCTCCATTTAATTAATTGCTTAGTTTTCACGTTTAATTGTCGTTTTCAAAAACATACATTTAATACTTTGTTAGATTGATTGTAAATACATCCTTGTTTGCCGGCAGCGGACGTATTTTTCCAATAAAAAAACCACTTTCTGTTGGAAGAAAGTGGTTGTATCGGAACGTGATTGAAACATAAGGAGTTCCCGTTACACCACTTCCCTACGCTGGTTTGATCCAGATCAGGTTCTAAGAGTCTTAAAGTTTCACTTTAATCTCAGCCTTCTTAAAAGGCACCCCTAGTGGTATTTTTTATGAAATTAGTATTCAGATTATTATGTTATCACTATCCACAAGATTGTCAAACATTTTATTCAGTAAAAATTGATTCAAGGTTTTGTGGGAGTTTTTTTGTGTAAGAGCCAGCGACAAAAAACCAAGACCCTTGATAATAATAGGTTCATCTAAACCAACCTTGTGAATGTGGTACCGCTGGCTATTTACCAAAAAAACTATAAACCTTCGTTTCATCTGAACATACAAGAACAAATGTAAACCTTTTCATTTGTCCATAACCGACAAATTCAAGGTGTAATTATTGTTTTTTTAGAACATTGAGAATATTGTCGATTAACCGTAAGCTTAATTTATGAAATACATCTTCTTAGGGGGTGCGCTTTATATGGAAGCCATTACAAGGGACTTTTTCTTATTTTTATCTAAAAATAATATGCTTAATAATATTGCTAAAAAAAGCGGAGGAAGTTTTGCTGCTGGAAAGATTATTGGGGGAACTGATTTCCAAAGTTCCATTAAATTCATTAAACAACTTAATAATAGCGGCTTGTCGGTTACAGTCGACCATCTTGGGGAATTCGTTGATTCTAAGGAAGTTACTCAGGAACGTACGGCAGAATGCATCGAAACCATCGAAATGATCAGCAGGGAAAAACTTGATTCACAAGTTTCTCTGAAGATGACATCTTTGGGACTTGATATCGATCATAATCTCGTGATTGAGAACATGACGAAAATTCTTGATACAGCCGAAAAGCATAAAATCATGGTCACAATCGATATGGAAGATGAAGTTCGCTGTCAGGCAACAATCGATATCTTTAGGCAGTTCAAAGAAAAATACAGCTGCATAAGTACTGTTCTACAAGCCTATTTATTCCGCACAGAGAAAGATTTAGAGGACCTTGGCCAATATAAGCCATTCCTGCGTCTCGTAAAGGGTGCCTACAAGGAATCTGCCGAGGTGGCTTTTCCCGAAAAGAATGATGTAGATGAAAACTATAAAAAGTTGATTAAGCAAAGTCTTCTTAACGGAAATTATACGGCCATTGCTTCACATGATGACAAAATCATCGAATATACAAAAGAGCTGGCTAAGAAGTTTGACATCCCAAATACACAATTCGAATTTCAAATGCTTTATGGCATGAGAAACAAAACTCAATACGAATTGGTCAAGCAAGGTTACAAAATGCGCGTCTATGTACCATATGGTCTGGACTGGTATGGATACTTCATGAGAAGGCTTGCAGAAAGGCCATCCAATATTGCCTTTGCCTTCAAAGGGATGGTCAGAAGCTAAATATACATTCAACATTATTAATTGCTACAAAAAATCTATTAAAAGGTGTGATTATCAATGATTTCATATAAACACGAACCATTTGTTGATTTTACAAACGAGGAGAACAAAAAAGCATATCAGGAAGCACTTCAAACTGTTGAGGGCTACTTAGGGCAAGACTATCCTCTCTATATCGGGGCAGAGAAAGTGACGACTGATGAGAAAATCGTTTCATATAACCCTGCAGATAGGCAAGAGGTCATCGGTCGAGTATCGAAAGCGAATAGGGATCTTGCTGAAAAAGCCATGCAGGAAGCTGTTACCGCTTTTGAAAGCTGGAAAAAAGTGAAGCCGGAAATCCGTGCTGACGTTTTGTTCAAAGCAGCTGCCATCATTCGCAGACGCAAGCATGAATTCTCTGCGTTATTGACAAAAGAAGCAGGAAAACCTTGGAATGAGGCTGATGCGGATACAGCGGAAGCGATTGATTTCCTTGAATTCTATGCCCGCCAAATGTTGACGCTTAAAGATGGTGTGCCTGTTCAAAGCCGTCCGGGAGAATTTAACCGCTATGATTACATTCCATTAGGGGTAGGCATCATCATTTCTCCTTGGAACTTCCCATTTGCCATCATGGCAGGTACAGCTGTTGCTGCTATCGTTACTGGTAACACAATCCTGTTGAAACCAGCTTCGACTACTCCTATTGTTGCTGCGAAATTCGTTGAAGTAATGCATGAAGCCGGTCTTCCAGCAGGTGTGTTGAATTTTGTTCCAGGAAGCGGGGCCGAGGTGGGCGACTACCTGGTTGATCATCCAAAAACACGTTTCATTTCCTTCACCGGTTCACGTGATGTAGGTCTGCGCATTTACAAACGTGCTTCAGAAGTGAACGATGGCCAAATTTGGCTGAAGCGTGTCATTGCTGAAATGGGCGGAAAAGATACGATTGTCGTCGACAAAGAGGCAGATCTTGAATTGGCCGCTCAATCGATTGTGAAATCTGCATTTGGCTTCTCAGGACAAAAATGTTCTGCTTGTTCCCGTGCTGTCATCGTAGAAGATGTATACGATCAAGTTTTAGATCGCGCTGTTGAATTAACAAAACAACTTACAGTTGGTAATCCTGTAGAAAATCATTTCATGGGACCAGTCATCGATCAAGCAGCTTTTGACAAAATCATGAGCTATATTGAAATCGGGAACCAAGAAGGACGCATTCTGACTGGAGGAGAAGGAGATAGCTCTAAAGGCTACTTCGTTCAACCGACAATCGTCGCTGATGTCGATCCGCAAGCCCGTCTAATGCAGGAAGAAATCTTCGGACCAGTCGTTGCCTTTACAAAAGCGAAGGACTTTAACGAAGCTCTTGAAATTGCCAATAACACAGAATATGGTTTGACTGGGGCTGTCATTACGACAAATCGCCTTAACATGGAAAAAGCACGTGAAGAATTCCATGTGGGGAACTTGTATTTCAACCGTGGCTGTACTGGTGCAATCGTAGGTTATCAGCCATTCGGCGGTTTCAACATGTCAGGAACCGATTCCAAGGCAGGCGGACCGGACTACTTGCAGCTTCATATGCAAGCCAAAACAACATCCGAAACGTTCTGATAATGTTCCATTAAGCAAATTGAAAATGATTTGAACCTCCTTTGGTTTTCGTATCTTCCATTCTAGATACGAAAACCAAAACGAGGTTAAATGGAGGAAGTGACAAATAGGTTGCTTCCTCTTTTAAAACAAAAAATTATATATTTCAACCTGAAGGGAGTCTTTTATGGATTACGCATTAATAATTTCCATTAGCATTTACATGGCAGGCATGCTTTTCATTGGTTACTTCGCTTACAAAAGGACCTCCAATTTAAATGATTATATGCTGGGCGACCGGGGCCTAGGTCCTGCTGTCACTGCATTAAGCGCCGGTGCTGCGGATATGAGCGGTTGGCTTTTAATGGGGATGCCTGGTGCCATGTTCGCAACAGGACTAAGTTCCATCTGGATCGTAATCGGCCTGACGTTAGGGGCCTATGCGAACTGGCTGTATGTCGCACCAAGATTGAGAACCTATACGGAAGTTGCCAATAACTCCATTACGATCCCTGCTTTCCTGGAAAATCGTTTTGGCGAGGGCTCACGGATCTTAAGGCTCATTTCAGCTTTGGTTATCCTGATATTCTTTACCTTTTACGTTTCTTCCGGAATGGTTTCCGGCGGAGTCTTATTCCAAAGTACATTTGACCTTGATTATCATGCAGGCCTATGGATCTTAACAGGTGTTGTCGTCGCCTATACTTTATTCGGCGGATTCCTGGCAGTAAGCTGGACAGACTTTGTTCAAGGAATCATTATGGTCGTCGCCTTGGTTCTTGTACCGATCGTCACCCTTTTCCATGTTGGCGGTTTCGGCCCTTCCATAGAAACGCCACGTTCCATTGATCCGGCCTTATTAAATATTTTCACTGGGACGAGCTTTTTAGGAATCATCTCGTTATTTGCATGGGGACTAGGTTATTTTGGACAACCGCATATCATTGTCCGCTTTATGGCGATCAGTTCTGTTAAGGAAATCAAGAAAGCCCGTAATATCGGTATGGGCTGGATGATTTTCTCCAGTGTCGGTGCCATGCTGACTGGATTCATCGGAATCACTTATTTTTCTCAGAACGACCTGAAGTTAGATGATCCTGAAACCATTTTCATCGTTTTAGGTGAAATACTATTCCACCCACTTATTACTGGTTTCTTAATTTCAGCTATATTGGCAGCCATCATGAGTACGATTTCTTCACAGCTTTTGGTTACAGCCAGTTCTTTAACGGAAGATATATATAAAACCTTCTTCCGTCGTTCCGCTTCAGATAAAGAGCTTGTCTTCCTAGGGAGACTTTCTGTATTGCTCGTATCCATCATCGCGCTCATACTCTCTTGGGAGCAAAATGACACGATTCTTGGACTTGTCGGATATGCATGGGCTGGATTCGGTTCTTCATTCGGTCCATTGGTCTTACTAAGTCTCTTCTGGAAACGAATGACAAGATGGGGTGCTTTAGCAGGAATGATCGTTGGTGCTGCTACTGTCATTTTCTGGTCTATGGCAGGATTATCCGATACGCTTTATGAAATGATCCCTGGTTTTGGCGCAAGCTTGATTGCCATCATAGTGGTCAGTCTTCTTTCAGCGAAGCCATCTAAGGAAGTAGAAGAGCAATTCGAGGAATTCGAGAGAACATTAAAACAATAATAATCCCCCTAAAAGGAACGGTATTTTTCATATACTGTTCCTTCTTTGTTCATGCCCCTATACACATCATTGGTTTAAAAGTATTATTAAACTAAGTTGTCACACACTTCAAAAAACTACAGGGGGCCATATATGTCATTAGAAAAAATTCTGACTCTCACAAACATAAACGATATAACGGATATGGTCAGCACTTATTTAAAAAAACCAGTCGTCATCGAAAATGACCAATTTTTATTGCTGGCATATAGTTCATATTATATCGAACACTTCGACCAAGCCAATCGGCAAACCATCTTCACCAAGCATTGGCCGATTCCAATTCTGGAAAAATTCATGGATGAGGGCATTGTCGAACAGCTTAAAACCGTGGAGCATCCATTTAGGGTGAAACATATCGAGGAAATCGGCTTAAATCAAAGAGTCGTTGTGAGCGCCGTTCACAAAGGACAGGTCTTCGGATTCATTTGGGTCCAAGAAACGGAAATGATGACTGATTCCGATTTGGAATTTTTACATGAAGTTTCCCATCATATCGGCAAGCTCCTTTATCAGAAAAAACAGATAAACATGAAAAAAGATGAAGAAAAAAATGAGTTTTATCAAAAGGTCATTGACGAAGTCTATCAAACTGAAAACCAAATAAAATGGGAAGCAGCCAATATGAATCTTCTCATTCCGGAAACTTTCCTTGTCAATGTCTTTTCCATCGCTCAATCCGATGCGGAACATTTCGATGAATTAACGGATAAAGTCAGTCTATTCGCCAATGCATTGAATCATTTTACCCATGTATTCACAAACCAATTGAAGATCATAGTCTTGATAGGCAGCAACGGAAAAGGGAAAGACCTGCTTACCGATAGCGCCAATGATTTAACGAACACCGTTCTTTCCCAATTCAATAACAAAAAGGTATTCCCTGGAATCGGAAATGAGTATTCTTCGATTCTTCAATTAAGAAAATCCTATCTCGAAGCACTGGAAGTAATCAATGCAGCGAAGTTCATCGGTAAACCTGAACAGCTTCCTTTCAAATATAGCAAGCTTGGGATTTTCCGTTACCTCGAAATGATCTCCAGCCATCATACTAAAACGAATTATATCAATATGGATTTACAGATTCTTCAAAAGAAGGACCAGGAAAGCCAAACCAAACTCCTTCAAACAATGGAAATATATCTGTTGAACAATTGCCGGATCAAACCGACAGCTGAACAGCTATACATTCATACCAACACATTGAAATATAGATTGAATCAAATAGCCGAACTCACTTCAATCGATTTTGATGACTTTCATTTACGAATACAGCTATACGTCGATTTACAACTATTAAAGCAGAAACAATAGGAAATGTTTCTTTTGTAGGCCAGACTTTCAAGCCACCACCTTATGAATCCTTTAAATCAGCTAAGAAATAGGAAACATGGCAACGGTTCGATCCCGCAATGCTTCATACTTCAAAACCCTTGCTACACAAGGGTTTTTTCTTTTTAAAAATATAACAATAAAGTCATTTAAATCCGTCAGTGTTTATTTTCCCCGTAAAATTCTAACTGGGAGAGTCGGTCCTCATGAGTCCATGGCGGGCCATAAAATCCTTCGATCGAGCCGCGAATCGGCATTTCCGGCCAGTCACGAATTTCTGCCTCTGGAACCCAGTCTCTTCCTTCCCGGTCTTGAATCAAGTGCTTGAACGTCTTGGCAGCATAATACGTTCCCGTCTTGTCCTTACCGGCAAGAACGATCTGCTTCTTTCCTTTTTGCTTAGACGCGAGTACATCCCCCTCATCCTTTAATGCTTCAGGTCCTTCCACGCCCATCTGATCTAAGACAAGGGCTGAACCCATATTTTCCGAAGGTCCGCCAATCCAGATGGTAACAGGAGTTGTCACCTTCTCCCCGGCATTGATCCGGACGATCCGTTTGACGTCTGCGTCCTCCAATGCCCGAAGAACCTCATGAATCGCCTGTTCATCCGTGTCCTTGCTTACCACAATTCCGACGTCCGGTGTCAAAGGAAACCCTTTATCCTCCGATATTTTTTGCTCCTGCGGTGTCGGATTTAAGTCTATGTCTCCTGTGCCTGCCGCCGATGCCTGTGGTGTTCCCTATGGAAATGCTGACAGAAAACACAGCACGACCGTAACACAGGCCACAAACACCCGCTTTCCATGTTTGAAAAAAATCATTCCGTTTGCTCCTCCTCAGGATAGCTTCCAGCAGGGACGGTTCTTAAACCGCCCCACCTGATTGCCTTATCTTAGTTTTGTGTTTCAAAGACGCTGATTTCGTACAATGAGTAGCCCCAGCTGCTGGATCGTTTGATGCCCTGCATTTTAACATATCGGGCATCGACGGCAGGGAACTGAATTTCATCGGTTCCTCCGTTGCTGTTAAGCTCTGTGTAAACATCTGTCCACTGGCTGCCGTCCGTTGATACCTGAATTTTATATTGTTTTCCATAGGCTGCTTCCCAGTATAATTTCACTTTATCAATGGAATACACCTGCCCCAGGTCGACACGGATCCATTGATTATCGCTGTACAAGGAGGCCCATCTGGTATTGTTGTTCCCGTCTACAGCCAGGTTCGGTGTCAGCCAGCTGACTTCACTCGAAGAAGCGGTGGCATTTTTTCCTTCCGCTAAATTTTTCCCGTTAAGCGCCCGCTCCAGGAAGGTCGGAAGTACGCCGATACTCAGCTTCTGCGGGATTTCGGCCATCGCTGTCATCGATTGCTGCAGGACCAAGCGCTCCGCAGCAGCCTCATCACCATCCCCGCTCTGTTGAGCCAGCACCATGTTAACGGCCGCTTCACCCGCTTGGCCAAATAGCTCCAGCTTGTTTAAATATCCGGCAACCTCTTTCAAGAAGTTCGGATTATCCACCTGATCCCGCAACTGGGCAGGGGCCTGCTTCATCTTGCCGAATTCTTTTAACAGGGCCTCGCCAGCCTCGGAAACAGCCTGACTGTCCTTGGCTTCCTCTGCCGTCCAAAATTGCTGGATCAGTGGCTTTAACCTTTCTGTAATCGGCTCCTGGTTGTTATTGAGACTCGTTGCATACGAGGCTTCCACTAGGAGATTTAAAGGTTCATAGGCTGCTGGGGCAAATTCCTTCAGGCTCCGCTTCATCGAGTCAGCCGGGTCATAGGCTTCAGGGTTCCACGTATAATCGGCAACAGTAAACAGTGATATTTTCGAAGCCTCGGCCTCATTCATCGGGTTGGCCGTTAAGCCAATCACGCCATGTTCCACCGTTAAATCCGAATCCCGGCCGGTCAGCGGCGCAAGGAATAACCGGTTTCGATCAAAATCATTAACCGGATAGTTATCCCAGATCAGTAAATCGTGTTTAAAAATTCCATGGATTTTATCGGCATCCTCCGAGGTGATCGTAGGAGCAACGACACCAATTCCTGTCCATTGAACAATAATGTCAGGCTGAACCAGCTTAGCAAAGCGTTGCCGGTAAGGAGTAGTGCCTGCCTGATAATAATCGGTCGGCACCGTGATCAAACGCTCTGCCCCGTCGTGTTTTTGAATAAATTCTTCATTGAATCGATTTAATAGATACGCCTGTGCCGCAGCCGGCGGGTTTGGATCGCCGCCAAACATTGCCCTGTCTTCAGGAGAACGGAGTCTAGGGTCAATATCATCGAGGTATAAGGCAAACGATCTCACACCGATATCCCACATGGCTTGAGCCTTTTCAATCAAAGCCTTCAGGTCCGCCTCACTGGAATAGGTGATGGTATTCCCCGGTGAAATCGCAAAGGTAAAATCGACATGGTTATCGTGAGCTGCCTGGACGAGTTCGGCAAGATCCGCTAATTTATCTGCCGGGTACGGCTCTTTCCATTTATCGCGGTGATAGGGGTCATCCTTTGGAGCATAAATATAGCTGTTCATCTTATGCTCGCCGTAAAATTCTATCTGACGTAAGCGGTCCTCATGGGACCATGGTGCACCATAAAAGCCTTCAATCGAGCCCCTGATCGGCATCGTTGGCCAGTCCTTAATTTCCACCTCAGGAATCCAGTCCGTTCCTTCCCGCTCGACAATGATTTGTTTGAAGGATTGTGTCCCGTAATAGGTACCTGCGTCATCATGTCCAGTGATGACAATATGTTTCTTATCCTGGGTCCCGTACTTGGAAGCGACAATATACCCTTCTTTTTTCGTCATCTCCAAGTCCACAAGGCCGGTGTGCTGCTGAATGGTTTTCAGTTCGTCAGGCTCCGAGAACTCCCCCAGCCAAATGATGACAGGTGCCTGGAGCTTAGGGTCTTTGATATCACTTTCCACAATGGTGGTTACACCTGCTTCCTTCAGGGCTTGCTTCAATTCATCAATCGCAGCAGGATCGGTCCCTTCTTCCGTAACCAATTCCACTTTTGGATTCAAGGGAAATCCGTTGTCTGTTTGTTCGAACGATTTCGGGATGGGAGACACAGTCACTTCGTAGCTTGTACTTGCCTCTGCTTTCCCTACTTTTTGAATATCCAATGGAACCAATAACCCGGATACCAAACAAACTGAAACAACGGCTTTTAACGCTTTACTTTTTGCCAACTTAACCACCTCTTCTGTTATTATTTTGAACAATCAGGGACGAACCTTAGGTTCCAAGGTGCTCCGGCTCTCAGTATTTTTAGGAGAATGCCAGCAGAGCCGTTCCTATAGCCTCGACCAAAAAAAAGCAGGACACCACTAAGCAACAGGGAGATCCCCATTACCAAGTGCCGCCCTGCCTGATCGAGTCAGTAACATGCGAATTAGATATTCGTTCCTACACTGGGAATCATACCCAATATAACAAGAGGTTCACAGAGTCTAATAACCTATTTTTGAAAGCCCTTTCAAAATTTATACAGGACATTTTTCATAATTGGGGCAGCCGGAGGGGATCCGGTTTTATTTGCGATTTCTGGGGCTTTGCGGGGAGGGACTGGCCCGGATATACCACACTTCGACCTATTTCCCCCTTCGTCAATTCCAATCAATCGTTTGATTAAAAACCTGACAAACCCTTTTGGAAAAACGAACTTCATGAGCATTTCAAGAAAATAATTGTCGAAGAAATGAGTTGGAAATCTTTCACGAAATGGCAGAATCTATGATAAAAATTAGTCATTTACAAAGAATGCTAGTTTTCAACAAATATGGATGTCAATCTAACGTTTGATTAGAATCGCTGAACACCCTTTCAAATAAGTGTTTCTATCCAAACGGCAAAGAAAACCATGTCGAATGCAGGGAATGATATTTGTCAAAAAAACTGTCAAATTTCAGTGAACCTTGTATACTTTAGTCCGCAGGAATAAAGTCCCGCTTATTATTAAATAGATTTAGGGATGTTAACTTTCCTAATTTTTTAAATTACTTCCAACTTGAAGTTATTTTTACCCCTATTATCTTCCTGTCAATGAAAAATGGATTTGACAGAATTTCAAAGGTGGTGCAGTGGAACTTATACTACATAAAAGGCTCGATTTTTTGGTCCTTCATACAGTTCATTCAAACATAATAGTATACAAGCTTTTATTAAATGATTGGATATAAAGGAGATGATGACCATGATGATGAATAAAACATTATTTCATTGAAAAGAGCTTGATCTTACTCATGGGGGAATATGACCAATATGAGAAGTTTTGAAAGGGCTGCTATTCAAGCTATTATCAACATGCTAAATAAATAATTCAGTGTTTTTTCATGGACTTATCTAAGAAACAAACACTTACACCCTTATCCAATAATAGATAAGGGTTATGGCCAATTCGGTGAACTTCAACCATTATACGAAACCTATCAGCACTATTCTCCTATCAATCTTCGATAAAACTCGGGGATTGACAGGTACGGATTCGTAAAGTTTGGCAGTACTTCTCCTTCCTTTCTTCAATTGTTCCAAGGTAATAATTTAATATACTATCCATATTTATATATGACGGTGCCACTTTTTGTGGGTTCTTAAACAAATGATAGCTGCTCCAAGGATAATACTCTGGTTTCCTAACCATTTTGGCTTCTACAGGGTTTAAGTGAATATAGCGGCTGACTTCTAGCATTCCTTCTTTATCTTCTATCATCTTGTCGTAAAATCGTTTTTCATAGACATGTCCCGTTAATCGGTACTTGGTATTGTAATAATTGGCATAGCTCTTGTTGATCAAGCCCATAAGCTTTGAAAAAGAAGCGTCCTTTGAGCGAATGAGAAGGTGATAATGGTTAGTCATTAAACAGTAAGAGGCTATTTCAAACGGTATTTTCTCATGAAGCTGTTGAAGGATATGGAAAAAGGCTTGAAAATCAGAAGCATTTCGAAAAAGAGGATCACGGCGATTGCCACGACAAATAATATGATAAAAACGATGATTAATCCAAACTCTTTGTGGACGTGCCATTACGTTTCCCTCGCAATACTGATTGGTTTAGAAACACCCGAGCGCCTTAAAGTCATTGCTTCCCAAATGGCTTGATCCGTAATCTTGCCCTCCCCAGCTAAGTCTGAAATCGTTCTGGCCAAGCGAATGATCTTGATCTGGACCCGGTTGCTCCAGTTTTGCTTAACAGCCACATTTGTAAGCATTCTTTGCTGCTCATTTGTTAACGGGCTAGTTTGGGAAATCATTTCAAACGGAACTTTAGCATTTGTTATTTCTGACTGATAGCGTTCAAATTGGCGCAGGCGTGCATGATGAACCCGAGTGCGAACTTCGGTGGACGATTCTTGAACCTTTGCGGGCAAATCTAAATTTATCGACTTTAATGCTAATAGAATATCTATCCGATCCTGTATCGGTCCCGATAAACGATTACGATAGCTTTTAATTTGTTTAACAGAGCAAGTGCAGTAATGATGATTGGATTCAAAATAACCACATGGGCAAGGATTCATTGCACCAACGAGGATAAATGAGGATGGGTAGGTTACAGTAGAGTGTGCCCTGCTTATGGTTACCTCCCCTGTTTCTAGGGGCTGTCTTAGCATATCAAGAGTCTTTTTGGTGAATTCCGCAATTTCATCAAGAAATAATATGCCTTGGTGAGCCAGTGAGATTTCACCTGGCCGCGGACTGGAACCACCACCTATAATTGCCACGGATGAGGCGGAATGATGAGGATGTCTGTACGGAACGGTTTGATAATAACTTCGTTTTTCACCTGCTAGTTGATAAAGACTCATTACTTCTAGTTGAGCTTGATTTGTAAGAGAAGGAAGGATGGAGGGAAAAGTTTCAGCTAGCAAGCTTTTTCCACAGCCTGGCGGACCGCTCATTAGCACATTATGTTCACCAGCAGCAGCAATTTCTAATGCTCGTTTCACCTGCTCATGACCAATAACGTGACAGAAATCCTTTTGAACTGCTTCAGAAAATTGCGGTGCTTGCTTACTAGTCCTAGGTTTAGGAAGAAATGAAAAACTTTGTTGTCCTTGTAAGCGCTGGACCACTTCCTTAATATGGCTTACAACAACAAATTCCAGGCCATGCAGCATGTCAATCGGTATGGTTGGATCATCAGGGATGTAAATCTGCTTTAGACCAAGTGCTTTTGCTGCAATTAATGCTGGCAGCAGCCCTTCCGCACTTTCTATCGTTCCATCTAGGGACAACGTTCCAAAAAACGCCGTATCTAACCGGATTTCTTCCTTAATAACCTTTAGTTCCTTTAAGGCAGCAATCGCCATCGCTAAATCAAATAAAGGTCCATTCTTTTTTTGTTCAGGCGGTGAAAGATTAACGACAACCTTTTGATCAGTCACATCTTTTCCAAAGTGACTAAGAGCGGCTATCACCCGTTCTCTTGACTCCTTAACCGAAGCATCTGGCAACCCTACAATTACCATCGACTCTTTACCTGGAGATATCCTCACTTGCACCTGAACCCGATAACCCTCAAGTCCTTTTAAACCAATACTTGATACATTGACCGTCATAAAACAGCCTCCACACGTAACTTTATTTTCAAAAATACATGGATAAATTAGAAATGACTTGCGAGAGGTAAAGGAATAAAGTCTGAAAAAGTGAATTTCGTGGTTTGTAGATGAAGAATAAAATATGAGTACTCCTATACTAAATTTCAACAAAATAATTCAAAATCCTGCACAAACTTTTAAAAAAATAAATAAAACGGAAAACAAATAGATGTTTAGTTATCACAAAAGCTATCAATCCTAAACAATAATCTGAGGAGTGACAGTACACTAGAATAAGCTCGATTCCCTTCTCAACTGGAATAATTTTGTGTATAATGGATATATATTAAAAAAGAGAAGTGCTACCAACACTTCTCCATGCAGCCTCGACCGTCAGGGTGGTGGTTGTCAATGTGGATTATTTGTGAGAACCACCCTTTTGCTTGCTACGGCGCGGGGTGGTTTTCCTGTTTTCTAGTACGTTTTTCCGAAAGAAATATGCACTAATTTCACGCACGATCCCCTTCAGAATTTCTCGTAAGATTTCAAGAAAAGTTTCCAGTATTATCACCCCCTTCCCCTATGAAGGAAAAGAAGATTGACAACCCGGCCACCCAACAATATTCAGCTGCAACTCCATTCTATCACTATTTAGCTATCTAACAACCTAGCAATCTTCGACAAAAATCGGGGAGTGACAGTGGTTGACCCCCTTATAATAGACATATAGAGTATGATGAAGATACGACATATCTGAGTTTCTTTGGGGGACAATTAACATGAGAAAAAAACAATCATCACATAATAGTGTCGAAACTAAGTTGGAAGCAGTGCGTCAAGTGATGGAAAATAAAAGGCCTGTGGCTGAAGTTGCAAGGGAACTGGATTTACACCGGGATACAGTGAATCGTTGGGTAATCTCTTTTAAGAATAATGGTGAGCAGGGTCTTGTGAATCCACGCTCTATCCCGCAGACTTCTCAGTCAAAAGATATAAAGAATACCCGGGAGTTGGAGAAGAAATTAAAAGAAAAAGAGATGGAGATAGAAATCCTAAAAAAGTTCCAGGCCTTTCTCAAAGGGAACGAATAAGCAAGAAATTCGAAGCTATTTCTTATTTGAGAAAGGATTATCCAGTCAATCTTTTATGCCGTATACTCGGGGTTTCTGCAAGTGGTTATTTTGCATTTCTTAAACGTCCTAAGCGCCAAACATCTGGAGAAGAACGCCAACATTTAAAACAGATAAAAAGGATTTATTTCCTTCACAAGGGTACGTATGGAGCCAAAAGAATATCCCGATCTTTAAAAGCAGAGGGCATTATAATAAACCACAAAAAAGTAGCGCGACTCATGAATGAGGCCAATTTGAAAGCAAAGGTGAGACAACCAAAAACTACTCATGAATCTAAGGAACAATCTGCAGGCTATGTCTATAAAAATCTACTAAATAGGGATTTTGACGCCGTTCATCCCAATCAAAAATGGGTAACAGATATGACAGAGGTTTTGATGGGGCAGGAAAAGTTGTATATCTCTGCGGTAATGGATTTATTTAATCGCGAAGTAATTGCCTTTGAATTGAGTTCAAGTCCTAATAAGGACTTGATAAAAGCCACCATTAAGGCTGCACAGAAAAGGCGAAAACTGGATACATTGGATGGCGTTCTGATCCATAGTGACCAAGGAAGTGTGTACAGATCTCACATGTATCGCAATCTAAGTAAGGAGCTCCACTTCATACCAAGTATGTCAAGGAAGGCAAACTGTTGGGATAACGCTGTTATTGAGAGCTTTTTTTCGCAGTTAAAAACGGAATTTCCTTGTTTTTATCCCAACAGCCCAATTGATTCCTTTCAACATAATTTAAAGAAATATATTCGTTATTACAATGAAAAACGAATCCAAAAAAGAATGGGATTCGTTTCTCCTAAAATGTATTATTTTAATTACCAAAATGCTTCATAAACGTCGAATTTTCCAATGTCTATTTTTCGGGGGCTTGACCACAGGCACCGAAATTAATGCAGTCACTAAAGCAATTCGAAACTTAAAATACATACCTCGTAGATTCCAAAAACAGATATATCTAGTACTGTGTTCTTGACGTTTACAGATGGAGATTCGTGTGATTTCGACCCCTCCTATATACGGGGATTATTGGTTGTTAAAGTTTATAAAAATTATTAATTAAAACTTAAAGTTTTTTCACTCACTTTTTTGTGTTTAATAAGTATTCATTAACTACTCGTAACCTTTAGACTAGTTCAATTCCACTAAGCCTCACAATGGGTTAAATGATTATTCAAATGTATATTTAAGTATTACTCTTAACTATTTTACCTTCTACAATTTTCAACCTTTTTTGCTTATATTATTCAGGTGTAATTTTATTTCGTAAATTGTACTAGCACAAAGAAAGCCCTCATCTTTTCCAAATTGCATTATACAATTATCATCCATACAAATATCTAAAACTTCATTAGTGTTCTTATCATAATGATCATCCGCTCCAATTAGATGAGCAACCTCATGCCATATGTTTTTTTCGAGTGTGCAGCTTACAACCGCTATAAAATCTGTAGCATCTCCCCAAGGATTATCTGTAGGTAAGTCTTCACCAACAATTGCAAATACATCACCATTACAATTATTTAAGATTAAGGTTAAATCTAAGCTATCAATTAAATTATTGCTTACAGGTAATCTATCAATAATCTGTTTTACTTCTTCGTAATATAATTCATTATTGTAATTCACTGTTAAATTATCTATATTTCTTTTGATGAGATATTTAATAAAATTACTCATATATTTTTCAAGCGTTTCATTAGAAGTAACTTTTGAATAGTTAAGTACATGAATGTTTGTAGACACTTCGACCTCTCCTATACTTCGGAATTTAACTACGTTTAAATGCTTTATTGTGTCTAATGAATCTATTTATCACTTTTCCATTGATCCATTTCCGTCCCACAATCCTGGCTAGTATGGTTAACGATTATAGTATGTTTTTGTATCCTTTTTACTATAAATAAAAAACCTGAGTAATCCCAGGTTTTGAATAATTATTCCAAGCAATAATTAATGATGCCTAAACCGTTCTCTTATTACAAAATTAATTATAAGTACATATCTCGTTCCACTTTTATGGATAAACAGATCATGTTTAGATTTAGTTTGAAACTAGAATAATCGAATACTTCTCCTTTTTTACACTTTCGAACCATCTGCTCCACTTTATTCCAATCATCTTTCATCCGAGGGCTTAGCTTTCCTTCATTTTCCCTCACCTTTTTCAAGGTTGTTAGATGCCGGTTAATGAGGGTTTCGTAATTCAAGGTAGAATCTGTAGTTTGGATGTAATTTATTTTTCTTTCTTGCTTATGTTCCCGTATAGACCGCCAGTAGGTTTCTTCTTCCTGCTTCCTTCGCTTTTTAGCCACTTGTTTAACTTCTCGGTTGTAGTGATGGAGTCGGTCTAACTGTTTGTCGAGAAGCGGGAGACCTAAAGAAACAAACCGTTGTATTTTAGAGGGATAATTTATAAAGAATCAAGAGAATTTAATTTTCTATGGCGGTGTTGGAACAGGTAAAACTTTTTTATCAACATTAATTGGATTAAATGCCATTCAGAAATATGGCAATAAAATTAGGTTTTATACTGTAGCGGGATTGGTCAATAGATTATTAGACGCTAATGAAAAAGGAACATTGAGTCGGTTCTTTAAGCAAATGGAAAAACTAGATTTATTGATACTGGATGAAATAGGTTACATTCCTCTACATAAACAAGGGGTAGAATTGTTATTCCAGGTGATCAGTTTGTGTTATGTACGGAAAAGTCTAATCATTACAACAAACCTCCGGTTTGGAGAATGGAACCATGTGTTTGGTGACCCTATTTTAACAGAAGCTGTCATTGATCGACTGATTCACCATTCACACCTAGTTGTATTCAAAGGACCAAGCAATCGTATGAAGGAATCATTATTACAAAGTTAAGAAAATGATAAATGCCAAATGGGACATTTTTAGCTGCCGAATACTATATGGCATTGTCCCAAGTTTGGCATTTGCATAAGCGAGCAAAAAACAATTAAGGATAGAAAAAGTAAAGTTGGCAAGTGACACAAAATTAATTGCCATATAAAACATTTTTTACTTGCCAAATACAAACAGTTCATCAACTGCATCTCGATTAAGCAGGTCGACCTCGTAAAACTTGAAATCTTTACCTGTAATCTCTTTTACTCTATTTAGTGATTCAGGTTTACTGTTAAAAATTATCTAGGACGATTATTTCATTTCCGGAATTTAGTAGTTCAACACAAGTATGGCTGCCGATATATCCGGCTCCGCCTGTAACAAGTATAGCCATGATTAAATTTCCCCTCTTTTCTATTGTAATTTAACAATGACTTAATCATTAATTTCATAGGAACATGTAGTAATACAATAATTTATAATTTTCTATACTATCGTAACCTATCATTATTCGACATATTTCGAGCTGTGACAGGCAGCGGGATTAAGAATTAGACTAAAAACAAGCCTGGCCATAATAAGGGAAGGAAGAAAATTATATTTTTCTCCTCCCTTTTGTAGTACTGCTGGTGGTAGATTGTTTATAAAACTCATGTTAATATTCCCCTTTTTTTGTTGCGTAATATTCTCCTAGTGTGCAAATCTTATAAGTATTATGGAATATTGTTTACCCAATTTTCATTTGCATGGAATAGCTTTTTATACTTCAATAACTCCTCTTTGGGTAAATTCCACCATTTTAATTTTTTGAGGAAGTTTACTTTTTCATCTTCAAATCTCATTTTGATAACTTTTGCAGGAACACCAGCAACAATTGAATAATCCGGAACATCTTTTGTTACTACGGCACCAGCCGCAACGATTGCGCCATCACCTATATTAACTCCCCTCATTACTACAGCGTTTCCACCTATCCAAACATCATTTCCTATAATGGGAGGTTCCTTATCAATGAAGTCAATTTCTCCTTCTGCAAAAATATTATTTTTCCCATAGGTTGAAGGGTGTGTAGAAATAAAATTTACTGGATGCCCATATAAACCAATTTGACAATAGTAAGAAATAGAACAATACTTTCCTATTTTAGTCCCTTCACCTACCAAAGTTCCAGTATTGATATATGAATAATCACCTAATTCCGCTTCACTAAAAATTTGTGTATTAGGGTTAATGAAACATTTATTCCCTAATTTCACATCATTAGAAATCATATGTGAATGTATTTCGCAAGAAGGATAACGTTTTTTATTCTTAATTAATCTTACATAATCTTTTATAAATGGTGGTAATAACTCTTTGATAAACATTTTCTTTTCTTCCTTTTTTCAAATATTCTACTATTCTTGTAAACGAGCATATTTTTTCATCTGCCGATTTAAAATTAATCCGGCTATAAATCTGAAATATTGTGCATTTTTTATCACTTTATTTCAAATTTTCACAATAATTTGTTTACTTGTTTATTTAAATTTTTCCATTCCCTTTTATGGATAAAAAAGTCACTGACTATTTGTGACTTTGTTTAATTTATTATAAAATATTGCAAAATTGAAAAATAGTACAAGATATAAAATATAGGTAGAACCATAAAGGAATCCTTCAGAGTATAAGTGAAAAAGAAAAACAAGCAGTCCTCCTAAGATAGACCATAGTTTCTTTTTTAATAGCAGTATAAAAGAAATTACTATCATCCCAATAAGAATTCCAAATCCTATGATGCCAATTTCCGCTAAGAAACTAACGTAACTATTATGAGCGGTAACCCAACCTAACGTTTCAGTATTTAAATAGGCTGTTTGCCTGAATCCAAGACCAAATAGTTTATATAATAAATTACTTTCGCCATATTGGTTTAAAACATGCTCTATATAGTTAACACGATCAGCGCCGTCATTAATTGTAATGGTTATAAATTTATTAAATATATAAAATAAGCTAACCAATATACCAAAAAAAGAATATAACCTGAATAATTTTTTGAAGGAAAAATCAAATAAAAATTGGATGAAAGCTAAAATTCCAAAACCTAAAACAAACGCAAGTATTCCACTTTTGGATTGTGTTAGAAGTAAAACAAGACTAAATCCAAATATGAGAAACCATCTTTTGAATGGTAGCCATTCCTTTTTAGCAAATATCGAAATGATAAGAAATATTGCCATTGTACCTGCTAATCCATTAGCACTACCAGATGTTCCAATTGCTCTATATAAATTGAATCCATATCTTCCTTCATACCATCCAACAGCATATTTATAAAAGGGGCCTGAAAAAGAAGATATAAAACCAGTTACAGCTAAAAGAAAATGAAGAAAAATAGTGGATTTCATCAATTTGTTTTGTAATTCTTGATTTTGTCTAGTGTCAAAATACAGGAGTGAAAGTCCTAAAAAATAAACAGTCCACTGAATTTCATACAAAAAAACAGTAAATTTATGCATCACTGCTAAATAATATAAACAATGTATAATCATAAAAAATACTAAACCATTTACAAAAAATCCATATGTTTTAAATGGCGATAAAAATAGAGCGTTTTGTTTTAAAATTCTCCATACAATGTAAAATGAAATAATAACGATACCGAACGAAACGCTACTACCTGTACCGGATATACCTATTGGTATAGGTGGTGCAAATAAAGAAACAACTAAAAAAAAGATAAACCATTTGTATGTTGTTATACTTATATTTTGCTGTTTGGTGATAGGATTAATTGCTAATGCATTGATGTCAATCATCTCCTCTTATTTCAAATAAAATAACAACATATATCTTAGGAAAACAATTTTTAAAAAATTGTTAAAATAGTACTGAGATAGTACAATAATCTTAAAGCTTTTGGTTTTTCAGACGCTGTACATGATAGAAAATAATTTTTCCATTCGGTAAAAAACTGCTCGTAGAAACTTGAGTATTTGAGTGCCATAGGGCATTTTATGTTTAAATATAGTACACTATAGTCTTTTTCTATTTCAAGGTTATTTATTGACACCTGTAGTGGATAAATTATATTCAAGGGCTCACAAATGCCATAATGTAAGATCTACTACATGGATTATTCTGTCGATTCGGTAAACCTCTGTATGTTCCATCACTTTGAACTTTTACTCTTTTGTCCTTAAAAGTTTTTGCTTTTTTTAACGAGTAACTGAAGAGCCGTTATCTATAATAATAAATTCCCAGTTTGTATAAGTTTGAGAAAAATACTGACTTTTATTGCACTAAATAGCGACTTCGCGCAATTATAAACAGGTAGTTCTAGAGTATCTAACATCATATCTCCTCCCTATTTATTTTGAACCTATATTTTCAAGCAATCTCTCAATTTGTGGAATAATATTTTTCTCGTTAAACATATCTGCTCTTTCAAGACTTTTTTTACTGTACAGAGTTTTCCTCTTATTATCAATAAGCATTTTTTCAATTTCATTACACAATGCCTCTTTATTCTGTGATTTCACAAGTACCCCATATTCTCCATTATTTAGTACCTCAGCAGGACCACTTGGGCAATCTGTAGATATTACCGGGATTCCTAATGCCATTGCCTCTACAATAACCATTCCGAACCCCTCAAACCTAGAACTAAGCACAAAAATATCTGAATTTTTCATCCAATTATATGGATTGTTTTGAAACCCTTCAAATCTTACAGTTTCTTCCACTTTTAATTTTTCGGTTAACTCAACCAGTTTTTCTTTTTCTTCACCATCTCCCAAAATGATTAAATTATGAATTATACCTCGTTCAATCAATTTTGAATGAGATTCTATTAAATAGTCAAAAGATTTTTGATAGGTTAATCTACCAACTGCTATGACATGAGGGACATTTTTTGTAAAACCATCTAATGAATCTTCCCCTAATAATTTTATTTCATCCAATGGAAGAGGATTGTATATAACATGGACCTTATTTTTCAGCATAGGAAGACTTTTGATAACGGATTGTTTAACACCTTTGGAAACTGCAATAACCTTACTTAGAAATGGATACAGAGACTTTATCAAAATTCGATGTGGTATTTTCTTCGCAACATTAAATTCTGTTATATTAATATGCACCCATCCAACAACAGGTTTTCTAGCAATTAACCCTGCCAAAATACAAAAATAAGTTGTTGTTAACTCTAATGATCCTACAATAATGTCCTGCATTTTTACTTTCTTTATTAGCTTACGAATAACTTTAAATGGTTGCTTCGTAAAACTGTTTCCTTTTTCAAGTGCATAGAATACTTCTAAATCATCTGGTATTTTATCTAAATAAACACCATCATTTATAAATAAAAATAAGGAAGGATTGAATTTAGTTTTATCTAAATTTCTAATTACGTTTAATACAACCTTTTCTGCTCCTCCACCTTGGAGGTTAGGTAAAACAAATAAAATATTTTTTTTCTTTTTCGTATTTTTATACAATTTATTCTCCCCCCAAAAACCAAGCAAAATCCTTTTATATACTAACAGTTCCCCTTATCATACTGACCTTTCTCTTTATCGTAATGTAACAAACAATGGCAGAGAAAATAATTTGGGCTATTGAAGAGTAAACCATGGCGTATCCTGCTCCATTTAATCCGTATTTAGGAACAAGTAGCGCATTAAAAATTAAGTTTATAAAAACAACAAAAAGTACCAAATATGGCTGAACTTTAAAATTTCTCATTGCTGTTAACCCAAATCCTAAAAAAGAAGAAATATAACTTAGTCCAAAATATACCATTAATAAAACTAACAATGAGCCAAATTTAGAAAACTCCTTAGTATATAATATTTCTAGGATTTTCTCGCTAAATAATAAGGTAACAATAAGCCCCAATAAAGTTAAACATACTCCAACCAATATAAATTGTTTTAACATCTTTAAGAATCCCTTTATATTGTTATCGCTGAAATATTGGGATAACCTCGGACTAGCAGCTTGTCCTAATGCGCTAACAACAACACTTCCAGCAAATGGAATATATGCAATAGATGAGAAATATCCTAGTTCATGAGTACCTATAAACTTTTCAATGAAGTACCTTGGTATGTTCTCATTTAAGGAAATAAGCATCATAACAATGCCTAAGGGTATACTTTGAATAGCAAGATGTTTAATCTTATCTTTATTAATTTCTAAATTTATATCTACTATTTGTTTAGCAAATCTATAATCATAAAATAATAGTACTACTAATCTGACGACTACAAAACTTAAAAATATTGCAAGAGCTAGGTTATTTGTATATTTAATTGTAACAAATAGGATTATCAATGAAAGTATACCTTTTATTATCAATGATTTAGATACAATATCCATAACTTCACTTTTTTGCAATACTCCAAATAACATATCACTTATTGATTCAATTGCTTTAGATAACCCAATAAGGATAACAACTAATAATGTCTCTTTATTGTAATCATTGAATAAACTAAAAATTAAAGTTGCAATAAATGCAATAATTGTAGAAATATATCTCAGTCCCATGTAAATACCGAAATTATATTCATTATTTACATCTGTAATTTGAATTTGTCGAAGTTGCAAATTAGTAAACATAAAAATTGGAGCAGTTACAGCTAATGCAAGAGAATATACACCTACCATATATGAGCCATCATATTTCGCTAAGACGACAATTATCGCCCACTGTGCTGCTGAATATATTAAATTTCCAATAAGGTTCCACGAAAAGTTCATGGTTAATGATTTTTTATTAATTTTTTGCGTTTTTATAACTGAGTCACCCCTATTTTAAAAGATGAACTTTAGTATTGTATTAACAGAATTTAACTTTAAAAATAATGACATTATATACAAGAAAGCATATATTTAAGGTAAAGAGTCATTATTTCATAATAATTAAGTAGTTAATTTATACTGACATTTTTAGTTTTAAGCACTTAATTCAATTTTTTTTGATGATATTTTTTCATTATAATAGTCGGCATTATTCCTGCAATTAATGGTTTAATTAAGTAGGGATATCTTTTATACCATATAAAGCCAAGCCTTTTTAAATAAATTTCTTTTACCTTAATTTCATTAAACCTATCCTTAAACTTTTTCTTTTTATAACCATTTGAGTCAAGTCTGTATTTTAAAAGTACATCATCCATTACATATCCTTTATAACCGTTTGCATACATATTCATTTGCATTGCATAGTCTTCACAGCGACTAAATAAGGGATAACCTCCAGAATTTATAACATCATTTCTTTTCAAGCAAATAGTTGGATGTATAAATGGAGTTCCAAATAAGAAATCATTTTTTTGTACTTCTCCTGTACGCTTGCTTGTCCCATAAACCCCATCTTCATCGAAATAGTCTGCTCGACTTGATATAATGGAATATTCAGGATGTTCTAATGCAAATCCCATTTGTTTCTCTATCCGATTTGGATAAGCAATATCGTCAGTATCCATCCTAATAATATAATCTGACTTTGCAAGTATTAATCCTCTATTTAAAGATCTTTCTAGTCCGAGATTTTGTTCGTTATGTTCTAGTTTTATTCGACTATCTTTATAGCTTTCAACAATTTCTACTCCATTATCTTTTGTTGCATCATTTATAATTAGAAATTCAAAATTGGTAAATGTTTGATTCAAAATACTTTCAATTGCTTTACGTAATTGTTCTTCTGGGGTATTGTACATTGACATTAACACAGTTACAAAAGTTTCTTTTCGCATATCTTTACCTCATGTATCAGCCATGTAATTTCTCGACTGTTTTTTCTACAACTTGTTTCTTTTCAAATTTTTTTTCTATAAGTTCTCTAGAATTTCTTCCCATTTCAACCTTTTTTTCGTATGGCAATTCGATAAACTGCTTTATTTTTTTATACAGATCATCAGCATCCTTTACATTTACCAAATATCCATTTACTCCAACCTCAACAGCTTCCAAACAGCCGTGAATATTACTTGTTATTAGCGGTCTACCCATAGCTCCACACTCAAGCAATGTATTCGCCATACCCTCATGATAAGATGGGAGAACAAAGCAATGTGATTTTTTTATAAATGGTTTTACATTTTCTTGAAAACCATGATAGATAATGATATTTTGTAACTCTAATATTTTTATTCTTTCTTCATATTGATCCTCGATTGACCCGACAATATCAAAAATAATATTATTATTTTCACGTTTAATTTGTTGGGCAACTTCAAAAAGTTCCTCAACACCCTTTTCCTTCATTATTCTTCCAACAAACAAAAAACGAATTTTTTCTCTTTCAACTGGATATTGACAAAAATTATATTCCTCTAGGTTGACTCCCGCACCATTTAATTTGCACGTTTTTTCTTCACTTACAATCTGATTTTCAATAAATATTTTTTTGTTATCCTCATTCTCAAAGAATATTACCTTAGCCTTTTTGCATGCAATTTTATAAAGAAATACTATTGTTTTTTTAAGGAATCCCTGTTTTTGAAAAGCAGTTCCTAAACCTGTAATATTTATTGCATACTTTACTTTTTTTATCCCACTCACAATTCCACCATATATGTTGGGTTTAATTGTATAGGTGATTACTATGTCAGGTTTTACTAAAGTAATTAACTTAAAATAAAATATTAAAAGTTTTAAATCTGTAATAGGATTTATTCCTCTCCTATCTACATCAGTGTTAATAAATGTACATCCCATGTCAATAAGTGGTTGTACAAACTTCCCTTTAGGTAATGAGATAAATATGGAATTACCTTGCATTAATAACTCTGCAATTAGTTCTTTTCTAAACTTATATAAACCGACATCTTTATTTGCTAATATTAGTATTTTTTTCATAAATTACTCTCCTAGCCGGAACCCCTACATAAATTCCAGTATCAGTTATATCTTTTACAACCACAGCACCAGCACCAACTTTAATCCCGCTGTATATGGTAATGTTATTTATAATAATACTTCCTATACCTATCCATGTTCCTTTTCCGATTTTCACCGTACCAGCCAGGTTTGCCCCTGGTGATATGTGGACATAATCATCTATAAAATTGTCATGATCTATCGTAACACCTGTATTAATAATGCACCCATTTCCTATTATAGAACAGCAGTTAATCACTGTTCTCGCCATAACAACTGTCCCCGCTCCTAACACAACTTGTTCTCCTATAATAGCGCTGGGATGAATCAGAATAGGGATAGATGCTCCTATTAATTCAAGTTCCTTCTGAATCTTTTCTCGTGTAGAATTATTACCAATACCTACAAATATGTCGTAATCCTCAACATGCATACAGGCATCAGATGATCTACCAATCACCTCTATACCCATGCTTGATTTGACATTTTCGTTATCATCTAAAAAAGCAATACTCTCCCACTTATTCATTTTCAATGCTATATCAGCCACAACTTTCCCGTGACCACTTGCACCGATTATTAGAAGCTTGTTTTTCATAACTCTATCCCCCTTTAATTACCTTTAAAAGGCTCCACAGTTGCGGCAGTTTCTGAATTTATCCCTTCCCTAACAAAAACCTTTTTAATAGTTTGGAATATAATCTTCCAATCTCCAAGAAAGCTAACATTTTCAACATACTCAACATCAAGATTGAATTTATCTTCCCAACTGATTGCATTCCTGCCACTAACTTGAGCCAATCCCGATAAACCAGGTCTAACTTCATGACGGCGTTTTTGATGTTCATTATAGAGAGGTAAATACTGAACAAGTAATGGTCTGGGACCAATGATGGACATATCACCTTTTAGTATATTAATAAGTTCTGGTAACTCATCAAGGGATGTAGAGCGTAGAAACTTCCCAAAACTGGTTAATCTAATACTATCAGGAAGTAGATTGCCCTTTTCATCTTTTTCGTCTGTCATCGTTCTAAACTTATACATCATAAAAATCTTCTCATTTAGACCTGGTCTTTCTTGTTTAAACAACACAGGACTACCTAGTTTCACCCTTACAAAAATAGCAACTATCAAAAAAACAGGACTAAGAGCTATAATTGCAACCAAAGATAGTATTAAATCCATTGACCTTTTTAATAAATTTCTATAAATGCCACCTTTGGAGGTTACCATTAATCTAGCCACAACCCTTTAATAATTTTCACGACTTTCTCTAATTCACCATCTGTTATTTTCGTATCAGACGGTAAGCACACACCATTTTCAAACAACTTCTCTGATATATCCGAACCAACAAAATCATACTTCTCAAAAAACGGCTGCATATGCATTGGCTTCCAAACTGGTCTTGACTCGATATTTTCCTTTTCGAGAGCTTCCATAATATCTATCGGTCTAACTTTGCCACTTAAAGTAATGGAACTTAGCCAATAGTTAGGGGCATTCCACTCATTACTAGGCATGAACTCAACACCATCAAGTCCGCTTAGTTCTCTTTTATAAAATTCAAAGATATAATTCTTCTTTTCAACTCTCTGATCCAATACTTTAAGCTGCCCTCTACCAATTCCAGCTACAACATTACTCATACGGTAATTGAATCCTAATTCGCTATGTTGATAGTGTCTTGCTTGATCTCTACTCTGAGTAGCCCAGAACCTTACCTTTGCAATCCGTTCTTCATTATTAGAGACTAGCATTCCACCACCGGAGGTGGTAATAATCTTATTCCCATTAAAAGAGAAAATTCCATAATCCCCAAAAGTCCCAGTATGTTTACCTTTATAGTAAGTACCTAATGACTCAGCAGCATCTTCGATTAACGCCACATTATACTTCTTACATAGCTCCACAATCTTATCCATGTCTGCAGACAAACCATAAAGGTGAACCACTATCACTGCTTTCACATCAGGATATTTTTCAAATGCATCTTCCAACGCTTTAGGACACATATTCCATGTCTCATAATCACTATCAATAAAAACTGGTATAGCATTTTGATAGATTATTGGATTAGCAGTAGCTGAGAATGTAAGAGTTGGACAAAAGACAATATCCCCTTCTCCTACTCCTGCTGCTTTAAGAGCTAAATGAATTGCAGCCGTTCCAGAGGTTAGTGCTGCCGCATTTTTTGAACCGACCTTATCCGCCAATTCTTTTTCAAACTGATTCACATTTTCCCCTAAAGGTGCAATCCAATTCGTATCAAAGGCTTCTTTAACATATTGCATTTCATAGCCTTCATCACTCATATGTGGTGATGAGAGGAATATTCTTTCTTTCATAAACAAAGACTTCCTTCCATTGTTAAGTTACACATAATTGATTGTTTTTTAGTCACTTAGTACTTAATTAGAAATATGTTTTCCAACTAACTACTAACCAACTAAAGATTTCTTTACAACAGCCCCCTGCCCATAGAAAACAAATCTATGAACGGGGTCTATTTAAATTCAATATTTATTTCACTTTTAATTCATTCATAACTTCATCAAGATAGGTAAGTAACTCAGACCTCAATTCAGGATTCTGTAGCGCAAAATCGATGGTCGTCTTTACAAATCCTATCTTCTCACCCACATCATACCGCTTACCCTCAAAATCATAAGCAAACACTCGTTGAATCTGATTCAACTTCTGAATTGCATCTGTCAATTGAATCTCTCCACCAGCACCTGTTTGCTGTTTATCCAAGAGCATAAAAATCTCCGGTGTAAGAATATATCGTCCCATAATAGCAAGATTAGAAGGCGACGTTCCTGGTGCAGGCTTCTCAACAAAGTTATCAACCTGATATCTACGCCCCTCTTGAACCGAAGGTTCAACAATCCCATAACGATGTGTCTCATTATCCGGAACAGTTTGCACCCCAATCACTGAAGAATGAGTTTCTTCATATATATCCATTAATTGTCGTAAGCAAGGCGTATCACTTTGAACAATGTCATCTCCAAGTAAAACAGCAAAAGGCTCATCCCCAATAAAATTACGCGCACACCAAACCGCATGCCCTAACCCTTTAGGTTCTTTCTGACGAATGTAATGAATATCTGCTAGATTAGTAGAATATTGAACTTTATCTAGTAACTCTAACTTCCCTTTATCCCTAAGGTTTTGCTCTAACTCAGGTGCAAAATCAAAATGATCTTCAATAGCCCGTTTACCTTTTCCAGTAACGATAATGATATCTTCAATCCCAGATGCAATAGCTTCTTCAACAATATATTGAATTGTTGGTTTATCAACAATTGGCAGCATTTCCTTTGGCATTGCCTTTGTAACCGGTAAAAATCTAGTACCCAGCCCTGCAGCCGGAATAATCGCTTTCCGTACCTTTTTCATACTAATTCTCCACCTTTGTACATTTTCAAATAGCTTTCAAACCGAAGATTTGTATCTATTAATTTGTCATAATCTAACCGCAAGGTTTGCTTCTATTAAACTATTAATTCCACATCCTTTTTCGCATAAGCCAAAACAGGTGAATAATCAAACTTATTATTAGCCACAGCAATCAAAGTATCATGCATTTCCTTCTCAGACATCCCTAACAGCCCATTAATTAAACCACTAAGCACCTCAGCCTCAAGTACATTCGCCTTCCCGATATGAATTTTAGGAAAAATACTCTCAGGATGAACCTCATTCTCATTTAACAATTCTTCATACATCTTCTCTCCAGGACGGAGTCCAGTAAAATGTATCCCGATTTCTTCTATTGTATAGCCCGAAAGCTTAATCACATTTTTCGCCAGATCAACAATCTTTACAGGCTCACCCATATCAAGAACAAAAACTTCACCGCCACGAGCAAGGGATCCTGCCTGAATAACAAGCCGTGAGGCTTCAGGTATCGTCATGAAGTACCGTGTCATATCCTGATGTGTAACCGTAACCGGCCCGCCGGCTTGAATCTGCTTCTTAAATAAAGGTATAACACTACCACGACTACCAAGTACATTCCCAAACCGAACCGCAACAAATTTCGTATTGCTGTGTTCAGCTAGACTCTGAATAATCATCTCCGCAAATCGCTTCGTGGCCCCCATGACATTCGGAGGATTTACAGCCTTATCCGATGAAATCAAAACAAAAGTATTAACACCGAAGGTGTCACACGCCTCCGCCACATTCTTAGTACCAAAAACGTTATTCTTAACCGCTTCCCGAGGATTATATTCCATCAAAGGTACATGCTTATGTGCTGCTGCATGATAAACAACAAACGGTCGATGTTCTTCCATTACTTCAAATATTCGATTCCGGTCTTGAATATCGCCAATCACTGGAATAATTTCAATACTGTTTTGATATTGATTACGTAATTCCATATCTATTAAATAGATACTATTTTCACCATGACCAACCAAAACAATTTTACTAGGGTTAAACTTGCAAATCTGGCGACAGATTTCTGAGCCAATCGATCCACCCGCACCAGTTACTAACACGGTCTTGCCAGATACATATTCTGAGATACTGCCAATATCTAACTCAACAGGATCTCTTCCTAATAAATCCTCAACTTGGACTTCACGGAACTGATTGACTGAGATTTTCCCTGTCATTAAGTCCTCAAGCTTGGGAATAATCTGTGTTTTTGCATTTGTTTTTGAGCATTCCTCAAATATACGATGTAACTCTTTTTGCTTTAACGAAGGAATCGCAATCACAATGTTTTCAATTTGGTACTTTTCAACCGTTTGAGCAATCCTGTCCGAACCACCAACCACAGGAATACCGAGAATATCCAATTTATATTTCTTTGGATCATCATCAATAAATGCAACAGGCTTTAGATCAATTTCATGGTTGTTCAGTAACTGACGTGCCACCATCGTTCCACCCGAACCCGCACCGATAATAAGGGTTTTTTTGATATCCTTATGTTTATTCATAATGTTGTCACGGAACATTCTCCACGAGAACCTTGAACCACCTATTAACAGCACATGTAGCATCCAGGTTATCAATAATGCTCTTACATATGTGTTATGAAAAACTAACAGCTGCATCGCCGAAGTGGCCGCAATTGAAAATGTAACAGCTTTGACAATGGCAATGAGTTCACCGACACTCGCATATTGCCAAGCCTTATTATAAAGATGATACATGGAAGCAAATAGATGATGGCAGATTAATAAGGTCAGCGCAGTCACAAGCAACATAGGTATTTTAAAAATGTGAACCCAAGGATTAAGCGTCCAATAACTTATGTAGATAGCCGTCAACACAATAATTGAATCCAATATAGCAAGTGTGGTTAATCTTTTCTTATATGTCACTAGAACATTCCCCCTTTATCTCTTTATTAAGGCTCTTTTCTTATAGTTGTTACTTTTTGCAACAAAAACTAATGACTGTATGTGTTACGGAAAAGGTAGCATAAATTAAATAAGAAAAGAGCTTGCAAACTAAATTCAGAGATCCAAAATAACTATTTGCACGTTAAAATCGGCTTTAAGATTTTAACAACAATCGTTACGAAAACATCTCTATTCGGTTAAAGCGAAATTTTTGACAAAAAAATAAATATCTAATGGAAACTCAGTTGACTCTTCACCTGATCTTTCATTAGATATTTATTATTTTTACTTTTTTTATTTTAAAAAATCAGGCATTTAACCCATCCTCGCATCATACTCTTGACGACAGGCGTCTAAGGATTGGAGGAATGTCTCCCCTCCCACAGCATAATCGAGTGCTCACATGGATAACGGACAGGAAGCCTCGCCGTTCAGGGAGTTATGCCTGAAAAATCTATAGGTAAAGCTTTTCATTCTCATCGGCTTAGTTGGATTTAAAACAAATTGAATAGTTTTTTTCTTTTAATTCTCTCTGGATCCTCTTTGTAGACATGCTTTCCCTCAATGACAAGAGCAGCATTTTCTTCAAAGTAGTAGACCATTTCGTTCCCATACTTTTGACCAATTACACCAAACGCTTCTCTCATCTTAAAACTACGGTTTGTGATATTATGAGCATCGGATGCAATGAAGTGTGTTAAATTTGCTTCAACTAATTGCAGTGAAAAGTTTTTAATTTTTTTTCCGAAGTCACCACATACACTTGCAGCTGTGATTTGTGTCAATGCCCCTTTTTTCACTAACTGATATAGTAAATCAGCGCGTTCGATGATTTCCTGATTCCGTTCAGGATGGACAATCACTGGTATCAGTCCATTCATCTGCAAATCATAAAACAGCTTTTCCGTATACCTAGGCACATGATTCGATGGAAATTCAACTAGGATATAAGGTGTATGATTCACTGGCAGGATTTCTCCTGTCTCGTATCCCTCGAGCATTTCACCATGGATCCGTACTTCCTGTCCTGGTAATACCTCTAATTCTATCTGTTCCACACGTAAAGCCTCGTTTAACTCTTTCACTCTATCAATAATCGATTGCTTAGGATTTTCATAAGCGTTGTTCAAATGATGCGGTGTTGCAACTATTTTATGAATCCCCTGTTCAACAGCCTTTCTCGCCATGTTAAGACTATCGGAAAGAGACTGCGCACCATCATCTACATCAGGTAATATATGACAATGTAAATCGATCATAAGCAGCACTCTCTTTCCAAAAGATTGTTATTTTTCTACGACAATATTCATGGTACCACCGTCGAAAGATTAGGTAAAGGGGTGTAATTTGTCGAAAATTAGTTATTTTGAACCATAATAATAGTAATAATCATTACCCTTTACTTCTTTATGGTTTAAAACAACACCAACCAATTTACTTTGGGCATTTTCGAGCAATTCCTTTGCCTTCTTCGCTTGGTCAATTTCTGTTTTGCCGCTAAAGACGACAAAAATGGAAGCATCTACCTTATTCGCTAGAATTTGCGGATCAGCAACGGCTAATAATGGTGGCGTATCAAATAGTACATAATCAAATTGTTCCTTCGCTTCTTCAATAAACTGTTCCATTGATTTCGAACTCAATAACTCTGCTGGATTCGGAGGAACCGGCCCGCTCGTTAGGATATATAAATCCTTTTCTTCCGTTTCAAGCACTGTGCTGCCAAGTGTTGCTTGCTTCGTTAATACAGTCGTAAAGCCAAATAAATTATTTTCGCCAAACGAACGATGAACGGTTGGCTTACGAAGGTCTGCATCCACTAGCAATACCTTTTTCCCAAGCTGCGCAAATACTACTGCAAGGTTTGCTGCTGTAGTCGATTTTCCCTCAGCTGGTCCAGAAGAGGTAACCATCAAGGTTTTAAGTTCCTTATCAATAGAAGAGTATTGAACATTCGTCCGGATTGTTCTGTATTGTTCAGAAATCGGTGACTTTGGATCAAGATTTGCAATAAGCTTACGACTTGGGTCCGTTATTTTCAGTTTCTTATTTCTCTTAAACACCAAAAGTCTCACCTCTTCCTGTTGTTCTGGTTCCTGCTTTACGTTTTTTCAACTCTTCCATCTTTTGATCGTCAATTTGTGCAATGACGCCTAAAATCGGAAGACCTAGTATTTTTTCAATATCTTGTTCGTTTTTAATCGTGCTGTCAAAATACTCAAGTAGAAACGCTAGACCCACAGACGCCATCAAGCCAACAACAATTGCAATTGCTACATTCATTACTGGTTGTGGTTTAATCGGAGATTGATCTTCCGCTACCGTTGCCTTAGCTAAAATACTTACATTATCGACACTCATAATTTTTACAATTTCTGTTTGAAAAACTTCTGCTATTTTATTGGCTATTTTTGCCGCCATATTTGGGTCTGAGTCTTGAACGGATATATTAACAACCTGTGAATCCTTTTCACTCGCTACTGTAATTTTTCCATTTAATTGTACTGCAGTCATATCTAATTTAAGATCTGCTGCCACTTTATCTAATATAGCTGGACTCTTGATAATAACATTGTAGGTATTGATTAATTGAAGATTTGTTTGAACTTCACTTGGACTGTAAACAGACTGTTCACTTTTTGCTTGATTGACGAGAATTTGTGTCGAAGCTTGATAGATTGGGGTTAGAAAAAAGTAACTAACGACTCCGCTCACTAATCCTGCTGTCATTGTAATGAGTATGATCATAACAAGGCGTTTTTTTAACGTCGCTAGTAATTCTTTTAAACTTATTGTCTCTTCCATAATATCCTCCCTATTACTTTGTGCCTAATACTTTTCTTACAAAACAAAAAGTATTATATCATGAAACACTGTCGCTTTTTGTCGATTTATGGAGAATGGTGAATATTTATTTATACTTTTTGTTTTTATTATCCTATTTTTTTTGAAGTGTACTTCCAGTTAAATAAGTATAAATTCACAGAATACTTATTAGATGAACATCGAAGAAATTTGTGAAACACTTAACAAGCTTAACATATTTTTTTGTAAAATAATGTAGATATTTCAAAATTGGTAAATATATTACAATTTCCACTTTCATGTATTTATAAATGACCTAAGCAGCGGGATTAATCTTATCATGGTGCCTTTCGTTTAAGGAAATCCAGAAAACTTACTAGGTAATGAAGTAAAGCTTACAATGACTGAGCTTTAAAAGTTAGCGAAGCCAATTTCCTTCAAGACCATAATAGGCAGAAAGTCACTACTTACGATTTGATGATGGTATTCTGACAGGATTGTCAGAATGATGTCTTCGCACATTGGGGAACTCTTTATAGAAGTAAAAGATTACTAGCCATAAAACAAAAGGATCTCCTACTAAAAAGGAAATCCCCGCAGTTTATAGGCCCATCTTATATTCCCATTAACCGCTGCACCTCATGGATCTTTAATTTCGAAATAGAAGCGAACTTTTCAGGGACAGTAAATTCAGCTATATAGGTTTCTCCAAACGGTTTAATCTTGATGATTTTCCGTAAATTCACCAAGTAGGAACGATGTGTCTTAAAGAAAAAGTCAGGTAGTCTGTCCTCCAATTCCTGCAGTGACTCAAGGGATTCATAGCGGTCCTCTACGGTATGGATAATTGATTTTCTTCCTTCTTTTTCTATATAAAGAATATCTTCTATTAAAATGTATACGAATGCATTGTTTGACTTAATGGCCAGCTTATTTTTGATAACGGACTTCGATTTTGTCAATCCATATAATTGGAGCGCTTGTTTCGCTTTTTCCAAGGCGATAAATAAGCGGACCTTTTCAATTGGTTTCACAATATAATCAATCGCTGAAATATTGAATGCCTCGACAGCAAACTCTTCAGAACCCGTTGTAAAGATCACCTGAAGGGAAGGAAGCATTTCTTTACACATTTTCGCTGCCTCTACCCCATTTAGTAAGGGCATATGGATATCCACTAGCACGATATCCGGCTTTACTTTTTGGACCACTTCAATCAATTCTTTACCGTTTGAAGCTTCTCCGACTACCTTATATTCAGATAATAACTCGATAAAATAGGAAAGAAGGGTTTTAGAAGAAAAGTCATCCTCTGCAATTACTACTCTTAATTCTTCCATCTAACCCCTCCCTTATTTCGAAGTTACCTTTTATTGTAAACACTTCATTGGGATTCAATACGAATGATTAATAAACCTCTATCTACTGTATCTTTTCTATCCAAATGTGTCCATTCGACAAAAAACATATGAGGGGCAATAAACGGCACTTTAGCTATTTGTTGGGACAGTACATGTCATCAAAAGGACTTTTTACGACATAAAATACACAAGTTTGTAACATCAGTAACATTTACGTAAAGCCGTTAGTTCTTAACGCAAATTTTTTTCGATTAACTTTAAAAATGCGGGAACGTCGAATGGCTTTGTGATATATTCCTTAAAGCCCATCGCTAAGGTACGGTCGATATCCTCCTTCATCGCATTCGCACTCAGCGCGATAACCGGAATACCCGTCCATTCTGGGTTGGATTTTAGCTTTTCAAACACTTCTACACCATTCATATCAGGAAGATGCAGATCCAATAAGATTAAATCCATTTTTTGATTCGCAGCTGCCCGAAGACCCTCCGTGCCCGATCTTGCCGTAAGTAATTCCATTCCTTGTCCGTTTTTAAGGATTTCTGCTACTAATAGCTGGTTGGATAGCTGATCCTCTATATAGAGAATGGTAACCTCATTGTGTTCTGGTAGGGTCATTTCATTTTTTTCAGGCGACACGAGGTGGTCAGCTTTATTCGATCGAACCCTTGGCAGGCTAATCCAGAAATCACTGCCCACTCCGATTTGGCTCTCCACTCCAAGCTTCCCCCCCATTAAGATCGTCAGCTGTTTAACGAGGGAAAGGCCAATCCCCGTCCCTTCTATGAATGGATTTTCTAGGCGGTAAAACGGTTCGAAAATTTCCTTTTGTGCCTCAAGCGGAATCCCTATCCCTGTATCGCTTACATGAATCGTCAGAAGGTCATCCTTGGATTCACAGCTGATGATGATTTCCCCATTTTCACGATTATACTTAATACCATTATCTAATAGGTTCAACAGAATCTGTCTGAGCCTCAATTGATCAGCATATACAAAATCATTTTCACATTCGTTCCGCTTTTTCGTTATCGTTATTCCTCTGAGATTAGCAGTTGGTCTTACGAAATTGATACATTCATCGATTACACTTGCTATTTTTATGTTTTCTACTGATAGCTTTAATAATCCCGATTCAATTCTCGAAAGGTCTAATACTTCATTAATTAAGTTGAGCAGGTGCCTTCCGCCCTTTAAAATTTCTCTGACAAAAGTGCCCTCCTTCTCATTAAGCGTTTCCTGGAGCTCCAGCAATTGCGAAAAGCCAAGAATCGCATTAAGCGGCGTCCGTAGTTCATGACTCATATTCGCTAAAAACGCTGATTTAGCCATATTCGCTTTTACCGCATCCTCTTTTGCCCTTAGTATTCCTGTTTCCATCGCCTTTCGCTCGGTAATATCTTCAAAAGCCCATAAATGCCCCTTTAGTTCTTCATCTATATAAAAAGGAAAATAGCTTCTCTTAATCAATCGGTCATTCAGCATTTCGACTTCATCCACCACAGGTATATTATTGGCTAAAATACCTTTCACTTTTTCCTTTTCTTCCTCACTATATTTATACGATGGATGATAGTATTTGGCAGCAGGCTGCCCGATCAAGTTCTGTCTTGGCTCGTTAATTCTAAATAACTCTAAGCATGGTCGATTTACGGCGACAATCTTTCGATCAGTATTGATCACAATGATTCCAATTGGGATACCATCAATGATCGTTCTCAACAATGCATTCGATTCTCTTAGTTTAATTTCGGTTTCTTTTTGCTTCGTAATATCCGTCATCGTCACTAAAACTTGGGGGACGTCTGTAGAATCCCTTGGTTCAAGAAGCTTTGTATTAATAGATATCCATCTTGTTTTTCCTGAGCTTTTAATGCCTATGACTCTGCCTGTTATCGATTCTCCCGTTTTTAAGGTAATCGCGACCGGATAATCTTCTAGTGCTAATGGATTTCCTTCCGTATCTACGAAAGGGAAGTTTGGTTCCAAAATGTTCAGCTTTTCATGAAATGTCTCTCTATCTATATTAAACATTTTATAGGCATTTTCGTTCAAAGGTATTTTCTTGTGATCTGCCCCATAAAGAATCACACCCTCCGGCATCACACTTAATATATTCTTATATCGTTTTTCACTATTATCTATTATCTCTTTTGCACTTTTTAACTCTGAAAGATCAACACCCGATCTGTATGAATGGAACAGCGTTTTCAGTTTATAGATTTTATAGCAGGCAGCGATTAAGGCAATCATCAATAATAGGATAATCGTCATAGCTAAATGTCCCACCTTCGATATCCCCCTTTACAACTTTATCTTTAGACTTCCCCAAAACAAATGATGATAGTTGCTCCTTTTAACACCATTCATACCGTATCTTATACAGGTAATCGGCCATTTGGCGGATGGGGAAAATCATCGTAGGAATTTTATGTTATCATTTTGTAACATACCTATTTTTCAAGGAGTTCCTATGACTTATTTGCTAGTAATGATTGAAGAAACACAGCTCAAGCTACAAGAATTAGTCGATCAGTATGGAATGACATCCGAGAAAACCATTGAATGCAGCAAGCAACTAGATACATTATTATACCTACTGGAACAAGCTATCCAAAATAAAAAGACTACCGAGGAAAATAAACCTTCCCTTGGGTAGTCTCTCTTTTTTTCTAAATTGAAATTCTTTCTCTTAGTTCATTAATTTTCAATTTTGAAATACCAGCATGTTTGTCAAAATCCTTAAAATAGGCAATAAAGGTTTCGTTTTGCTGCTTGATTTGAGTAATCTTCTGTAAATTAATGATATAAGAACGGTGAGCTCGGAAAAAATCCCCATTCAGTCGGGTACCTATCCTTCCAATCATTTCGTTCGTTTCATACACATCTGTATTGGTATAAATCAGGCACCTTTTCCCAGTCTTTTCAATAAAGTAAATATCGCATATCGGGATAAAGAGCGTACACTTTCCCTCTCTTAATGGTAGAACATCCCTATTCACTTCGGGAAAGCGGCTTTCCGTTTTGCCTTGTTCCAGGTAAATGAGTTTTTTCGCTTTATCTAGCGACTGGAGTAAACGTATTCTTTCTATCGGTTTGACCATATAATCAACGGCTGCAATATCAAAAGCCTCCACTGCAAATTCATCAAATCCGGTAATAAAAATAACCTTCACCTTCGGACGAAATGACAGGCATTCCCTTATTGCCTTTACCCCATTTTTCTTTGGCATTTTAATATCAGTCAGGACTAGATCCGGCTTCATTACCATCACATTCTCCACCAGCTCGTCGCCGTTCTCGCACTGCCCGACGATCTGAAAATCTGGCAGGTCGCTGATAAAGTATTTCATCATTTCTAGTGACTCTTGATTATCATCTGCCAGCAACACTTTAATTGGATTCATCCGCAAATTCCTCCGATAACTACGTAGCTCTTCACGTTCTATTACACTAGTAATCATAGCAAATTAACCTGCCACTTCTGTGGAAATCCTACTTTTTGATAAAAAATACCCGTTTTTTTTGCGATATTTGTAAAAAAATGCAGACTTTTTGCGGATGGAATCATTCCTATCGCTGATAGTTTGTTATAATGATAGGAAGAATTTATTAAGTTTGGGGGTATATGGATGAAGTATTTTTTCACAGGCCTTTGGGGATTCGTATGTTTAAGCGTGCTTGTGTATGGTCATATCCATTGGAATAAGGAGACAGCCGCCAATGCAGTTGCATCGACACCAGTAGTCGGACAGCAGGAGTCGCAGGAGTCCAATGAAGTCAACTTTGATCAATACTTGGCCCTTGCAGCAAATTGGCCCGAAACTGCTAAGCAGTCATTTAAGCAAGCATTGGAAAGTGAGCAGCCCTTTAAAATCCTCTTTGTCGGGACAACCGCCAATCAATGGGAGGCAGAGGTCACTCAACGATTAACGGAAAATTACGGAAGTGAACATATTACTACAGCTATACATACATACGATCAAACGTCGAAGGATATTCTCGCAGAAAATAAGCAACTGGAGTTGGCAGCTGAGAAAGCACAGCTCGTGGTCATTGAGCCGTTTTTGCTGAACGATAACAGCAAAGTAAAAATTGATGGTACCTTAGCCAATCTAACAAAGATTATGGAAGACGTGAAGCTCAGTAACCCAGACTCTACCTTCATCCTTCAGCCTTCGTACCCGATCTACCTTCCAAAGTATTATTCGACACAGGTAGAAGCACTAAAGGAATATGCGAAGGAAAACAGTTTGACTTATCTTGATCACTGGGCAGCTTGGCCGGCTACCGACAACCTTGAAATCAAGGATTATTTAAATGAAGAACAAAGTGGTCCAAATGACAAAGGAAATCAAGTATGGGCACAGTTTCTAGTTGAATATTTTATAAACAAATAAGGCAAACTAGCAATAAGCTAATTTGCCTTTCTTCTATATTATTGAACCTTCATTTTCATTAGGTCGATTTTTAAGTCTTCAATCAGTTTTGCAACTGTTACCCCTTGATCACTTTCTCCACGGTCATAGGCTTTTTTAACAATGCCAGAGAATTCCATAATAGAAACCTCCGCTTTGTTATTCTTATTCACCATTCGGCACATTTCTCCTTTCTTCTTATTATTTCTGCCTATTCTACTAAACTTTTCAAATTTTGTAAATAAAATGTCTACCAATGTAATTTTGAAATATTTGTGTAATTTAATAGATTGATTAAATTTCACTTTGTTGGTAATAACTTTCTTCTATCTATTCACCCGCAATTTTGGTATTCTATTGTCTAGGTGTTAAAAAAAATGTAAATTTTTCGGAGGTACTCTCATATGAGATCTAATAATAAAAAAGGTAAGAAATGGTTAAAAGTTACTGGAATCATTCTTCTTGTCCTGTTAATTGCTGGTGGAGCCTATGGATACACTGTATATAAGTCACTAAGAACCGCTGTTGACACGATGCACGAACCAGTAGAACGGAAAACAGAAAAGCGTGAGGAACCTGTGGAGTTTGTCGAAAAAGATCCATTCTCCGTGTTGATGCTTGGTACAGATGCGAAAAATGACAAAGGCCGTACTGACACGATTATTGTTCTAACCGTGAATCCGACAAATAACTCTGTAAAAATGCTAAGCATTCCGCGTGACACACGCACAGAAATAATCGGTAAAGGAAAAGAAGATAAAATCAACCATGCACATGCTTTCGGCGGTGTTGAAATGGCCATGGATACGGTCGAGAACTTCCTTGATATTCCGATCGATTATTATATGAAGGTGAATATGGAAGGCTTCAAAGATATCGTGGATGCAGTCGGTGGCGTTACCGTGACAAACACTCTCGATTTCTCTTATGATAATGTTCATTTCCCTGTTGGTGAAATTACCTTAACCGGTGAGGAAGCTTTACCATACGTTAGAATGCGTAAAGAAGACCCTAACGGTGACTTTGGCCGTAACACAAGACAGCGCCAAGTGATCCAAGCTGTTATCAAAGAAGGAGCAAGTGTATCAAGCTTAACGAACTTCTCCAGTATCTTTAAAGCAATCGGAGAAAATGTCAAAACCAATTTAACCTTTGATCAAATGATTGATATTCAAAAGAATTACAAAACAGCCGGAAGCAATGTTCAACAAATGGAAATCAAAGGTACAGGTACTAAAATCAATGGTATTTACTATCTACAAATTCCACAAGATGAACAGCTTCGTGTTCAAAATGAATTAAAAGCGCAGTTAGAACTACAATAATCTAAACAGCAGTAAAAACCTGATTGGGAAGTCTTCCAATCAGGTTTTTTATGTCGTGAGTTTATTTTTTTATTATTTAAATATTTTAGCGATATTTTCAACCATTCCTAAGGAATAGAGATGAATAATAGATGTTAGATAGATGGCAAATTTGGTTGGGTTGGTATACAAATTATTCCAGCAGAGAAGGGCTCTTTATTTTCACCGCTTAATGCCAAATATACAAAGACAACCCCCTATTTTTAATAGGGGGTTACTGGATAAAAAGGTGTTATTTTTCATGATTATATATTTATTCTTCATAAAAGTAAAATACGATCAGGCTTTTTTACTTTAATATATCATTTAAAGAAATCCTCATATGTTGTGTTTTATGAATTTTCATACCCATGAACTTGAACTAGGGTTTATCTCTCAACACTCTTATAAGACAAGGGATACCACTCGTCTTTCTCTTCGATATTAACTGCCTTGATTTTTTAACTGAAGCTTTCGTTTTGCGATATAAAGCTTTAATGTTTTTTCAATATGTTCTAATTTCTCTATTGTTTTCACGTCTTGATTAATATATCGTAGTGATTTCTTTATTGATTTTGGCAATTGATCAAAATCTTTCAAAGAAGGTACCGGGTACCGTCCTTAATGATTTTATCGATATTGAATATATAAAACTGAGGAATGCATTAATTGATCATCATGTTCCTTAGATCAATTTTTAGATCCTCAATCAACTTTTCAAGTGTTATTTCACTCTCATTTATCCCCTTCTCGTATGCCTTTTTCACAATCATTGAGAAATTGATTTGTTTCGTGCTACTGTACTTTTTCTTTGTGTTCAATTTCAAATATCCTCCTCTTATTCATTCCATTTAAGTATTTTAATAGTTTAATAGATATTTGTAAATAGATTTCCAGTTGAAGTTTGTAGGATTTAAAAAGAGGAGAACATCGGAGAGCAATCCTAAAATATGCATGGAGTTATCTACTATTCCTTAGTAGAACAGTCGATGCAGCTACATGTTCGTATTATTCAAAGTATTATAAGATACCGAACGTAAAACAACAAAAAACTGATTGGGATTTACTTTATCTCCCAATCAGTTTTTTTGGCATGTTTATAAGCTATTCTTGTCTTCGGCTACCTTTTTTACGGTCATGGTCGTGAATGATCCATTTTGGCTATACAGTATGACATCAACCTTATTACCATGATATAAGTAGTCCGAGTCATCTAGCTGAACGGTTGGTTCTCCAACGAGTTCAACTAGACTATCGATAGAAATACCATTCAAATTGATGCTATACTCCCTCACCATATTATTATCATCATACGAAATTTCTAGATCCCCAACTTCTGATTCCAAGAGTTCTTGTTGAGATTTCCCCATTACCTCTAAAGTCGAAGAAAACCCATCAGTTTGATCTAATTGTTCCAACTCTGACATAAAGGCCACTTCATCAATCGGAGCTTGTACTTGGGTCACTAATCGCTCACTAATCCAGCCATCCTGCCCTGTAGGCAGGGAGAACATTAGCCAGTTAAAATCCCCCTCAGGATCCTTCACAGTTTCTTTAACAGTAATCGACTCCCCGAAAGTCACCATGGTAATTTTGTTACTTGTAGATAAATTAGGAGCGTCTCTTACGAATCCCGCTTCAATATTGACATACCGAAGGTCCTTTGTGGTTTCCTCCACAGGCTCTACAGGCGGCGTCTCGGTTTCCAACTGTTTTTCCTCTTTGGCTACCGATACCTTTTCTTCTTGCTGTAAGAAATTAGACACCGTGTTCCAATTTGCATATAACGTTCCAGAAACCACAACGAGCAGGAGGACTAAAAAGGAACGAAAGATATTGAGTTTACGCTTCGGCTTCTTCTTTGCCATCTCGCTTCTGGAAGGTTCCGTACCCTTATCTGTCGGAATGGGTTCATGCTGCAGCCTGCTGCGTTTTTCCGCAACGTGTTCATTGAACTTTTTCTTTTCTTCCTTCGACATCTTGTTAAATTCAAGAATAAACTCCTCATACTGAGGGACTACTTCTTCAACCGGCCCGTAGGCCTTGATTTCCCCCGCTTCCAGCCAAAGAGCCTTTTGACAAAATTCCTTCACCTGGCCAATCGAATGACTAATAAAGAAAATCGTCTTGCCTTTCTCTTTAAAACTGTTCATCTTATCTAAGCATTTCTGTGCAAAGATTTTATCCCCTACTGAGAGTGCCTCATCAATAACCAGGATATCCGGATTAATATTAACTGAAATCGCAAACCCCAATCTTGATTTCATCCCGCTGGAATATTTCTTTACAGGCTGGTCGATAAACTCACCAATCTCCGCGAATTCAATAATCTCCGGCATCAGTTTTTCGATTTCCGACTTTTTAAAGCCCAGCATTAAGCATTTGAGTTCTATGTTCTCACGGCCGGTTAGTTCATTATTAAGACCTGCCGCAATCGAAATCAAGGCTGCATCCCCATTAATTTTCACCTTCCCAGAGGTCGGTGGGATGACACCGGAAATTAAATTGGAAATGGTTGATTTACCTGCTCCATTTACACCAATAATCCCGATGATATCGCCCTCATATGCTTCAAAGTTAATATTTTGCAACGCATAAAAGTCCCTGCCATATCCATTTGGCATCGCTAAATCCAATAATTTATCAGAGGTCCTTTTATACATTTTATATTTTTTTGTAACATTTTTTAAAACAACTGATGCTTTCATGAGTACTCCTTATATGCATACTCCGATGGGAGCATTCGAATTTTCCTTATTATTCGCATTCCTCCACGCAAATAATCAAACAACCATATAGGACATAATATCACATAATTTACATTCCCTTTAAAATGTCAGAATTGTCTAGACTAAAAGTTTGCTGCTTATTACCATGCAGCTTATTACTAATATAAAATGAAAGTAACCATTTTTGATAAATGAAGAGTGTACGAATTAAAACAAATCCATGCAAGTCAAACCTTTACAAAGTAACAACAAAAAAAGCTGATAAGAACAGGAGTTCAATCCCTTTTATCAGCTTCACCTATTTATATTCAATCCGCACCGTTTAACCATAATTTCACCTCTTTCAGAACAACCTGCTCCATTTCCTCTCCTTTTTTTCTAATTAGAGGATTGGCAAAAGCCTCTTCAGAAGCGTATCTATTCTTTAGTACCATTTGGGTTCCATCATCATAGATGACAGCACTAATCACGACTAAGTCTTCCTTATTTGAAGGGTCTTTATGATCATTCCATCCCAGTAGCTTTTTCTCAAAGTACGGAAGCCCATTTTCAGTAATACCTGCAACTAGATAACCATCCTCCGTATATGCCCAAGATTTCATAGACACTGTCCCCCTGCCTTTTGGTATACTCTTTCAGTATAAAAGGGTCATTTCATTTTCTTGATTCCAATACTACTCTCTTAATGTAAAGGGAAGCTTAAAGTTTTGTTTAGTCTTTGTAAAGCTGTTCTCTCTTAATAGCTTGTTTTTTTAGATCAGTCTGCAAATACTAAATGGTAACAGTTAAAATGAAATAAATGTTTCCTTTACACAGAATACTTTTGTCGAAAACTGTTTGATAATGTTAAAATATTTTACTGAATACCCTTTATTGGCCCATTTCACCAGAGAGTATCATTTCGAAAGGAGGTATTACATCATGATAGAAAAGGATAAAACCATTATCAGTGACATTCAATTTAATCAGAATCATAACACCCTATCTTTTTCAATCAAGAACCTTCCTAAAGCTACCGATAAGATCATAATGGTGGAAAGAGGTTCAAAAACGGAATGGATGGAAGATATCACATCAGAAAACATTCATGATTCTTCCATTACCATTAATCTGAATGCATTCATTCAAGCTTATTATAACCAAACTTCACGTTGGGATTTCTACCTTGAAACCAAGAATCACCTCGGCAAGATTGTAAGAAACGCGCTGGGTGTATTTGACCAAGAATTGGCTCCCAAGGAAAAGCGCTACTTCCCCCCGGCTTCAACGGATGGAGTAAATATAGTGACAGCTTATATAAACGAATTAAAAGGACTTTCTTTACTATTTATTGAACCCCATCATTTTATAAATGAAAAATTAGATTCAAATGTGAAAATAGTAAAGTTTAAAATGAATCATCAATTTATTAATGGTGTAGTTCAAGTTCAATTAACCGAAGTTCAATCCTTTCATATAAAGTCCATCATTTTAAGATACCGAAGCAAAACGGATAACATTAAATATGAATTTCCGGTTTCCGAAGTGAAAATGACACAAACGAAAAGTATGGTAACGTTTACTATTGACCTTTCTTCACTGAAACTGCAAAATTATTATTGGGATTTTTATTTAGTTGCTGACTTCGGAAAACAGGAAGGCTGGATCCGATTAAAAAATCCTTCCAGTAAAGTCCGAAAGGCTGTAAATAAAAAATCGATGAAACAATCCTATACTTACGAGAATGGATTCTGGGTACATCCTTATATAACAGCAGCAAATACGCTCGCACTTCTGTACAAAGAAAAAGAATCCCATGAATCATCAGCGTTTTACAGGAAAGAAAATTTTGCCTATTTATTCTATCTTTTGTTCAAATGGTATTTCGATCGGAAAAATATTTGGCTGGGCTTTGAAAAATTTTCGGATAGTGCCCAAGACAATGGCTATTACTTTTTCCGATATTGTTATCAAAATGCAAAGAAAAATAATTTCTTTTATGTCATTAAAAAGGAATCTCCAGATTTTGCTAATGTGCAGTCTATGAACGATAAGGTTATTCATTACATGAGCTTTACGTATATGGTCTATATGTTTGCCGCAAAATTACTCATTTCATCAGAATCCAAAGGACATGCCTATGATATTAGAATACAAAAAGGAAGGTTAAAAAAAGCTCTCGATCGTAAACGCCAGGTTTTTTTACAGCATGGAGTCATCGGTTTGAAAAGGGTTGATAACGTATTCAAAAAAGCCAGCAAAAATGCTGTAGATTTATTTGTTGTATCCTCTGAACATGAAAAAGAAATTATTAAAAATAATTTCGGCTATAAAGAGAGAGAAATTATTATTACAGGGCTAAGTCGGTGGGATGTACTCAAAGATAAATCAACGGGTCAATCAACCATTCTTCTCATGCCGACCTGGAGGTCATGGATGGATGATCTGCCTGAAGATAAATTTATTCGTACAGAATATTATAAGCAGTATGTTTCACTTTTAAATTCTTATGATCTAGAGAAACTTTTGGAGCAATACGATATCTATCTTAATTTCTTTATTCATCCTAAATTTAAACAGTATATTGATCAATTTACTAGTACGAACAAACGAATTACCATTTACCAATTTGGAGAAGCACAGGTTAATGAATTGTTAATGAAGTCTTCTCTATTAATAACAGACTATTCAAGTGTTGCATGGGATATGTATTATCAAAAAAAACCTATTATCTTTTACCAATTCGATTTAGAAGACTATATCAAGTACCAGGGAAGCTACATCGATATGGAAAAGAATCTATTTGGTGACCAAGCTCGAAATGTTGAAACATTAATCGATTTGATTAAAAAGTATGCCGAACAAAGATTTAAAGAAGAAGAAAAATATGCTGTGATGAGAAAACATTATCTTACCTACACAGACCATCACAACTCGAGCCGTATCTATCAAGAGATCATTAAAAATGCTAAGTGGCTCCAAAAGAGAAAACGCGGTTTAGTGCTTCAGGAATCTTCCATTATAAGAGCTTTATGGGCTCATGCTAAAAAAAATGAAGCTAGCTTTAAAGTGGCGAATATTTTAAAAAGGCTCCTCCTTAGAACATAAAAAAATAGAGTTTACGGAGTTTTGGAAGAAACAAAAATTATTGACATAATTAAAGGGGATTCAATATTATATGGAATTTAATCAAATGATTAAAGGTAAATGGGTTAACAACAAAAGTGACAAATTAGTTATTGTGTTCCAATCACTTCCTCGCGGGAGATTTGATTTAGTAAAATTTTATCCATGATTTCATCAGGAATAGGCTTATAAAAATGTTGATTATTTATTTTTAGAAGACTATTTTTCAAATAGCTATGGCTGGTACATGGTTGATTCCGGAAAAAACATTATTGCTGAATTGAATCAAGGCTTAACCCAATTTATCGAAGACAATAATTATAAAGTCGTGACGACATATGGCAGCAGCAAGGGCGGAACAGGAGCATTATTATATGGGTTACTAAACCCAAAAATCAACAATGTTTTTTCATTAGTGCCGCAAGTACATTCCATCAAATATATTGAAAAGCATATGAAACGTTATAAGAGTTTATTTTTCCCCACTCCAGATCCACAATTTGAGCAATATATAGACAATATCTTTTTTGAACCAGATTTATATAAGAGCGAAAATTGTTATAACACAACTATACACCTCTACACTGGACTAGAGGATGAGCAATTTAATGAAACAGTTCAATTAAGCAAGTTTTTGAAATCAAAAGTAAAAGGCAACAATATGATTATTAATACTAGCAGCAAGAGACATACGCCACTCGTTATGGATAATCTAGATTTCATTTTTAATTTGATAAATGCCATCACGATGAAACAGAAAGTATCTGAGAAAAAATTAATTAAATTAGGAAGCGGATTATCCTTATTTAAGGATTCCTAAGAGTATAGTCATCTCAAAAGTTGTCTACAATAGCACTAATGTAGACAACTTTCTTTTTATTTCTACATTCTTCTTTGTTATTTTTTATTTATTCTGTTGGAACTACAAGAAATTCCGGGTATGAAATGAGCTAAATAGCTGTAAATAACATGTTAAGATATTAGTACAAATGCTATTTACAAGGAGGGTTTCATTGTGAGTACAAATCCAAAGTTAAATTCAAAAATGGTTGAAAATTTGTTAAATGATGGAATGACAGAGGATGAAATTTGTGAAATTCTCGGGATTACAGAAGAGGAACTTAATGAAGCCATTAATGTGAACAACGAAGGTATTGATTACCTATATTAAAAAACACCTTTAAATCGTAAAGATGTAATTTTTGCAGTGGAATTGCAAAATTGCATCTTTTTTTGTTGAATGTTGAACATATTAACTGTATGCAAAAAGTCCCAATTCTTACATTTTGGTTTAAAAAAAAATGACTTTCGTGTAGAATAGTTTAAGTTAACGTCTTTTTTGGAAGACTTTGTAAAATCATTGTAGTTAAAAGCTTTTAAGGAGGACATACATTGTTAAATACCTACAATAACCTCATTGAAGTGTTGGAGTATGATGATACACTAATTCATATATTTGTGAAAAATGTTCAATCATTTAAAATTTACATGGATGATCTGACAGCTGATGATCCAAAGCTTCTGTTTGATTATGAAGTACGAAACCAGATTTTAATAGAATATCAAATTGATGATGAGTATATCCTCTACATTTACGCTTTAGAAAATAAGATTTACATTTTAAAGGAAACAAAAAGTAGAACATCTAGACCTTTAAAATCTAAAAACACCTTTACATTTACCATTGAAAATAATTATAAACATCTATCTATCGAGCAGATTGGGTTAGCCAGGCTAGCTATCATAGATAAAGACAATGAAGCTATTCATGAAATTGATGACTTTTTAACAACAAACCCTATCGATTTTAATATGGAATGGCCGCTTTATAGAAGGAAAACGAAAGCAAGATTTATTGTCGTATCAATGGTTCAATATGATATCTATCATATTGTCTTAACCTATGATTACTTAAATGAGGAATTTAATGTTTTCAAAATCCTCTTTAATGCAATAACAGATAATCCAAACTTATTTGTTACGATTAAAAACCGTAATGAGATCGAAATCGGAAATAAGTACACTACTGATACAGCAATCGTGAATTTTAAAAGAATGAACAAAGCTGTTCCGGAAAAACTGTTTGATAAATCCCTTGTAAAAAAGTTTAAGAATGAAAATATTATAGCTATTTACACGATTAATATGGCCAGATATTTTGTTTACCTGCAAACGAATGGGGTTTTTATTGTCAAAAGTAATCCTATAAGAGTAACTCAGCACAAATCGAACCTAAAGGTCTTATCAACAAGAAATAACTTTTATATTTTTGGCAGATTCACTCATCATGCTTATAACTCTTTTCAGAAATTCGAGTATTTATATTTAAGGAATTCAGACCATAAGGTTGCAAAGTTTCAAAGGCCATTTAGCGGTATAAAATATTTAAAACGATATGGTTTCTTTAAGGTACCAGTTTCCTCTTTAAATATAGATGAGCGAATCCACCATAATTTATTTGTTGGTAATGAAGATAAAATCATTCATAACTTAAGATTTAAAAAAAATGATGAAAAGGTAAAAACATTTACTTTTAGAAAGCATAACGATAATTTACAAATACTTAGAACCAATCTACAAGGTAATATCACTTCTACCACCATTCCGTACGCCGAGGAATACTCACTCGTTAATCGAATTAAGATTAGAGCGGCCCAAATGGTTTCAAAGCTGTTTAAAAATAGGAATAAAAATGTAAACTTATATTTTGAAAAGAAAAGTAACAAAGCTGATGAATCAGGATTCCGGGTCTTTGAAAAGGTAATGAAAACTGATACGCCGAACTCTGCGAACTACTTTATTCTCAATAAACAGTCTGATCATTACCCTTTTATGAAGGAGAAGTATGGATCCAACGTTATCGAAAAGTATAGCTTTAAGCATTATCTTTCTATCTTTAATGCTGATTATTTAATTGCCAGTGAACTTTCAAACCATGTACTAAACGATAGACTGTTCATCGACAGTTTAAGAAATAAAATAATGGAAGTACCACTTGTATTCTTACAACACGGTATTATGTTTGCGAAGCCTGTTGATAATCCGATGGCCTTTGGTTTTCATAAAGATAAAAACAGTTACAATATGTATAAATCAGTCATTAGCTCTGAGCTTGAAGCCGGTGAATTTTATAAGATGAAATATGCCCGTGAAGATCTGTTACTTACAGGGTTAGCTACCTTTGACCATGCGAAGTTAGATCCTGGAGCTGATAAAATTGCATTTATGCCAACCTACAGATATTGGGAAGAAGGACTTATTTATAATAACAATATAGAGGAAACCACCTATTACAACACACTAATAAAGGTTATCAAAGCCTTTGAAAAAGAAGGCTTATTGGACAAGCTAATAATCGTTCCTCATAATAAATTCTCCGAGCATATTTATCGAAATATGCCGGAATATAAAGATATCATTTCTGATAACCCTTCAGAGGCATTGAAAGTTTCAAAGGTTTTTATTACGGATTATTCATCCGCGATATATGATGCTCAGTACCGAGGGGCATATCCTATTTTTTATTGGGAAGAAAAAGATTATTTGATTAAGCAGTATAAGGCTATCCCTCCTGTAAATGATGAAAATGCACCTGGGCCGGTCGTTTATAATGTCGAAGAACTGGTTGATACTGTCAAACATGCGATAAATAATCATTATCATCTTGAGAAAAAGTATAAAGATAAGTACTTGAAAATTAATCAATTCAATGACGGTAAAAACACAGACCGAATCATTGAGTTCCTTAACTCTGAAGGGATTATCTAAGTCTAATTGAATCACAATGCATGGAGGAATGAATGTATGGATAATAAAGTAAAGGTAATGACAGTGTTTGGTACTAGACCTGAAGCGATTAAGATGGCCCCGCTTGTAAAAGAATTAGAAAAGAATGAGCATATTCAATCAATCGTAACGGTAACGGCTCAACATAGACAAATGCTTGACCAGGTCCTGAATATCTTTGAAATTGTTCCTGATTATGATTTAAACGTCATGCAGGATAGACAGACCTTAATCGATGTAACGGTACGCTGCTTGGACGGTTTGAATAAAGTTTTTCAAGAAGTAAAACCTGATATTGTCTTGGTTCATGGTGATACCACAACTACTTTTGTCGCTGGCTTAGCAGCATTCTATAATTCAATTCCAATCGGGCATGTAGAAGCTGGTCTAAGAACAAGAAATAAGTATTCACCTTATCCGGAGGAAATGAATCGTCAGCTTACAGGTGTTTTAGCAGACCTTCACTTTGCACCTACGAATCAGTCAAAAGCAAATCTCGTATCAGAGAATAAGAATGAAGATACGATATTTATTACTGGTAATACCGCGATTGATGCTCTTAAAACAACGGTAAAAGAAAGTTATTCTCATCCAGTGTTAGAAAGACTCGGTGATGATCGATTAGTTCTGATGACAGCGCATCGCCGTGAAAATACGGGTAAACCGATGGAGAATATGTTCCATGCAATTAGAAGGCTGGTTGAGAAACATCATGATGTTCAGGTTGTATATCCTGTTCACATGAACCCGGTAGTTCGGGAAATTGCGAATAGAATTCTAGGGGAAAACAATCGAATTCATCTAATCGAACCTTTGGATGTTATCGACTTTCACAATTTTGCTTCCAGAGCCTATTTGATCCTGACAGATTCTGGCGGTGTTCAAGAGGAGGCCCCTTCCCTAGGTGTTCCAGTCCTCGTATTGAGAGATACAACAGAACGGCCTGAAGGAGTAGATGCAGGTACCTTAAAGTTAGCAGGTACTGACGAAGAGACAATCTTTTCACTTGCTGACGAACTGTTATCAGATAAGGAAGCACATAATAAAATGGCGAAAGCTTCTAACCCTTATGGTGATGGTCAGGCTTCAAAGAGGATTGTAGAAGCAATTCTATTCAACATGGGATATAGCAAAGATAAGCCTCAGAACTTCGGAGAAATATAAAGTGTAATCAAAAAACTGATTGGGCACTCCCAGTCAGTTTTTTGATTACGTTATTTGAGGAATCTAGGAAACTTCAAAATAATGTAAGATTATTATTATTTAGTAAAATAGGTCAGTATATGCTTAATGGGGTGATATTTTGCAAAGAAGAAACTTCATAGTTAACTTTGTTATGTGGTTATTATCTTTCACTTTTGGTTATAAAGTTGGACATGCAAAAGGTTCTGATTCCACCACAATTGATGTAGAAAGTAAAGAATTGTCAAATTCCGAAAAAATTAGTATGTTAAATGAACAGTTATCGGACATTGGGTACAACATAAAGCAGTTTGGCGCTGCAGGCGATGGTTTTACGGATGATTCCGATTCCATTAAAAAAGCAGATAAAAAGGATGGAATCCTTTTGTTCCCGCCAGGAACTTATAAATCAGAGTATGTTCCTTCCTCTCTTTGTAAAGGAGCTGGGGCAACTTTGATTATTCAAGGTAATGAAATAAATTTAGATGATAAGGCGTTACCTGTAAATTCCATAAAACAAGGAACTACAATTCTAAATAATACTACACTTGGATTAGATGCCGGCACTAAATTAACCGCAAAATCGTATGGTAACACGGCGGTAGGTGATAAGGCACTTCAAAATAATACTGCTACTGTAAGAAATACTGCTGTTGGTAGTAATGCTTTAAAAGAGTTAGAAGATGGTTATGCTAATACAGCGATAGGCATAGACTCCTTACACTGGGCCTACTATTCTGACCGAAACACAATGATTGGATCAACAGCAGGAAAGAATATTGGAAATAAAAAAGTGACAGGCAGGCATAGATATTTTAAAGATGGTGAAGATACAGCTATTTTAGATGCATACTGGCCTAAATGGAGACAGTATGCAGGCACCATTAGTAATCCAGCTTTTGTTCCTAACACCCCTGATGATACAACTTCGAACGTTGGAGTTGGCAGAAATGCTTTGGGATTTGCTATTACTCCCAAAAAAAATGTTGCCCTTGGATACTCCGCTTTAGAAGGTGGATTAAATGCAGAGAGCTGTGTAGCAATTGGCGAGGCTGCCTTACAGCATGGGATTAAGTCCTTAAATTCAACAGTCATTGGATCAAGAGCAGGATATCACTTAATGGATACGACCGCGGATGTGATCATTGGTAAATCAGCAGCTCAGGAGTTAGTTCATTCCGAACATAATGTAGCCATCGGTTATCAAGCATTTTCAGGAATGCAATTTACCAATAAAAATGACAAGCCTGTTCGTAATGTAGCAATTGGAAGCAGTGCAATGGCAAAAGCGAATGGCAGTTTTACTGGAAATGTTGGCGTGGGAGCAAGCACTTTAAATGTTAATCAAGGGAATCATAATACAGCCATTGGCACAGGTGCATTGGGATTTAATACAACGGGTACCAGTAATACAGCTATTGGTTACAACGCTTTGAATAACTCTAAAACAGCGGCTTATAAAAATGTTACTGGCATCGGTGCAAATACTTCGGCAACAGGAAGCAACCAAGTACAATTAGGAGATAGCGCCACCTCCACTTATGTTTTTGGTACTGTTCAGAACCGTTCAGACCGTCGTGATAAAGCAGATATTCAGGAAACGAAGTTAGGTTTAGATTTTATTAATGCACTGCGTCCAGTTGATTTTAAGTGGGATTATCGTGAGAGTTATGTTGATGTGGACGCTGAAGGAAACGAAATTCATCATCAGAAAAATGGTTCTCGTAAACGCAATCGTTATCATCATGGATTGATTGCTCAAGAAGTCAAAGAAATTATTGACGAAACAGGAATCGATTTCGGTGGATTCCAAGACCATTCTTTAAATGGCGGGGATGATGTTTTAAGTATTGGATATGATGAATTAATTCCACCATTGATTAAAGCCGTTCAAGAATTAACCGCAAGAGTTAAAGAGCTTGAAAAAGCCCAAAAGCAGTAGGTTATTGTGGCATTTTGCTATTTGATTTTTGTCCTATTAAAAAAGTCCTTCCTAATTTAGGAGGGACTTTTTTATAGATAATTACTTCGCTACTAGTAATTCCTTTTTAATTTTAGTCGTGGAAACACCAACAGTACGCGGTAAGTATACTACTTCACAATGATCCCTGAGAAAGTCAAACTTCCCTTTCCAATCGTCCCCCATCACGAAAACATCAATATCGTGATTTTTTACATCTTCAGCCTTCTGTTCCCACGTGCTTTCAGGAATTACCTCATCAACATAACGAATTGCTTCTAGAATCAGCTTTCTGTTCTCATAGCTATGATAAGACTTCTTATTCTTTAAAGCATTAAATTCGTCAGTAGAGATCGCGACAACAAGGTAGTCTCCTAAATCCTTGGCCCGCTTTAACAGATTAATATGCCCCATATGCATTAAATCAAACGTTCCGTACGTAATGACCTTTTTCAAATTCTCGCCTCCTTAAACCAAACTCCATCTATCAATCTGTAACTTTATTTTCTATTAAACTATTATATATATAAACATGAATTTACAATTTTTTTACAACAGTTGAAATTATACCATACTTTTTTTCGGCAAACTACTATTCCCTTTGACTTCCCTACAACGTTCTCTGTATTGTTTCTCCCAATGCTTAAAATATTTTCCAATTATTTTTATAAAAAAACCCTCCTAGATTAGGAAGGCTTAAAGAAAAATATTTATAATAAATCCACGAATCTTTGGCTAAATTTCATATGTAGAACAGAACCAATCAATAAAAGAACAAGCACAAGCCCCCAGAAATAAGCCGTATACAGGAAATGATCGATAAAATACCAATTGGTTCCCAACAATGCTGACCGATATCCTTCAACAATATAGTAGATGGGATTTACCTTTAATACTCCTCTAATGGCTGCAGGTAATTTATCCGTTGTCCACAAAATAGGCGTTAAATACAATAATACCCGAACCACAGATTGAACAACCATTTGAATATCACGAATAATCGTTGCTAAGGTTGATGTAATTAACGAAATCGATATCAAAAATGCAAAATTCGCTGCCATGAAATAAAGTAACTGAAAGGAATAGACAGTAGGTGTATACCCAGAAAAAGCCAAGATAATTATCGTAATTCCTAATAGTATCAAATGCTGATAAAACCTAGAGGTAATCACAAATGATGGAATAACACTCATTGGAAAGTTCATTTTTGAAATGATCCTAATTCTTGAATAGATGGATTTCGAGCCTTGTAACAATGCCTGAGAAATAAAAAACCAAACGATTATCCCCGAAAGCATCCAAGGAAAATATTCTATTCCCTCTACATCCTCTCCGCCTCTTATACCCATACCAAATACAAACCAATAAATGCCGATCAATATCAACGGATTAATAACTTCCCACAGCATTCCTAAATAAAGATTGTTACTACTGCTCTTTAATTCAAAAACTGACAAGCGAATAATTAAATAAAAATTTCTAATATGGTCTTTCATGATTTGAAGTAATGATCTCATTTTGTTGCCCTTTCTAAAAACACACTTTTTACTACCCTCTCAGTTGAAATCCCCTTCTCTAAATTGCAGAATTCCTGATGAAATCGTATTAATGATTCTGATGGCTTTGTTTCAATTGATTTAATTGCCTCTAATACCTCTTCTGTTGTTTTAGCTAAAGTCCCAGGTGCATCCTTTTCGATATCGAAATAAAACCCTCTTAATTTATCCCGGTAGGAATCAATATCATATGTATAAAAAATTATTGGCCTTTTTAAACACAAATAATCAAAGATGACAGATGAATAATCTGTAATAAGCACATCACTTATTAAATATAGATCCCGGATATCATCATGTTTGGAAAAGTCGTGAGCGAAACCCTTATAAGTGGACACATCCATTTTATTGGCAATTAAATAATGCATTCTTAATAAGATAACATACTCATCACCTAAAGAGCTTTGAAGCTGTTCCAATTCCAAATGCAATGTGAACTTATATTGTCCCACTTTAACATATTCATCATCACGCCATGTAGGTGCATACAAAATTATCTTTTTATTTTTTGGTAATCCAAGTGATTTCTTAATACTGTTAACAGCTTCTATAGTATTATTATTGATTAAATAATCATTTCTAGGATATCCGGTTTCTAATATTTTCTCTTTGTTATACTGAAAGGCACTTTGGAAAATATCTGTGGAATAACGATTCGGTGAAATCAAATAGTCCCAATTACGGGTTTCCATTAAAAAAAGCTGCTTATACTTATCCGTGGTTGTACCCGGCATGTGAACTTCTTCCATATCAGCAGCCAGTTTCTTTAAGGGTGTTCCATGCCATGTTTGTAAATAAACGGTATGCTTTGGTTTTCTTATCCAATAAGGCATCCTGCTGTTAATGACCCAAAAATTAGCACGTGGCATCAGAAGTAACCATTTGATTGAAAAACGATTAACAAATGATACCTTTGCATCGAGAAAATTCTGTTTATACCTTTTATCAATACTCCACAATAGTTGATACTCAGGGTGATGTTCTTTCAAATATTCATATATGGCTCTTGGGTTATCACTGTATTGTTTACCAAGAAAACTTTCAAATATAATTAGATCCTTTTTTACTGGTAGATATCCAATTAAATTAAACAAAATATGATACATTTTTTTAATAATTGATTTCGATTTCAGTAATGTTTGTAAAAGCTCCCTCACATTCAACCTCCATCATAACTACAATGATCTTTATCATTAAAGTTAGTTTTTACAACTAGTGTTATTTTATTAATGGAGATGGCATGCAAAAAAAATAATCCCAAAATGGGATATTCTTCATTACCTCATCTCCATGAATATTTCTCAAATGATCATAAAAAAATAATTGAAAAATGCTATAGCATCCGATTATTAAGCAAACGATACTGCAGCCAATTCTTTTTTTATTTTTGTAGTAGAAACACCTACTGTTCTTGGAAGATAAATGACTTGGCAATATTCCTTCAAATGGTCAAATTGCCCCTTCCAATCATCACCCATCACGAATATATCAATATCATTTAAAATTACATCTCTAACCTTTTGATCCCAATTCTTTTCTGGAATCACATGATCAACATAACGTATGGATTCCAAAATTAACTTTCTATTTTCGAAACTATGATAGGACTTTTTATTTTTTAATGCATTAAACTCATCCGTAGATAAGCCTACTGTTAAATGGTCGCCTAATTCACGAGCCCTTTTTAGTATATTTATATGTCCAAAATGGAGTATATCAAATGTGCCATAGGTTAATACTTTTTTCAAATTTGTCCCCCCTTTATTCGTTGTCAACTGAATTTATTATCAAATCTATTTTTCGGTTCAATTAGTTTACTAATTAAACATACTATCAAATTGTAATATTTTATGAGAAAATGTCAATGGTTATTAGGGAATTGTAAATAAGCAACAAAGCTTTTGTCGAATTTGTTAAAACAATGTAAATATTATAGCACACCCAATTCTAAATATGGGTGAAATTCCCTATATAAAATATAAAAAGAACGGACAGAATCAGTCCGTTCTTTTTTATACTAATGATTTATTCTCTGTACAACATACCCAGCTAGTCTTTTCGATGAATGACCATCCGAAAATGTATTCCAGTCCTTTGAAAACTCACGAATTTGATCCATATCAAAGTTATTTTCCTGAATGATTTTGGCAATCTGTTCTGTGTTGTATGCAATAGGACCAGGAACTATCTTTTTATAGTCTGGAATGAGCCCTCTTTCTCTCTTATATTGTTCATAGTCATAATCAAAGAAAATCATCGGTTTCTGTAGAATGGCATATTCAAATGGGATAGATGAGTAATCCGTGATTAGGTAATCGGCAACGACTAGCAAATCATTTACTCTCCTATAGCTGGATAAATTATAAGCAAATTCTGGATATTGTTCCTCATACCGATTGCTATTATTTACGGAAGGATGCGTTTTGATAAGCAATAGATATTCATCCTTAAATTCCATGTACATTTTTTCAACATCTAATGGCATTTGGTCAGCATTCATTAATCCATCCCGAAATGTCGGTGCATACATAATGATTTTTTTACCTTCAAAGCTTGGATATTTCTTCAGAACCTTTGCTTTTCTTTCTGCTATTTTCTTTTTATTGAAAAAAAAGTCTGTTCTAGGAATTCCTGTACGCAATATATTTTCAGGAGCTGTATTGAAAGCGTCAAAATATATTTCTGCCATTTTCTCCGATCCCACAACTATTTTATGGAATTTAGAGTATACCCTCTTGAAACGTTTATTGGCTCTTTTGCTTCTAGTTAACGTCGATTTATCTGCAAATCCGAATGTTTTAAGAGCGCCCGCTGCATGCCAGATTTGGATGCATTCGACATTTTCCTTGAAACGCATCGCTGCTAAAAATCCATAGTAATTATCGACAATAATCACTTTCGAAGTGGAAATATGATAGACTGCAGTAATCCAGTTCTTTACATTCTTGGTAAAGTGAATCGCTTTTGTATTTTGGGTTAAAAGCTTCTGAAATCCTTTAGAGATTTTTCCTTTATGTAATATAATCATATCCATGGAAGGGTCTTGTTTGATTAGTTCCCGATAGAGAAAACGATTATTTTCCTCAAATGAGATCACAAAGGTAATCTTTTTCTGGACTACACAAAAGTAAAAAAGAGAATATATTATTTTAAATACGAATAGATAAATTCCAATTAGTATTTCCCTAGCCATTGGTCGTTGAAGTTGCCTCTTCTATATTTATCTGTCCATCATAAATTAGGTTAAATGTCTTGCAGGATGTAATCCCTTTCAATCCTTCAGCACCCCTTCTAAAGCTGTTTCTTGTTTCTTCTATTATATACATTCTTATTAATTGTAGTATTTTCTCAAAATTTGTCAATCTTCCTTGAAGACAGGAAGTATGAGGCATTTCTTAATATATTATTCACTAATGTGTACTATTTATTTTAAAGGGCATAACTTTGTACAGTTCGGGACCTGCACCCAATAAACTACACCCATGCTGGGCGCACAAATAAAGCCCCACTTTGCAAAAAGCGGGGCTCCATTCTTCATTATTTACTTTGAAACTTCATCCAGGGCAGTTGGGTTAACTCCGCCGCCCACTTGTTAAACATGTTTAAAATGCTTACCAGCCAATACTTGTTTTTGTGATTGTAAAATTCCCCAAGGTGTTGAAACTGATTTCGTTACCAGGATGGAAGATAATTCTACATTTGAATAGAACTTGTTAAAGACCTTTGCATTCGTTTCATGACGATCTGAGCCGCTTAGTCGGTTCTTGAGAACAATCGTCTTCGTATCTTCCTCATAATCGTTATAAATGGCTTGATACTTCCCATCGATTCTAGAAATATCCAAATTTCTCTCTTTCTTGGCCTTATATTCTTCTTGCGCTTGAGCCATTAATTCAGAGAGCCTTTTATCCGCGACTTGATTCCCTTGTCCCATTCCGGATCAACCATTTTCTGAATCTCCTCTAGTATTTCTTCCTGCTTTTTTGCTTGTTGGTTTTCTGCTTCTTTATTACTTGTGGGAGTCCTATTTACCCCGACCTTTGGATTCGCTTTATTCGCAATTGGATCTGTTAGAATCTCTCCTTGACTTGCACTCATTTGCGAGATTCCTCCGGCTTTTTCCTTATTATCCTTATTGAAAACTAGTAAAATAGTTGTTCCAGCAACAACGACGACAACGGCAGATATCATCCCATACTTTTTCATAAACCTTTTGTAATGTTTCAAAATGAACCTCCTAGGAAAATAGTACACTTATTATATAGTGCTTTAGGCTGAAAAAATAACTCCTTTTGTGCTGTCAAACGAACAATATTGTTTTTCAAAAAGTGACATTTTGCTATAAAACTTTGATAATACTACTTTTTTCGCCTTACTCTGGCTTTGTTTGCAACTTTATATACCGTTTTAAAGGAAATTCATGGTAGAATATGTGTAATATACCAGAATAATAGAGGTGAGCTGTAAATGAAGAAAACAATCGTTCGAGCGGTTTCGACTGCTGCCTTTCTTTCGACTGTATATGCAGGTTCCGCATACGCCAGTACGCATACAGTTGAAAAGGGAGATTCTCTATGGAAAATTGCAACAAAATATCAAACTACTGTTTCAGATTTAAAGAGCTTGAATAACTTGAAATCTGATTTTCTGCAAGTGAATCAAAAGCTGAAGGTTTCTGGTGAAGCTGTTGCAGAACCAATAAAAACAGTTACTAGTACAACTGCTACTTCAACTACTACGTATGTAGTCAAAAACGGCGACTATCTTGGTAAAATTGCCAATCAATTTAGCACGACTGTTTCTGCACTGAAATCACTGAATGGGTTGAATTCAGACAAGATTTATGTGGGACAAACATTAAAGGTTTCAGAAAAAGCGAGTGCAGCTCCAACACCACCGCCAGCCCAGACTCCTGTTACTCCACCTGCTGATTCTTCTTCTGTCTATACCGTTGTAAGTGGTGATACTTTAGGAAAAATCGGCTTACAGTATAAAATGAGTGTGGCAGAATTAAAGAAGCTTAACGGTTTGAATTCGGATAGGATATATGTGGGACAAAAATTGAAAGTTACAGGGAAGGCAGCAGAGGTAACTCCGACTCCGACTCCCACACAGCCAGTAGCACCACCCGTCCAACCTGAGAAAACGACGGAGTATACGATAAAAAGCGGAGATACATTAGGTGGAATTTCCCTGAAATTTAAAATGACTGTTCAGAAATTAAAAGAAATCAACGGTTTGAAAACGGACATGATTTACGTTGGCCAAAAGCTGAAGGTTTCTGGTGAGGCAGCGGTCGTTACTCCTACTAAGCCTGTTGAACCAGTCGGAGAATTTGCAACTGACTTTATCAATGTAGCAAAAAGCGTTATGGGCACACCATATGTTTGGGGTGGATCCACGCTAAATGGCTTTGATTGCAGCGGCTTTATCTTTTATGTTGCGAATAAGGCTGGCTACAAAATCGGCCGTTATTCAGCGGCGGGATACTATAGCCGTACATACTATGTCGACCAGCCAAAACCAGGCGACTTGGTCTTTTTCGAAAATACATATAAACAAGGAATCTCTCACCTCGGCATCTATCTTGGCAATAACGAATTTCTCCATGCCGATGAGAAAAGGGGAGTCTCGATCGCTAACCTAAGCAACCCTTACTACACTGCCCACTTTGATGGGTTTAAACGATTCTATTAAAACCTTAAGCCAGGCAAATTGCCTGGCTTTTTTACGTGCATGGTGTCCATGTTGGCACGTAAATTGGAAATTTGGCACATAAACTATTAATTCGGCACGTAAACTATTAATTTGGCACATATAATCGAGATTTGGCACGTAAGCTATGGTCAAATCTTATAGGATGCATAAATGCGCTTAAAAATGATGGGCGCTTTTATTCATCCTTGATTCTAGAACCACATCTTATGCATTTCCTTTAAGAACATATCTGTAATCGGAAAACCTGAGCTCTCCCCAATTACCGAATCAATCCCACAATAAGGGCAGAGCGCGGTATCGTCATCATCCACCCACTCGGTAATCTCAGCAGGATTAAAAATCCTTAGGCAATGGAAGCACCCACATACCTGGTCCCTTTCTAAATCCTTTCGGTGTCGACTGCTAAACCGATGTGCCTCATGATAAGTATTATCCAACTGAGTCCCCCACTTTCATCTGAACCTTCTCTTCCTGCGATTCTTTTTAGGTTCCACTTCGGATGGCTTCTCTTCTGCCCTTTTTTTCATGAACATGAAGAAATCTGTAATCACCTTTGATAGGACGATAATAATGACATAGGTCAAGAACAGGTGAAAGTAATTTGCCCATGAGTTGAATTTGAACAAATGATGCATGACAAAGATAGGTTTTAGAATAAATGAGAGAAACAAACTTAATAACAGTGTATAAATGTAATAATTTTTATTATGTTTTGTCGTCCATTGGTACACCAATATGAACAATACCGGGACCAGTGAGGCGTCCAATCCGACACTGTGGGAGATAAAGGGAATCATTTTATAAGGATATGTCCAAAGCGCTTGAGTTGTACCAAAATCATCAAAGTAGGTAAACCAAACATGTACATTAAATCCATAAAAGCCTAACTGGAATGCCCTTTTCCAGTCCATTGCATATAGAAGAATGATTAGCGGGGTCACAAACATAATCACATGAAACCAAAATTGCCACGTATCAAAGGCAGAAAACTCCTGCCAATAGTGCAGCCATTGCTTTGCTCCCTCACGTTGTTCTTTAATTAACTTATTTAAAGCTTCACTTTGAGCACTCATGGTAATCCCTGCCTTGATAGTAGTTTCCTTTTAAATTGCCCAAAATTTTGGTGAAAAAATGATTAGGAAAAAAATTTATTTTACAGCGATGCTTAATAAACAGCTATTAGGGTGATTAAAGTAAAATGGAACTAAAAGAGGAGGAATGAAAGTGAAGAAATTCGGAATATACGGCAGGTTGATTGCAAAAGAGGGCGAACGGGAACAGCTGACAACGATTTTATTAGAAGCCGCTGAATCGTTGCAAAACTTAGATGACTGTGAGTTATACCTTGTAAGCGTGGCACCTGATGATCCTAACTCTGTGTATGTTTATGAGGTGTGGAGCAGCGAGAGTGCCCATCAAGGCTCACTAACGCTGGAATCCACACAAACTTTGATTCAGCAGGCGAAACCAATTCTTACGGGCATGGAAAGAATATCGACCCTTGTTCCTAGAGGCGGAAAAGGAATGTAAGCAGCAGGTGTTGCGGAACAATCATTGTTCCGCAATTTTTTGCAGGTTTAATTGATTTACCATTGATGAAACTAACGTATTTAATGGATTGATAATCGAGATAGAAGTTTCATGCTCCACCTGCTGTGCCGCCGCTACCATCGATAATTGAGCAACTGACAGGCCGTGGATGCTATCCAGCTGCTTTATGTAATCGCAAACCGCCTTTTGGTACTCCTCATTTTTCCCACTCATAATTAATTCAAAGGTATTTTCTATAATCTTAACCTCGATATCCAACGTTTTCTGACGATTTTTTGCATATTGTTCTAGCCTGGACATCGTTCCCTGTACCGTGTCAGGGTTCGTAAATAGAATGGTCTGAGGCTGCTGGATCTTGCAAAGGGCCTCAAAGTACGGCTCATCAATCTTGATGATAGGTATGTTAACCTCGATTTGCTTCAGTAATGCAATATAGTTCGTACATGTGATGAGAATGGCATCCACTCCAGATTGAGCAATCCATTCTATTTGATCCTTCACTTTCTTCTCCGCCTCAGCCACTTGATCGTTTTTCAGCCGATATATTAACCCCGGATCAACGTAATGATTTAACTCGAGTTCATAAGCTGAAAACGCGCTTTCGATATAGTCGATATTGGAATAATGCGCATGCAGGCAGCCAATTTTCTTCTTCAAACATATCTCCCCCTTTTCAAAACCCCATTATTAAGGACTAATCCTTCTAGTAGCTCGACCGATTTGTCCTCAAGTGCCCGGATTAAGGACTAATCTTTCTAGTAGCTCGTGCCATTTGTCCTCAAGACCCTGGATTAAGGACTAATCCTT